>JABURP010000056.1 GCA_014762645.1 Crocinitomicaceae bacterium
TTTCAACAAAAAAGGTACAATTAACTCACCATGGAAGAACTCATAGTAAAAGCGACACATAAAACGCCTGAAATAAAAGGCGATTTAGAAAATGGACAATTTACCATTAAAGGAGTTTGTATACCTGAAGATGCCAGAGACTTTTTCGTTCCGTTTAAAGATTGGCTGTTAGAACTAATGCATTCGGACACGGGGAAAATCCAGGCTGAACTTCATCTTGAGTACTTTAACACCTCTACGTCGAGTATACTTCTGGACATATTCAAGCAACTCAATAAACTGACGGATGAGAAAGAAATCAGTATAACGTGGTCATTTGATGAAGATGACCTGGAAATGGAAGAGGTTGGTATGGATTATCAACTCATTCTGGGAGAGAACTTCAAGTTAAATCGCAAAAGTGCTAATTAGCAACCGGTTTTACCCATCCCATTCAGTTTATTACTATTAATTCCATCAAAAGTAAAATTAATTTTAAGGCTAACTTTGAGAGAACACTCGTAAAGAGTTTGGTTTATCCATTAATGCTAAAGTCAACGTTTTTTATATATTTAGCAATACAATTAGCCCAAAATGTCCAGATTTATACCGATTATTTTTTTATTTCTACTTAGTCATTTCTACTTCCATGGACATTGTCAAAGTAATGACCCTAAAATATATTACAGCTTTAAAAATGAAGATGTAGAGTTGACCTTAAAGCGTGGTAAGTTAAAAGTCCATCACTTTATCCAAGAACGTAAATTCTATAATGTTAAGAGTAATCCTTCTATGACGGAGGAATATATTTTCACGCGTTCATTTAGTGAGATCAAAAAGATAAAAGCTCACGTTGGTAAACCAAAAAGTAACCGACCTGGGAAATTCATTAAATATGAAGTGAAGTTCAGTAACATTGACAAGGAAAGTTACTTCTCCAATGGTGTTTTTTATGAAGATAACTACTATTATTCAATCCCATTTAAAGAAGTGGAACCTGGTGGATATACGCACCTTGAGTATCAAGTTGATCTATCTGACCCTCATTTCATGCAAAACTTTTATTTCACAGATTACTACCCTGTGAAAAAGGCCACTTATACAATAACTGTTGACCCAGAAATAAATATCGGTTGGGTATTATATGGCGATCAGAAAGATGATGTTGTTTATACAAAAGAAACACTTGACAAAGGAGAAACAAAGCACACCTGGAATCTCTCCAATATTGAACCTTATCATGAAGAACCAAACTCACCAGGGTTTTCTCATTCGGCTACACATTTAATAGCTTATATCAAAAATTATACAACAGAAGAAGAGCAAGTTAGTGTTTTGAGTGATCTAGATGATTTGTTTAACTGGTATCAATCATTTCTAGATCGCATACCTAAAGTCGATTCAACAGATTTACTTCAATTAACTAAAAAAATTATTGCAGGAAGTAAAGATGAGAGAGAAAAAGCTGAGCGAATATTCTATTGGGTACAAGATAACATTCGATATATCGCAATAGAAGATGGCTGGAGAGGATTCATTCCTTATCCGGCGAGTGAAGTCTGCAATAAAAAATATGGTGACTGTAAGGATATGAGTAATTTGCTTTACACCATGTTGACTTTTGCAGACATAGACGCAAGAAGAGCATGGGTTGGGACCAGAAAACGTCCCTACGAATATGAAGACCTACCAGATCCCACAGTAGATAATCATATGGTTACAATTGCTTTTATAGAAGATAGTATTTATGTGTTAGATGCCACAAGTGCACATACCCCATTTGGAGTACCTTCTGCATTCATTTTGTCCAAACAGGTTTTTTACAAAGGAGTGAATGATGGATATTCAATTTATAGAGTGCCAAAATATGATCCGGAGAACTGTGTTATCGACAACTCAATTAATGTTAAGGTGATTGGAAACAGTCTTAAAGGCAATGCTTCAAAGACAATTAATTTTTTTGAATATGCAAAATTTCAATATTATTATAACCAGTCTATCTCTGACCATAAGAGTTTTTTTAAAGATTATTTGAGTTTAGGGAACCCAAAATATCAATTAGAGAATTACAGCATAGACACACTAGTTGATCGTGCCCAACTCAGAATCAATTATGAGTTTGAAATACCGCGATATGTTAAACAATTGGGATCCTCCAAATTCGTGAACCTTAATTTAACAAAACCTCTTGCGAATACTACTATTAAAAATAATCGAAATCAGAGTTACGAGTTAGAATATAAAAAAATGCTAAAAAGTGAAGTTGCTTTGATTCTGAATTCGACAGATTCTGTGCTTGTTGTTCCAGAGAAAGTCGAAGAAAAATTTGACGTAGGAAGCATCAAAGCTGAGTATAAACTAAAGGACAATTCATTACATTATTATCGGGAAATTCAGATTGATAGACTTTTGATTAAACCAGAAGAATTTGATGAATGGAATTCATTTGTTAAAGGTGTAAAGGATGTATACTCTACTGCCGTTGAAATAAAATCTTAGACATGTTTCGTATCCAACTATTACTTTTTTTATTGACTGTGTCAACAATAACTTGGTCTAAAATTCCTGACACGGTTTTTTGGCGTTCACATCCAACATTTATTGACCAAATTGATGAAGAATATCAACACCAGGATGCCATTATTTTAGAGGATAATCGTTTTATTAATTTCGAACCAGACGAATTTAAAGTGTATGACTACGTAAAAATTACTCGCCACAAGATTGTTCACATCAATTCACAGGGTAGTTTAAATCAATTTAATAAGGTTGTAGTACCAATAGGAAGTAAGGGCAAGTTAATTGAAATTAACGCACGTAGTATACTACCAAATGGCACAGTCAAAGAAATAAATGAAGATAATATCAAAACAAAACATAATTATTCAGATAATGATGTAACCCTTGTAGCAATCGAAGGGGCTACTGTAGGCTGCCAAATTGAATTTTCATACACCATTTCATATCCATTGTTTTCAATGGGGATTGAACGATATGAAAACGAATACCCAACAAAAAAAGCATATTTTCTTTTGAATTATAAGAGCAATAAAAAAGTCCCTTATGCCTATAATGCAAACTTCCAGTCAACATATTTTAGTTATGGTACGAGTTTAGTTTGTGAAAATATGACCCCTATTAAAGATGAATTATACTCAACTTATAGGGCAAATCAACCCTTTATCGAATACAGGTCTCCCGTGTTGACGAATTTTGGAGAATTTAAAGACAGCTATTTTAACTACAAAAGATACTCCATGAAAAAGCACTTTCAATTTAAGGCTGTCCATCAAATTACAGTTAATAATGAGTTGAACAAAAATAATCTTGTCAGTGACACCAAATTGGCTACAGTTCAAAACATTAATAAACATATTAAGAAGAATTATTACTTGACTTCTTACAGTTTAATGGGGCATGACTTAACTCATATTTTGTATGACAATAAAGCAGACGGCCTCGGAATGACAATGTTATTCGGTGCTTTTTTTAAAGAGGCAGACATAGATTACCAAGTCCTTAGAACCTGCAGCAAATATGATCGTTGGTTTGATACTACTCGCTATTCTCCATACGCTCTTCAACAATATTTAATTTATATCCCTGAACTCAATACTTATATAGCCCCAAATAGACAATTAGCACAGGTAGGTCTTATCCCGTATGAATTAATTGGTAACAATGCTGTTGTGCTTTATGATTCAAACAAACGAAATGAAACTAAAGCCTCATTTAAAGTTATTCCTTCTAAAAGTCATACAGCGAACGTTAATAGCATGAATATAAATGTCTCACCAAATATTTCGGAGAAAGAATCAATATTCGACATAGAAGGGTTTTGTACCGGACAATACGCATATAGCTATAATTCGGATCTATACTACTCAGAAACTGCTGAAGAAAAACAAGAAGAACTGCACAACATTATTCTTTGGCGTTATCCGGATGCAGAAATAAAAGAGATGAAAATGGTCAATGAACATGAGTGGGGAGATTTATCCTATTGTCAAGACTATGAATGTAAACGTGCCTACAATGCTACCGTCGTTAGTAATACCTTTATGGAATTTGCTGCGGATAAAGTAATCTTAAAAGTTGGTTCATTGATTGGTTCTCAAGATGCGTTTTATGATAACACACGGATACAAGATATTGTACAGAGTTATAATAAAACCTATATATATAATATAAAAATTCAGTTCCCCGAAGGGTATACCTACCTTGGTCAGGAAAATCTTAATTTCAACAAACAATTTAAAGAGGAGGATGGGGAAAATATACTCGCACAGTTCGTATCAGAAGCTACAATCCATGACAACTATGCTGTGGTTACAATCAAGGAGTTCTATGCTAAAACACTAATAGATAGATCTTTCTTCAAAGAATTCAAATCGGTAATAAATGCTGCGGCTGATTTTAATTTAGGGATAATAATTCTAAAAAAGACATAACTCCTGTTACCTACCCGTCCCATTCAGTTTTACCCTGGTTCACAAAGTTGAGCGGATAATTCTTTCCTTCTTTTTCGTAATAATATACCGTGAATAAATTCTCAAAATAATCCCAGGCGAGGTTGTTGGTTTCATCTGTATAATCTACATAACCCAGCACATCATTTTGCTCTTTGCTCAATAAAACATTTAGATTTTCTTTGTAATTGCTCTTGATCACGCGCTCAGTAGCATAATCGTATTTATCATAAGGAGAGAAGCGTAGACTGAATCCTCCATCCGCGCCGGATGCTTTCATTAGTGTTCCTTCGTATACTTTCACTTTGTATTGTTCTTCACCCACTTTTGCATAAACAGATTTTTCAAATTCACCAAACTTCAAATCTACATTTGCAGCAATTTTCTCATTGATATAAACACTTCTATCTGGTTTTTCAGGTGCTGCAACATTATCGGGGTTTGTTAGTTCAACAACTGCCGTTTCCGAACGATCATTCTTATGAATGACTTGTTTTCCTTCGCAAGCCAATAGCGCCAAACAACCAATTAACAAATATTGTTTCATGATATTAGGGTTTGCCTTGTGTACGAGAAAATAAGGGGTGAAGGTTTCAATCCGCTAATTTTGTTCTTCAGCAGACGATTTCTTTTTATCCAGTGTCAGGCGATACGCAATCATGGTCGGTAAGCCAATAAAACAGATAAACATAATCATCCACCCAGCTAGCTTTCGCTCCATTTCAACGTGGGTCACTGCTAATTCATTTTTAAATTCGTGATCCAGACCCAAGAAAGCAGTTAAGTGGACTTCTGTAGCCTCTTCAGCAACCTTCCCTATAAGCTTGACATCAAAAATTTTTGCCGGATAGAAATAAAAAATCATGAACATCAAACTGACTGATGCTATGAATACGAGTACAAACTTGAGGGAATTATTCATAGAAATGAAAGTAAAACCGGGCATTCAATGTTGAATGCCCGTTCCACTATCTAACAATATTCGTCGTAGGCCATTTTGAGGTTATCTGCAATCATTTCTGCAGATCTTCCTTCAATGTGGTGTCTTTCAATAAAGTGCACCAAGGTTCCGTCCTTAAATAATCCAATTGATGGTGATGAAGGAGGGTATGGCAAAGTATATTTTCTGGCTTGTTCAGTTGCTTCACTATCTACACCTGCAAATACAGTAACCATATTACCTGGTAACTTATCGTGTTTTGTAGACAATAACACACCCGGACGCATTGTCCCGGCGGCACATCCGCAAACTGAATTGATCACCAGAAGTGTGGTCCCTTCTTTGTTGATAGCATTATCAACATCTTCAATGGATTCAAGGCTTTTGAATCCTGCACTGACCAATTCTTCTTTCATTGGCATTGTTAACTCTGGTGGGTACATATTATTTATTTTGATTTTTAATTATACAAAATTACGCATAAAATGTTTTTTGAATCGGTTGATGTCTACTTCAGGGTCCAAATCTTTATTATTTACCAAATAATTAAACATCATGTTGGCATAATAAGGAGCTATGGAAACACCTTTTGTGCCCAACCCATTAAAAACATGCATGCCCTTTCTTACCGGATGTGTCCCCAAAAGCGGACGACGATCCTGAACTGTTGGACGGATACCTCCTTCATGGCTGACAATTTCAAAGTCAAAACTGCAAAAAGATCGCAATCTCTCCAGCAATTCATTCTTACCTGCCTCTGTTGGCACAGGCTCTGTCATCTCCCAGTTATAGGTAGATCCTATCCGGTACAGATCGTCACCCAATGGAAGTACAAACATATTTTTATTCAGGATATCGTCATATTTTAAATCCGGTGCTTTAATCGTCAGGACATCACCATGCGCCAGTTTTAACTTTAGGTGTTGAAAAAACGGATTCATGGTCAATTTATACCCCTGGCAATAAATATATTCATCCCTATCCAACATCTTTGACATAAATGGACGGTTTATAAATTCAACTCCATTTTCTGAAAGGAATTCTTTGGACTTATCCAGATACAGGTTAATATCCAAATTCCCAAGTGAATTTACTTTGCCAACTCCGAAAGGTGCATTAACATGAGGGTGATCCAGGTCATCTACCGGGTTCAGGTAGGCATCAAACCTTCCATCCCCTTCAAGAGAGGCCCAATTATTTTGTTCTTCTACCGAAGAAAATACCCTGACGATTTTTTTATTGGACAACAAGGAAACACCTAATGTCTCCTCTACCTTTGAATAAAATCCTTTTGCATAAGGCATTAATATATCAACTTTCCAACCTTTTGTCAGACGTTTAAACACGATTGGATTGATCATTCCTGCAGCAACGCGCGAACAGTGGTTTTCTCGAGAGTCGTAGACTGTGCAAGGCACACCTTCCAAGTAAAATTGCCAGGCTAGCGTTGACCCGGCGAGACCCCATCCAATAATGATATATTTTTTTTCAGACACGAGCTGCTAAGGTAGCAACACTTACTTTACAACCGTCAACTTGCAACAGTTGTTTTAGGCATGCTTCTATGGTTGCTCCGGTTGTCAACACGTCATCAACCACCAAAACGTGTTTACCTTCAATTTTTTTTGATTTTCTTACTTCAAAAATGGACCGTACATTTTCCCAGCGATCATATTTTGTAACCGTAGTTTGGGAAGGATTGTGTTGTACTCTTTTCAGAATTTTTTCATTCACCTTGACATTCATTACACGTTCCATCCCTTTTGCAATTAATGTCGACTGATTAAATCCTCTTTTTCTTAATTTCTTGGGATGTAGTGGTACAGGCAGAATGTAATCTATCGGTTCATACTTTTGTATGGATTCACCGAGTTTTTCGCCAAAGAATTCGGCCATTTTTGTTTTACTCTTGTACTTAATAAGGTGGAGAATATCCTGCACTTGGTTCCCTTTCTGATAATTGAACAGGCTATATGTATTGGCAACATCAGCTCTTCCCCAGAACAATTGGTTCAATGATTTTTGTTGCTCTTTAATATTATAGAGGTATGGCAGATCATACAAACATGAAAGGCAAAGGTGATTTTCGTTTAGATTGAGATCAACTCCACAAATTTCACAGTGGTTTGGGTAGAAGATATCCAGTGTTGCACTGGTAATTATCTGAAGCTGATTTTTTATCACTATATAGTAATTTAATCTGACAATGTTACCATTAAATTTAGGATTAATTTTTAACATGCCTTTGTGAGTAAATTAATAATCCTATTTACTTGATTTCGATCTGTGTTTGTCCTTAAATTGTAAATCCAATTCCAAACAAAATACCTGCCAACGGGCGGTGTAGGGGAATTGAAAAATTGAAACCAGGAAGAAGGTTGGAAAACGAGTAATGAGAAATTGTTAAACGAGTGTTAATCATCAAATCACCAGTGTTTTAGGTGTTTTGAGGACTACCCGGAACAGCAATTGTTGATAAGTAAGGGGTGATTGTGGATTAAATTAGATTGTGTCTTTTTAGAAAAATCACAAGTTTTGTCTCACCGATTTACCTACCAAAAATCAACTTCATTTTTTAGTCTGGGAACAGACGATAAAAGCTCAAGTTGACTAACATTTAGAAAATGTTCAATAGGCGAGAATTGAATTAAAAATTTTAAAAGAGAAAAGAGAGACATGGCAGAAGCAACAGAACCGATTTTAGCAAAGAACAACGAACGATTTGTTTTATTTCCAATTCAACATGATGACATTTGGCAATTTTACAAAAAGGCGGAGGCTAGTTTTTGGACAGCTGAAGAAATTGATCTTGCTCAGGATCTTGTTGACTGGAATGAGAAATTAAATGATGACGAACGCCATTTCATCAAACATGTGCTTGCTTTCTTTGCGGCTTCTGATGGAATTGTAAACGAGAATTTGGCAGAAAACTTTTTGGCAGAAGTACAATACACAGAGGCGAAATTCTTTTATGGATTTCAAATCGCTATTGAAAATATTCATTCGGAAACTTATTCACTACTTATAGATACCTATATAAAAGAAGGTAAGGATAAAGATTATCTATTTAATGCAATAGATACTATTCCTTGTGTAAAGAAAAAAGCGGACTGGGCGTTGAGATGGATTGATGAAGGATCATACGCTGAGCGATTAATTGCGTTTGCTGCTGTTGAAGGCATCTTCTTTTCAGGTTCGTTCTGCTCAATCTTCTGGTTAAAGAAAAGAGGATTGATGCCGGGACTAAGCTTCTCCAACGAGCTAATTTCAAGAGACGAAGGGCTACACTGTGACTTCGCCTGCTTATTATACAACAACCACCTGGTAAACAAGCTTACCAAGGATAAGGTAACAAAGATCATCACTGATGCAGTGGAGATCGAAAAAGAGTTTGTAACTGATGCTATCCCTGTTAAGTTGATTGGGATGAATGCTGAGTTGATGACGCAATACATTGAATTTGTTGCGGATAGACTACTTTCTGAACTGGGATGTGACAAAGTGTACAACTCTACAAATCCATTTGACTTTATGGATATGATCAGTATTCAGGGTAAAACAAACTTCTTTGAGAAGCGTGTTGCTGAATACCAAAAAGCAGGTGTTATGAATAGTGGAGAAAACCAAACCTTCTCATTGGATGAGGACTTTTAGATATTAACCTTTTTTAAACCCCCTTTCAATACTGGATATTGGGCACAGTCAAAATGTCTGGTAATGAAAAAATTGCCTTCCTCTAGGGGCAGGCAGCAAACCAAGGACGTAATTATGTATGTAGTTAAAAGAGACGGAAGAAAAGAGCCGGTAAAGTTTGATAAGATTACCGCGCGAGTAAAGAAACTATGCTACGGATTGGACAGTATGGTTCAACCGGAGATGGTAGCAATGAAAGTTATCGAGGGACTTTATGACGGAGTTAGCACATCTGAGCTGGATAGCCTGGCTGCTGAAGTAGCTGCTTCAAAAACAATCGAACACCCTGATTATGCATTGCTGGCATCCAGGATATCAGTATCAAATCTTCACAAAAACACCAAGAAGTCGTTCTCGGATACGATTGATGATTTGTACAATTACATTGACCCGATCACTGGAGAAAATGCTTCGTTGATTGCTGAAGATGTCTATCAGATTGTGAAAGACAATGCAGAGTATTTTGATTCTCACATCATTTATGACAGAGATTTTAAATACGATTATTTTGGATTTAAAACATTGGAAAGAGCTTACCTTTTGAAAATCGACGGCAAAATCGTTGAACGTCCACAACAAATGCTGATGAGGGTTTCAATTGGTATCCACAAAGAAGATATTGCGTCAGCTGTGAAAACCTACAATTCTATGTCAGAAGGATGGTTTACACATGCTACGCCAACACTATTCAACTCCGGTACACCTAAACCACAGATGTCATCTTGTTTCTTACTTCAAATGAAAGAAGATAGTATTTCTGGAATTTATGACACATTAAAACAATGTGCGCAAATTTCACAATCTGCTGGTGGTATCGGACTGTCGATTCACGATATCAGAGCCAAAGGTTCTTACATCAAAGGAACGAATGGTACCTCTAACGGAATTGTTCCTATGTTGCGTGTCTTTAACGACACTGCTCGTTACGTTGACCAGGGAGGCGGTAAACGTAAAGGATCCTTTGCTGTTTATATGGAACCTTGGCATGCTGATATTTTTGATTTCCTTGACCTGAAAAAGAACCACGGTAAAGAAGAGCAACGCGCAAGAGACCTTTTCTATGCCATGTGGATTTCTGACCTATTCATGGAAAGAGTTGAATCAAACGGAGATTGGACATTAATGTGTCCGAATGAATGCCCGGGACTTTCAGATGCTTACGGTAAAAAGTTCAAAAAACTTTACCTTAAGTATGAGAAAGAAGGTCGTGGTAGAAAAACGGTTAAAGCACAAGATCTTTGGTTCAAAATCCTTGAGTCTCAGATTGAGACCGGAACTCCGTATATGGTTTACAAAGATGCAGCAAACGAAAAATCAAACCAAAAGAATTTAGGTACCATCAAGTCTTCTAACTTGTGTACAGAGATCCTGGAATACACTGCTCCTGATGAAGTTGCCGTGTGTAACCTGGGGTCAATTGCCTTACCTAAGTTTGTTGATACAGAGAAAAACGAATTTGATCACAACAAGTTATTTGAGGTAGCTTATCACCTTGCGGTGAACCTTAACAAGGTTATTGATCAGAATTATTACCCAATTGAAGAAGCACGTAATTCAAATATGAGACACCGACCAATTGGTATTGGTGTTCAGGGATTAGCGGATGCCTACATTTTAATGAGATACCCGTTTGATTCAGCTGAAGCGAAGCGTTTGAACAAGGAGATTCATGAAACGATCTACTACGCAGCACTTACTGCTTCTAAGGATCAGGCAAAAGTTGACGGACCTTATGAAACGTATAAAGGTTCACCAATTTCAGAAGGAATTTTCCAGTTTGACATGTGGGGCGTAAAACCTACAGATAGATGGGAGTGGGATGTATTGCGTGAAGAGATCAAGGAACATGGTATTAGAAACTCATTGTTACTTGCTCCAATGCCAACAGCTTCTACTGCTCAGATTTTGGGTAACAACGAATGCTTTGAGCCTTACACATCAAACATCTACACGAGAAGAGTGCTTTCAGGAGAGTTTATTATCGTGAATAAACACTTGTTGAAAGACCTTGTGAAGTTAGGTTTGTGGGATAACAACATGAAGAACAAGTTGATGGCATCAAACGGATCCATTCAAAATATTAATGAAATTCCGGACGATATCAAAGCTCTTTACAAAACGGCCTGGGAAATCTCTCAAAAAGTGATTATTGATCAGGCAGCTGATAGAGGAGCATACATTTGTCAGTCACAGTCACTGAACTTGTTCATGGAAAACGCCAACTTTGCCAAGCTAACATCAATGCACTTTTATGGTTGGAAAGCAGGTTTGAAAACGGGTATGTACTACCTCAGAACAAAAGCTGCCACTGATGCCATTAAGTTTACGCTGGACAAAACAGCTACTGAAGAACCAAAAGCCAAAACGGAAGAAGAAAGAATGGCAGAAATTGCTTGTTCTTTGGATGATCCGGACAGCTGTGAGATGTGCAGTGGATAAGTCCAGACTCAAGCTTTGCTTGAAGTATGGCGCAGCTGCAAACATCCGAACGCAGTGAGAAATGTGTTCGGGATAAGAAGCGCCGCCAGGTGCTGATGAACCCGAACCATTCGACCGAACGCATGTGAGGTCAAATGTGCAGTGGATAAGAAGCGAAAGCGTTGTGTTATTATAGTGACCTTATCTGTAATCTTAAAATAAACAAAAGCCTGTTCTTTTATTAGAGCAGGCTTTTTTAGTTTCTTCTTTAATCGTTACTGTTTCTCATTATATTCTATCCACTTTTGAAAGGGTCTCCAACGTTTACGATCAGGATCTAACTTTCCTAGTTTCCAAAACAGACCTATCTCACCAAATACAGGTAAAGCTCGTAGCTCAAAAGACGTCCATTTTCCCAAGCGCCCATCTTCGGGGTGTTTAATTCGGTAGAATTGCAGCACGGCTTCTGAACGTGTCTGAACATTGAGATAAAATCTTTCTGTTAGAGGAATTTGCCAGGAAATATACGGTCTCATTTTTAGGCTAAAATTTCGATCATTAGTGCTATTCCAATACGAACTAAACATAAGATTTTCATAATAACTACCCGAATCATTACTGAACGTTTGATTATAAATAGCAGCCGTACCCATAACTAATGTAGGCGCTACACCTGCTCCAATATTTAACGTTGACCATTTGAATTGAAGCGATCGTTCAAATCCAATATAACAACTTAATTCTCCATGTGATTTGTAGAAAGTATTTTGATAACTTATTTCATTAGCGTTGGAATCAACTTGATCAGAAAAAACTTTGGTGCCACTCGGTTCGATTAAGAACCCATCTTCGACCAACTCATAGGCAGGGGTTATTCTCAATGCCCATTTTTGTTTCACAACTTTTCTGTAAGTCATATCAAAAGACAATGGCATCTGGGAGTAGAAAGCTACATCAACTAATGGTCTCAAATTAATACCAAGCTCGTGTCCACTACGGTCAGAATCATCTTGTGATCTACAAACAAAACCAACTAGAATAAAAAAGCAAGTTAACAATCTCATAATCGTGTATTTTAGGTACAACTATAAAAACGGCTAAATTCTTTTTTATTGCTACAATAATTCCTTCTGTCAGACGTACTTCTGCATTTTCACTATCTTTCACCTTATAAAATTTTCACCTTATGTTAAAGCCATTATTAACCTTAAAACACTGGCAGATATTTGTTGCTTTATTTGGGGGAATGATACTGTTTGAATTCCTGGCGTTTTCATCCATCTTTACCGCAGCTGCATCTAATCAAAAACCCCAGATAGAAGACTTTCAGCGTATAATTTATATTATACCAATTATGATGTTATATGTGATGTATTTCACTTATGGCTGGCAGTGGGCAATTATTGAATTATTGCGAAATAAGCTACCATCAGATGTTAAAATTCCGCACAGAAGGGTCAAAATTTTCTTCTTTATTCCGATTATTTATATGATCCTGATTCTGTTTCTCATATTATATTTTGTATTCAGTATTATAAATCATCCAGACCCCGAACATTTTTTTGAACAATCTCAGCTTCCCATATTTATTGGGATAACTTTTGCCATTATTACACCACTTCATTTATTCTCTATTTTTTGCATTTTTCACAGCATGTTTTTTGCGGCTAAAACAATGAAATCCGTTGAACTTCAACGAGAGGTCACCTTTAACGATTTTGCTGCTGAATTCTTTCTTATCTGGTTCAATATTATTGGTATCTGGATATTACAGCCGCGCTTAAATAAGATTATTACTAATGAAACTGAATTCTCAACAGATGTTGTGGATGATTTAAAAGACGACAACAACGAAGTTTTATGAAGAACAGGTTTAATTGGGCCGTGAGTCTATATGTATTAAGTTTTTTCCTACCGGTAATGACGACTATTTTTGAGCCCGTTCAAACCCTTTACGGATGGGAAATTATTTTCCAAACCTACGCACCAGGCGACGACGGGATATTCAGTTCTGAAGATTGGGAAGTACTCTATTATATCATAGCTATGATTCCCAATCCTCTTGTGCTGATTGTCGTTGTATTACATTACTTAAAAAAGGATTTGCCTACTCTAAAATGGGCATTATCAATAATGGCGGTACTTGCCGCTCTTTTTTGGGTGCCGTTTTTCTTTGGGATTATCTTTGATTACTTTTCTTACGGATATTGGTTATGGTTAATCTCTCTGATTCTGATTCACTTTTACGCAAATAATAGTTCATTTAAAAAGCCCGCTAAAAATGCGTGACCTCATCTTACTACATGGAGCACTGGGAGCGTCCTCTGAATTTAACCGATTGACACCATTATTATCTTCCCATTTCAACGTACATACTTTTGACTTTTCAGGACATGGTAAAAACAATACTGACAAAGCATTTTCTATGGATTTGTTTGCACAAGACCTCAACAATTTTATTACTACCAGGAAACTAGATAAACCGCAAGTTTTTGGTTATTCAATGGGTGGATATGTCGCCTATAAATATGCGATTAACAGTGGTGATAAGCTCGGTGACATTATGTCTTTAGGCACTAAATTGAAATGGGATCCCCTTACTTCTAAAGTAGAAACTGCTAAACTAAACCCGGCCAAAATTGAAGAGAAGGTGCCAAAATTTGCAGCTTACCTTGACAGTCTACACAATAACTGGCGAAAAAATATGGAACAAACGGTTCTGATGATGACTGACCTTGGAAATGGCGCCGCCTTGGATATTGAAAACTTTGCTCAAATCAAAAACAAGTGTTACATAGGGTTAGGAGATATGGATGAGATGGTTACTTGTGCAGAAACACAAGCTGTCGCTCAAGCCATTCCGAATAGTGAATATTACTTACTTGAAAAGAGCCGACATCCTTTGGTTCAATTGGATGTGCACACTCTAGCTGATAAGATTATAGCCCATTTAAAATAACCCCGGCCTTAATTTGACATAAAGCCGGGGAAGTTGCTTAAAGTTGAAATTTTATGGGCAGTGTGTAATCGACATCAGCTGGTTTACCATCTTTCTCACCTGGAATCCAATTTGGCATAAGTTCCACGACTCTTTGAGCTTCAGCATCTAACATAGGGTCAACTCCCCGTCTCACTTTTACATTATCTATCTCACCTGAAGATCGCACTATAAATCCGACATAAACTATGCCTTCTATCTGTTTTAACTTCGACTCTTCAGGGTATTTAATATGTTCCTGAATGAATGCGATCATAGCCTCATCACCACCTTTAAATTGCGGTTCTTTATAAGCGTCATCTGTTTGATCGGGTGTGGTGGAATAATTGGAAGCTACCGGTACCACAACTCTGGAATAGGTCCATGATGTCAGCGTAAAAATGATTGCTACTAACGGAATGAACCAGGGAATTAATTTACTCGCCTTTTTATTGTTTTTCATTTTTTCGATTCTTTTTGCCAGTGTTGTTTTTTTATGAAACTGGCTGGTTAATAATAAATGAGTTACAGAAGCACCAAGTGCATAAGAAAGTAGATGTCTTAAGTATTTGGCATCATACTTCTTGTATAGCACGTGATCTACTTCGTACTCATGTACATTGATTAATTCTCTCTTTACAAGTATCAATAAGGGGTTAAACCAGAAAAGGGCGTGGAATATCTCCATGAACACCAGGTCAAGAGAATGTAAATGTTCGTAGTGCAAGATTTCATGTTCAAGTACTACGTTTTTTTCTTCCTCATCCAGATTTGCGCTTAAATGAATTCGGTTGAAAAATGAAAATGATTCTTTCTTTGAGGTAACTAACACACGTACGTCTTTTCGTTCAACATGTTTTGAAGCACCCCTAAAAAGCAGGATGAGTCGTGTGATTTTGAACAGTAATAAAAATATCATCAAAGCCACTCCCACTACATAAACTGTGAACCAGCTGATCTGAACTTCCGTAAAACTTTCTACTGAAGAGGTCGATTCAATAAGTACTGGATCCATTTCAATAACAGGAATATTGACCAACCCTCCCGACGTAAAAAGTCCTTTTGATATCGGGACGATAATAGCCAGGAGCGGCATGGTGAGCAAGATCAATCTTTTATTTCGGTGAGTTATTCTACTTTTGGTAAAGGAATAAATCCCAAAGAACACAAACAACAAAATAGTTGCCTCCAGATATAATTCGAATGATCTCATTTTTTGTTTTCTTTTAGCATTTTCATAATCTCATCCAACTCTGACAATTCAATATTGTTCTCTTTCACAAAAAACGATAGCAATTCACGCGAAGAATTGTTGAAATAGTTCTTCTTCAGAAATTGTAAACGTTGATTGGAATACTCCTCTTTCGATATAGTCGGATAATATTCATTGGATTTTCCGTAGGTCTTGTACTTAACAAATCCCTTATCCACAAGTACCCTGATAACGGTAAGAACAGTATTGTATGCTGGTTTTGGATCCTTTAGTGCTTCTAAAATATCCTTTGCAAATCCCTTTTCTACCTGCCAGATGGCCTGCATAACTTGCTCTTCAGCTTTTGTCAACTCCTTTTTCATTCAACAAACCTATAACTATTTTTATAATTATACAACTATTTTTATAATTATATATTTATTTTTATAGTTTTAGCGTGTGAAACGAGACAATAAATCCGGGAAATATTAAACGCTAACAAGAGCAAGCTTCACACTTTCCAAAAACCTGAATATCCATTCGATCTACTCGGAAACCCTTTAGATTTAAGTCGGGGTATGCTGGTATATCCAGACAAAACACGTTGCCGCAGTTGTCACACTTGAAATGCACGTGTTCATGGTGGTGTATGTGCTCATCCTCTATGCAATCGTCCAAACACAAAGCATAAACAGTATCCGTGTCCGTAAGTGCAATCTCATGAATCACCCCCTTTTCTTTAAACGTCTTCAGAGTTCTGTATAAAGTGATGCGATCAAATTCCCCCAATTCTGATTCAATTTGATCTGAAGTAATGGCACTCGAATAGCGATTGAAAATCTCCAACACTGAAACACGAAAATCGGTAACACTTAGCTTTTTAGATCTCAACAAGTCTTCCATTACTGCAACAAAGTTGCAAAACAATTTGAGTATTTGCAACATTATTGCATTTTTAACTTAAATTTGCAACGTTATTGCAAAAGTGAGATGAAGATTATCGGTTTTCTTGGTGTGATGTTTTTACCTGTGTTAGTTTTTGCCCAGGGAGCTACAGGTCGTGTAATTGAATCAAACAGTGCAGACAAGGGAATTCCGTTTGCAAAAATTCATTTTGTTGACCTGGAAACTACCATTTATGCAGACTCTCTGGGGAATTGGAGCATCAATGAACTACCGCAAGGACCCAATCATATAATTGTATCTGCGGTTGGGTATGAAACACTCCATACGGATATAAACCCCGGGGACAAGCCTGCCGTTATACAGCTCCATACAGCCCATCATCAATTGGACAAAGTAATAGTCAGTAATCTTGGATTACTACACAGAGAATCTATTACAAACGTTGAATCAAGGAGTATTTCAGAGCTCAACAACATTCCTAACAGCTCCTTAGGGCAAAGTATAGCCAATATCGGAGGTGTTTATCAAAGTGGATCAGGAGTTGGTATTTCCAAACCCGTCATAAGAGGATTATCTGGTAGTAGGGTTGTGACATTTGTCAACGGGCTCAGAATTGAGAACCAGCAATGGGGTGCTGATCACGGCCTGCCCATAACAGATTTAGGAATTGGAAGTGTTGAAGTAATCAAGGGACCAGCTTCCCTTTTATACGGTGCTGACGCCCTGGGAGGAGTACTCTATTTCGTAGATGAACCTTACGCATTAAATGACTCATACGAAATATTCGTTCGTTCACAATTTGAGAGTAACACACTGGGCACTATGAACAAGGCGGGTATAAAATTCAGTAAAAAGGCCTTTCGTATTAATGTATATGGTGCGTATGACAACCATGCCGACCTATATCTGCCAAATGGCACTTATCTCGTTAATTCACGGTTCAACCAGGCTTCATTTAAAAGCGCAATCGGCTACAGAAAGAAGAAGTGGGTGATGAATGCCCGTTACAATTTTTACCAGGGAAATATTGGAATCATAGGAGATACAGAAGACTCTATTGTTACACCGCAATCATTTCAAACTTCAGTACAAGATAGAAGTATGGCCACTCCATTTCAGTTCATTCGAAATAATTTCCTCTCTGTTGAAAATAAGTTCTTTCTTGGAGATCATGAGTTAAATATATTGGTTGGTAACACCAACAATAGAATTCAGGAATATGAGGAAAGCACGACAGAGGCCGAAATGGACATGAATTTGAACAACTCGGTTTATAATTTACGTTGGAAGATACATTTGTGGGACAAACTCGACCTCATTGTAGGAAGTCAGGGAATGCTTCAATATAACAGCAATTCACCGGATGCTGAGGAACAATTAATTCCGGATGCTCAAACGCTGGATGTGGGTGGATTTGTTTTAGCACATGCACACATGAACAAGTGGCGTTTTCAACTGGGAGGTAGAATTGACCAACGACAAGTAACATTGACCAAGCCCTTTGAAACTATCAGTAATTTTCAGGAAAGCTACACTGGATTTAATACTTCTACCGGTTTTGCTTTTTTAGGGGATATATCCACCATTCGTTTTAACATTTCAACAGGATTTAGGGCGCCTAACTTTTCAGAACTTTTATCTGATGGTGTTCACCATGGCTCCATAAGATATGAAAAAGGTAATCCGAACCTCACTACTGAACAAGCCTTGCAGTTTGATGCCAGTTATGCTTTGAATGTGGAACATGCCGAGTTTTTCATTAATCCATTTTATAATCGCCTGAACAATTATATCTACCTGTCCCCTTCAGATTCAACAATTGACGGCTTCCAGGTATTTAATTACGTACAAGCTCCTTTTGCTCAGATATATGGTGGTGAAGCAGGTTTTCATTATCATCCTCACCGCGCGCACTGGTTCCATATTGAAAGTTCATTTTCAACCGTGTTTGCAGAAGATGACAATAAAACACCTTTAGCTTTAATTCCTCAAAGCAGAGTCAGTACACAATTCAAAGTTGAGTTTAATATGGACAGAAAGTTCCGTATTCAAAACCTGGTATTACAACATCTTTATTACTTGCAACAAAACCGTCTGGCATATAGCGAAAGTTACTCACCGGATTATCACCTCATTAATCTTGGCATTAATATGAAAGTAACCGGAGGAGTTCCTTTGGAAATAAGTCTAGGTGTAAAAAACCTGCTTAATCAACAGTATTATGACCATTTATCAGCATTGAAGAGAATAGAAATACCGAACCCGGGCATCAACGGATACATAGCATTACGTTTAGACCTTAAAGGAAGTATTAAGAAAAAACCTGATTAAAGATTTGCAAGGATCGATTCAAAAATCAACTTCCCGTCCGTATTTCCCAGATTTTCATCTGCTGCACGTTCAGGATGAGGCATCATTCCGAAAACATTCTTGTTTTTATTAGAAATTCCGGCAATGTTTTTTAATGATCCATTGGGATTAACTGTTGCATCAACATTTCCGTCACCATCACAATATCTGAAAATTACCTGATCATTATCTTCTATTTCTTTCATGGTATCTTCAGGAGCGTAAAACCTTCCCTCTCCATGAGCAATCGGGATTTTATAGGCTTTATCTTCTAGTCCTTTTGAAATGGCAGCCGATTTAGATTCAGGTTTCAAGAATACGTTTTTACAAATGAATTTTTGATTGTCATTGTGCAACAGAGCCCCAGTTAAAAGTGGTGTTTCACATAAGATTTGAAAGCCGTTACATATTCCCATAACATATCCCCCCTTTTCACCATGCTTTATTACTTCCGTCATAATGGGTGAGAACTTTGCTATTGCACCTGATCTCAAATAATCACCATACGAAAAGCCACCAGGAAGCACTATAAAATCAGCTCCTTTCAGGTCAGTATCTTTATGCCATAAACGTTCTACCTCTTGTCCAAGGGAGGTTTCTAATGTATAGATCATGTCCTGATCACAATTAGAACCGGGGAAAGTAACAACACCAAATTTCATTTGAATAAATATTATCTGCCTTAGGAGGCTATTAATAAAAATGCAAAGTTAACACTAAATGCGCTATATCACCGAATGATGAGCACATTTGCAGCACTAATTATTAACCAAATAATAACAACCAGATTAATCACCGAATTTCTGCGTGCGTGAAGAAATGATGTTCCTACTAAAAAAGAAATAGGCAATAAAAACCCCAGATAGATATGCTCAAAAAATTTAAACCCTATAAACCAAACCAGGGCAGAAATCCATAAAAAATGAAATATGACCATGCTTTGTTTTCTAAATCTGTTCACTTCGTTTCGCATCACAATAAAATACTTGTAAAGTGATCCTAGAACAATCAAGCCAAACACACCATAACTGGTAGCTTTAATGAAATCCATATTAAATTCCGTTTCTTCAACCGGGTCGGCAATATTGAAATCAAATCCTCCTTTGAGCATAAACATAATCCCCATGTAATAAAACAATGGCACTAAAAATCCCATGATAACAAGAAATGACTCACGCCATACGAATGGCCTGAAAATAACCAGACTCATCCAACACAAAAGAACCAACCCTCCTGAGAACGTTGAAAAAACCATTGCAATTCCGAGAAAGAAAGATGACCAAAACATTATCGCTTTTGCATCTTCCTGGCGCCTCATTTTCAGAAATTGTCCCAATGCAAATACCATAAAAAGATGGGCAATGAGGTCTGGTGAAAATGTAAATCTGTTTAGAGTAAACAATGAAAAAACATAGATAAATCCTGGTAAAAATGTTGCTTTGGAATAAAATGAATGTCGGTTATAGACATTGTTCAACTGATGCGCTATCAAACTTATTAGGGTAACGGTAAGCGAATAGTTTAAAACCGTCTCATTCTTTACAATTTGATCCAGTTCATTTTGCCAGTTCCAGAAATGAAATTCAGGGGGTTGTGGGTAAAAAAATATCGGAAGAGCCAGTAAGCCAATCAGTAAGGGTAAACTGAATACTGCAACGGGTGTTTTAGAACGATATAAAATTACCAACATGCCGTAAAATTAGTGGAATTATTTATTACATTTGTTCAGCTTATAATTTATTCGCATATGAGTTCAGCAGACTTTTTTTACTGGTTAGGTGACGCGAGTTACTGGTTATTTATAAACACACTTGAACCTATTTCTGATGGTGACTGGGTATGGAGACTAGTTATGTTTGGTGGTTTCGCCGGATTTGGTTATTGGATGTACAGACAGCACAAGTACAATCAGGAAGCCGCTGCTGATCCGAATCAGCTCAAATAAGGAAAGAATAGTCTAATTTATATATTACGACCACCTTCAGATTTGAGGGTGGTTTTTTGTTACCCCTTGGCGTTTCTCAATTCCTTTAAGAATTTGAAAATCTTTTTTCGAAAAGCAAAAAATAAAATGATATAAGGCATAGCCATGATGTACAAAATTCCGGTGTTAATACCACTCGGGCTTTCAGCAGCATGATCTTCTGCCACCGCTTTACACATGGCACATTGTCCGTAAAGATCCTGAATAAACAGTACCAGTAACAAGAATAAATAGATCTTCTTTTTCATGCTATCTTCGTTCACCAGTGACGCACATCAGCTCGTTAAAATGCCTTAACAGATGATAACAAAGGTACGAATTCGTTGCTAAACTCTTCAATTTTCAGTTTATTTGTGTCCTCTTATCATTATAAAGAAGGCAGCAGTCCACAACTATGACAGATGTTACTACCCTCGGCGAATTCATCATTGAAAAACAAATGGATTTTCCCGGATCAAGCGGTGAATTTTCAAGGCTTTTGAGCGCCATCCGACTAGCTTCAAAAATTGTATCTCAACAAGTGAACAAGGCAGGATTGCTCAGTCATATTATGGGATCAGCAGGTGCAGAAAATGTTCAGGGAGAACAACAACAGAAACTTGATGTATTTGCCAATGATCAGTTCATCAAAGCATTGACAAAACGAAAGGTGGTTTGTGGTATTGCATCTGAAGAAAATGACGACTTCATTGCAATAAACGATAGTGGATCCTATATTATCGCCATGGACCCATTAGATGGATCATCTAATATTGATGTGAATGTATCTATTGGAACAATTTTCAGTATTTATAAGCGAATAACACCCGAAGGAACACCTGTACAAAAAGAAGATTTTCTTCAAAAAGGAACCAGTCAGGTAGCTGCAGGGTATGTAATTTACGGATCATCTACCATGATGGTATATACAACAGGACATGGCGTTAATGGGTTTACCTATGACCCGGGAATGGGCGTATTTATTTTATCCCACCCGGAAATGAAAATCCCGCAAAAAGGAAAAATCTACTCCATCAATGAAGGAAATTTCTACAAGTCCTCTACAGGGGTTCAGGAATTTATAAAATATGCTCAAAAAATTGATCCGGATACGAACAGACCATATACAGGACGCTATATTGGCTCACTTGTGGCTGACTTTCACCGAAACCTGATCAAAGGGGGGCTTTATATGTATCCGAGCACAACATCTGCTCCAAAAGGAAAGTTGCGGTTACTTTATGAGTGCAACCCTCTGGCATTTATAGTTGAACAAGCCGGTGGTAAAGCTTCTGATGGGAAGAACAGAATCCTCGATATCCAACCTACGGACCTACACCAACGCGTTCCTTATTATGTAGGATCCACAGAAATGGTGAATAAGGTAGAAGAATTTATTTCTAACGAAGATTCATAGTTAACGATCATAAAAAAAGGAGACCAAGGCCTCCTTTTCTGTTTTAAGTTATGATAGAATGTTTATGAGACCACTTTTCTTTTAAACACAATTGATACTGCCCCGGCAAAGACGGGAACAGCAAACATGATTGCCAGGAAAAGCCCTAAACTCTCAAAAACGGGATTTACAAATTCGGGATTAGCATTCATAACCATATCAAGAAATGATATCACAGTCATTACTGCAAACACCAAATAGCCATATAAAATTGAGCTACCGGTATCTTTTCTATACCGTTTCTTGTTGAGTATATAAACACTCAATGCTAATAATGCCCCATAAAGCACCAGTACCATAGGTGCAGATGCTACAATCAAATTTGTCAAAATAATGAGCAGCACACCTCCAATTGCACCGAATAACAGTGCAAGCGGCAAGATCTTTTGTAGTTCTTTCTTTAAGTAATGCATAATTACTCCTTTCGTTTTTTGCGACGTATATTTTGATCCTATGGTTTGGTATTAAAAGATTCGCAAGGGAGCGTTTCTATCTTATAATACGTAATAAATCCCCTAACAATTGCCTCAATCATGCTTTCATTTATTTAACTGTATATGTCATGGATTAAAGTAGGTAACCTGAGCGGATTTCGGTAAACGTCCTGTTTTTAGCTATTTCGAACGTGCTATACATATACAATGCCAGTGATTTAACAGTATTCGGATTAACAGAACTTTAACAATTATTAGCAGACGTTCGCTTTTACTGAGAATCAGTATTTGCGAAAATCACAGATACATACATGGAATTGTGTGATTCAATTCTGTAAAAAGGCGATTACTGCCGAATTTTACATAAAACAAACAGTTATGAAAACGAGATATATACTGGTACTGATCACTCTAATTTCATTGTTTTCTTTACGGGCAACAGCACAATTCAAAGAAAACAATTCAATCTATGCCAACTTTGGTTACCGCGTCGGTACATTTAAAGGTCCTTATACAGGTTTCTCCTGGATAGTACACCAGAAGCTAAGTTTTCACTTCAACTACAGAAGTCTATCCAGAAAATCGACTAATATACCTACGGACTATAATCCCGGCCTGGGAGATGCTCTGGCAAGCCTCTTATCTTTTGGACTTGCCAAAGAGAGGATTAAAGATTATTCGCGTGAAATGTCCTTTGGGGTTGGTTATTCCCTGCCTTTAAATAAAAAGAAGACGATACGCTTTCATCCAAAGATTCACTACACGCAATTTAGTATTACCGAGCCCGGTGACTGGGAATACGATCATTCGGCCAGTATGTTCGATCCCAACTACACGTACCGCATGAAACGACGACAAGCTCAGGGTTTTACACTCAACGCTTCTCTTGAATTCCCGTTTTCACAAGCTTTTGGAATCACCATAGATCCCCACGCCACTTTGTTAGATGGCGAAATTTCTGGTGGATGTATGATTGGTGTAATGATCGGATTGCTTCATGGGACAAATCCCAAAAACAAGTAGAGCTGTGATAAAGCTATCACGACTCAATTGATAATGTAAATTTTTCCTGTTAATTTAAGAGCATGAGACAACTCGTTGCGATCTGCACCATCTTCTTTTTACTTCAGGTAACTGACAGTTCTGCGAAAGATACACTAACTGTTGGCTACAATGTTTCTCCACCTTTCGTAACGGAGAAAAATGGAATGTTAGAAGGGCCATCTATATGGCTGTGTGAACAATTAGAAGTCGATCATCAATTGCATTTTGACATGCAGAAAATGCCGCTGGACAGCTTATTGACTAAGCTTGAAAATGGTTCGATTGATCTTTGTGCTTCACCCCTTACAATTACAAGCGAACGGTCGAGAAAAATTGACTTCACGGCGCCCTACTATATCGCACATTCCTCCTTGCTGGTCAATTATTCAACCCGTGCACAGGAAGCCTGGAGTTTCATTAAATCATTTTTTTCGTTAGAATTTTTTGAGGTTTTAGGTGCTCTGGCCATCATTATTCTGATTTTTGGTTTTCTCACCTGGCTTTTTGAACGAAAAAAGAATCCGGAAGAATTCGGTCAGGGTATGAGGGGACTTTGGAATGGATTCTGGTGGTCTGCAGTTACAATGACGACAGTGGGTTACGGTGACCGGTCTCCACAAACGCTGGGTGGACGAATTGTAGCTATTATTTGGATGTTCACTGCGGTTGTCATTATTTCCGGTTTTACGGCAAGCATTGCGTCTTCACTCACCACCGATCGAATTGACGCCGTATCAACAGATATTGCAGATTTTAAAAATAAACCTGTTGCCACGATTAAAAACTCAGGAACCGACACGTGGTTAAGCAATAATTTTTACAATAATAAGATCCTTTTTGATGACATGAATGAATGTCTCAGTGCCTTGAGAAATGATCAGGTTGACGCAGTGGCTTATGACCTGCCAATCCTAAAATCTTTAGTAGAAACAGACTCATTGGATGAATTTGAAATACTACCCACAAAATATAACCCTCAATACTATGCAATGGGCATGAGTTTATCCTTGTCTGACTCTTTACGAAAAGAAATAAATACATCCATTCTGAAACACACTGAACGGATGGATTGGAGGGTTTTACTTTCAGAATATAATCTGGAGCATCAGTAAAATAACTTAAGGCAACCCTTTTGAATTTGTCTCGTTTAGATAGCGCATAAAAGCTCAAACGAAACAATTTTTTCCAACTTAAAAAGAGCTGAATTATGTTTTGTGTCATTCAACATATCGAACAAGTGATCGGGAACTATTGGGCTGGAAGTCCAATTTAGATTCTTTTCCTGACCCAGGGTGAGAGTAAAGTTCACCTGACAACAGATTGTTGGATAAATCAAAGAACTGTACGCTGGTATCACTCTAATCATCAACTTTTACTGAACACGCGGAATTAATAACATGAATTATCGTGTTCACAAACGATATAGTTATGGCAACTGGATTAGCTAATGATTATTATCTGAAAGCTCTTGATTGCTACCCATGGTACTTAAGTGACTTTTTAGAAGCGATCAATTATGCTTTGTCGTATGATGAGAACCATGCAGATGCCCACTGTTTATTCGGCAGGTTTTACATGGAGCAACTCAGCAAATATAGTGATGCAACGTATCACTTTGAACAGGCACTGGCCGCAGACATGAATAACATTCCAACTTACTATGCCTACATCCGACTGACGATTCAAACAGATGATCATAGTAAAGCCAGGAAGTTACTGAAGTTTGCCGGCACAATTCCTGGAGTAGACAAATCATACCTCAAGCACCTTGAAGCGCTCATACTTGAAAAGGAAGGTCATTTCAAAAATTCTAAGAAGAAACTCAAAGAATTGTTGAACGAAGAAACCTGTAATTGGGTGAGAGAATACATAAAAAAAGAGCTGAACAGAATTAAAGAGAAGCAGAAAAAAGCTTCGAAATCAAAAAAAAGCAAGAAGAAGAAAAAGAAAAACAAGAAGTAATAATAACCCGCTCTGCAATAGGCAGACAAAAACTGACAACTATGCAGTTACCAGTGAAAAAAGGGAGGTGTGTGATGATAAAGTTCTACCTCCCTTTATTTTTTTGCATTAAAATAACAAAGGGATGTTCTGATAACAGTTTTAATCATACTCACTGATAAAAACTCTTACACTAAGCTGTCAAAACGTCAAGCCCAATTCTGACCTCAACAATTCCTTCTACTCCGTTAAGCGTAGATTCGAAATGATACTTAATCGGGCCGGTTGTTCTTTTGGCGACATTCAACAATCCCATTCCTTTTAAATCTTCAGTTTTCTCAACAAGGATGTTTTCTCTCATTCTGCTCTTGTACCATTGGCACAATTCATCTGCAGTCTTTGAATTTATTTCTGCTAAATGTTGTTCAAATTCATCCCGTTTGGAAGGATCTACAAAGTTTTTTGTTGTCAGGATAACCTCATTATTTACAACGGACATAATAAAAGTTCCGGTGGTACGGCCATCCTTTTCTGTGCCATGTCTGCTAATATTTGACAGCAATTCTACACCAACATGAAAAATAGCCCGTGTGATTTTTTTACTCGATTCGATTTCTGAGTTTTGGCGAAACATCTGCACCATATTGTCAGTCGTTTCCTGGTCAAATTCTCCCTTAAAGAAAAGCACAACTCCTTTCTCCTCCAGGTATTTATTAATGCCTACCGACTCATCAACCAACATATTTGTAGCTGCACTATCCTGATGAATAGCTTTGTCAATTTGCAGACAAAATTCGGCGTGTTCATTTATAGGGTTAAGGGCATATTGCAATGGCCGACCTGATTTTTTGGCCATTGAAATGAGCCCCAGACCTGCTCCACCCTTCTCCGTAAAATTGCCTTCAGAAAGAATTCTGCGGTACTGTGCTTTGAGCTCTTCTCCTCTTAATTGATTAACGTCTTGTAATTTTCTGGTGATAACAACACCTTCTTCCTGTGTAATATAATTAGAAGAAAAAATGTGAACCTCACCTTCGCGATTTGTAATACCAAAAGACCCAGTGATTTTTTCACCACCCGGATTTTGAATTCCATGACGGACAATATTTTGAAAACTCTCGGCCATTAAAAAGGAAACATTCCTTCGGGATTTACCTAAATTACCAGCATCTGATTCGGCAACACCAATTAAGTTCTCCGTAATCGAATCGCTCATTGAGCCCTTGTACCACATGGCCAGCTCATCTCGAGTAAATAGGTCAAAATTGTATTTTTCCATGACTTGAAACTATATTCGTTAAAACATAATTTCTCACAAACAATAATTACAATAGTTTTTTGAGGTTGTAATTGAGGTTCGTAAGGTTGCGGGCAAATATCTAATTTTTAATTGAATTGTGCAAAATTTAACACTTGGTTTCGTTCTGATTATCAGATGTTTTATTAACAAAAGCCAATTCTAAACGATTGAGTTCATCCAAGAATTTTTGAAAACTTTTTTGAAAATGGATTAAAAATGTACGGTGATCTTTGGCGAAGTTCAG
>JABURP010000125.1 GCA_014762645.1 Crocinitomicaceae bacterium
TACACTCGTACTAATTTGGCAAGCAATTGAATAGACAGGCTTGTTTCAAATACCGCGTACATTCGCTATCTTTGTTACAGATGAAGAAAGAGGCTGATAAGAACGCTAAGAAATCATCCAAAGAAGATTTCATAAATCCAATTGACCCGGACAAGGTGGCTGACAACCCGCACTCGCTGGAATATGGTCATCATGTCGGATCTGCTGCTATTAAAGCAGAAGATGTTGGCAAGCAGAAAGGCAGAGCGCTTTCAGCAATGGAGCATCAAACGGATCAGCAACTCAATCAAATCTATGAACAAATGAAATTGCTGGCGGATCAGGCTAAAAAGATTAATAAACGCAAAGAAATTTCCGAACAAATCTATCAGGCCAACTTCCGTTTTGAGCCCATTATTAATCATGAGTATCATCTGTATGAAGATGCAAATGGAGAACATGTTCTGTCTATAATCGGACCGACACAATGGGGTAGATCAAAAACAAATACCTACAACTGGTTAGCAACTGTTAAACTTTTGGCGGATCATACCTGGGAAATTATTCAAACATCCGAAGAAAAATCCTAATGCAACTTTCAGTTAGTTTTAAGAGTTTATAAAAGGAATCTTAAAACTATAAAAATGAAATACTTACTCTATTTTACTTTTTTATTTATTGGCACAACTGGTTATTCACAGACTAGTGTCTTATTTTCTGAAGACTTTGAAACCAGTCCTGTGACCAATTTTTTAAATACCTGGACCGGTGAAACACAGCTGCCAGATGGTGCTTCTCCTTGTGGTTCTGCTACCCGTGGAAACACAACGGATTTTAACAGTACGAATGTAGACTTTAACAGTGCTCAGAATCCTGGTTACTTTCTAGGTGTCAACCCAGAGTCACCATGTGGAGGATTTTATAACGCTTCGCTTCATACGCCCACTTTGGATTTATCCGGAACGGCAGATTCCATTGTTGTCTCTGTAAAGTATTTTATCACAAGTACAATTGGTTGGGGTGGTGCTCAACTTCAGTTTATTTTTGACAACGGCACCGTTACCGACACAATGAACGGTATCTTTAATGATACTGATGTTTGGCGCACGGCATCATACACGCTTCCGGCTACTATGCAAGCTGCTTCAGTAGATATCACACTGAATATGGGAGGTGGAGAAGCTGTTGGTGTGGATGATTTTACAGTGACTCGCTATTTAGCAACCAGTTCAATAACGGATGAGGAAATTGCCTGGTCGGTGTACCCTAACCCAACAAATGGGCTACTAAACATCAATACGAATGAAAATGTCAGCAATTGGCGAATTTTAAGCCTTGATGGAAAAATTGTGATGGAACAGCAGTACATACCTAACCAACCTATAGATGTTTCCGCCATTCCAAACGGAACTTATTTGATTGAAATACGGAATGAGGATTCTGTTATCAGTCGCAAAAAGATTTCTAAACAGTAAGTAAGCAATTACCGTTTATTTCGAAAACCGGAGGGTCATTATCCTTCCGGTTTTTTTGTTTTAAATACTTATATTCGTTAGATACACTCAACTTTACAAGCCATGAGAATTGAAGCAGAAAACCTCAACGACTATATCACAAAATTACCGGAAGATCGACAAGAACCCATGAAAAAACTGAAAGCTGCAATTGAAGCCAATATACCGGATGGATTTGAAGAAGCCATAAGCTATGGTATGCCCGGTTGGGTGGTCCCACATACTATTTATCCTGCTGGATATCATTGTAAACCTGAAGAACCACTTCCATTTATGAGTATTGCTTCACAAAAAAACTTTATAGCTGTCTATCACATGGGGATATATGCTGACCCTGAATTGATGAAATGGTTTACAAATGAATATCCAAAACATTGTAAGCGAAAGTTGGATATGGGCAAAAGTTGTATCCGTTTCAAAAAAATGGATGACATTCCGTATGAGTTGATTGGTGAGTTAGCAAGTAAAATGACGGCAGACGAATGGATTGCCAGATATGAAGCAAACTATAAAAAATGAGAAGTTTATTCATTATCCTGACTCTGTACCATTTTTCGGCTTATAGTCAGGGTTTTGAATCATTTAATGAGGCGGATAAATTTGGAATCCGATACAACAACACCCCAATAACCAAGGCAAAATTTGATAGCCTTGCATTCCAGGATGACAGTGTAGCCACAGCTTACCGTAAAAAGAGAGTCTATTTTCTTAACACTGCAGGAGAGAAAATCTACAAAACCAAAATAGATCGGGCGGAGACGTTTTCAAGCGGTACCGCAATCTTAAAGAAGAAAGGCAGTTATGGGGCCATAAATCGGGATGGTGACATTCATGTTCCTATTCGATCTACGCGCAGGCCAGAAAAGCTTGGAGTGATGGTTGCCGTAGAGTACGGAGAGGATTTTTGGACATTTTACGATTTATACGGACGTTTCGGGTTGGTTGAACGATTTGCGGATTCTATTAAATTTATCAATGGCTGGGTGATTGTTTACACGAATACAACCCGGAATTATCACTACAAAGACAAAAGATTCCTTCGAAAAGATAAGGTAGTAAATGGCACGCTCGATTACCCGGCGGTATCGGCCTATCAGGGATTAACCGCAAAATGTATGGCATATAAAGCATTAGATTGCAGGGTTATTGAGGATTATCTTGTTGTACAGGAAAATAACACAACTACTGTTGTACACAACCATGAGAATGGCAAAATCATTTCAGGGCCATTTAAAGAGGTAATCATTAATAAAAATACTATCTATGGACTTACTGACACCATCCAATTTTACCATAATCTGGTCATCTATTCTAAAACCGGAACACCGTTAACCGACGACCTTGGCTTGGTGGCTATAATAGACAATAACCGTTCAATCTTTGAAAAGGACTCCCTACAGTTTATTGGGGATGAATTCGGCAAACCATTAAGTCCGTTTGCTGATGGGTTTGGCAGTTTATATAACGGACTGCGCATTATGTATAAAAATGGCCGGTATACCTATATGAATGACTCCACTTATGAGCTTATGCCCTTGTCCTGGCCTGTAATTGTTCAGAAAGTTAACACCCGTCACAGTACATTTAATGCTGGACGTTTTGTAGGAACCAAGCTTAAAAACTTTGTGCGCCGTATTGGCAATTTTGGACGAATTTTGATTGGAGCAAAAACCAAACAACTGGAAACCTATAATTGGTCCACATATTTTGAAGAGAACGTTGAAATGGTTGAATACGGGCGTCCCTTTTATAATGACTATGCCATAGTTTGCTATTATGATCAGGCCGATTCTAATTCAAGTAAACCTATTATGCTGAGTAATAAAAATGACCTCAGGTATAATTACGTGCATACTTCCGGAAAGCTTTTGAATGATAACAAATACATAAAATGTCGTGAATTTCGTAACGGTAAAGCCTGGGTTTATGACGGCTATTGGCACATTATTGATACCACCGGAATTGAATTGCCAGAAATGAAATTCAACCAAATGAAAGAAGACGAAAACGGGTATTTCATTGTAAAACAAGAGTTTAATTACGGGATAGTTGATCCATACATGAACCTGGTGGTCCCCTGTAAATATGGCTACCTAAAGTTCAAAGACAACCACTACTACGAGTTTTCAGGTGATCAACGTGTGGTTTATGAAATCCCTGTAGATGAATAAAAGAGCCAATTAAAATTTCTACCTTTGCCCTCCCCATTAAAAAAGACTACTATGGAAACAACATCAACAATTAAAAATACGGCGTTAACGCACGTACATGAAGCATTAGGTGCTAAAATGGTTCCTTTTGCAGGATATTATATGCCTGTTCAGTATGAAGGCGTAAAAGTTGAACATGAATGTGTCAGAAACGGAGTTGGTGTATTTGATGTTTCTCACATGGGTGAATTTTTATTGAAAGGTGAAAAAGCGCTGGACCTCATCCAAAAGGTTTCTTCCAATGACGCCACTAAATTATTCCCGGGAAGAGCACAGTACAGTTGCTTACCAAATGAAACCGGCGGAATAGTCGACGACCTGATCATTTACATGATAAAGGAAAATGAATACTTATTGGTGGTAAATGCTTCTAATATTGATAAAGATTGGAACTGGATTGCAAAACATAATGACATGGGAGTAGAGATGAGAAACCTCTCAGATGATTATTCCTTATTAGCTATTCAAGGGCCTAAAGCAGCTGAAGCCATGCAATCGCTTACTTCTGTTAACCTGAGCGAAATCCCTTTCTACCACTTTGAAGTTGGGCCATTTGCAGGAATTGAGCACGTTATTATCTCGGCAACCGGCTATACAGGTTCGGGTGGCTTTGAGATTTATTGCAAAAATGATGAAGTTGAACAAGTTTGGAACAAAGTATTTGAAGCAGGTAAAGATTGGGGGATTCAACCTATAGGATTAGCCGCAAGAGATACCTTGCGACTTGAAATGGGGTATTGTCTCTATGGAAATGATATCAGTGATACTACATCCCCACTTGAAGCTGGGTTAGGTTGGGTAACAAAATTCACCAAGGATTTTGTTAATTCTGAAAACCTCAAAGCCCAAAAAGAGGCTGGAGTATCCAGAAAACTTGTTGGCTTTGAACTCATTGACCGCGGAATTCCTCGTCATGACTATCCGATAGTTGATGCAAATGGTGCAGAAATTGGAATTGTCACATCTGGTACTATGTCGCCTTCACTTAATAAAGCCATAGGCTTAGGATATGTTCCGGTTGAATTGAGTAAAGAAGGATCTGAAATCTATATTCAGGTGAGAAATAAGAATTTAAAAGCTGTGGTTGTAAAGCCACCTTTTTATAAAGCTTAAGTGTTTTTAAGCCCTACTTTATAGAGATAATCATCCAACTGGACTAAATCAGGTTCATCTGCAATAAGGCCGATATAATTATCCGGTCGTACAAGAATTGTGAGTTCTCCATCTACACCATGCTTTTTCCACTTGGCGGTATTTTGATCTTCAATAAAATATATTTCTCCCGGAAAAATCTTCCGAACACCTGCGATCTGCTCTTCTGTCATAGGTTCTTCTCCAATGTGGACATAATGAAAACCTGGATGATTCATTTTTAGGTGTAGATTGTCTTCTTGAAAATAAGGGAACCTGTCCCCTGCTCTAAATTTGAGGTCTTTATCACTGCTGTCAATGGCCAAATCACCATCCCAATAACTATATCCGATTTGAGATACAACAGGAAAAACCTTTTTCTTCCAGCGCTCTTTCTTCAACATTAATGCCGCTAACGGTAGAATAATAAATTTCCGTGCAAATTTCACGAACCAATTTCTACTTGTCATTATGGTAAATCCACGATCTGTAAACTTCAACAACCATTTGGCAAAAGGCAATCGTTCTTCATTATAGGTATGTAACAAGCGTTCAGGTGCCTGATTTTTGAGAACCATGGCTAATTTCCAACATAAATTATAAGCATCCTGCAATCCTGTATTCATGCCCTGTCCTCCAGCCGGACTATGAATATGTGCACTATCTCCCGCTAGAAACACCTTGCCTTGTTGGAAATGATCAACTGCCCTGTGATGTAATTTGTAGATGGAAAACCAGTTCACCACTTTGAATTCAATTCTGGTTTTTAGGGTTTTCTTAACTACAGCCTGAATATCGTTAAAAGTGATATTTTCCTGCTTAGAAACCTTTTTGGGCAAGGTACCTATAACACGATAACTGTCTGTTTCCGAAATTGGCATCAGGGCACAAAAGTTTTTTCGTCCAGGAGCAACAATCAATTTATCAAAACCGTGATCCCAGTTAATAATGGTGTCTGCTACAAAAAACTTATGCGTGTAAGTGCCACCATTAAATGAAAAATCAAGTTCATGCCTTACCGGACTGCTCGCACCATCACATGCAATTAGGTAAGAAGCATTGATTTGAAGTTCATGCTCCTTGTTTTTAACAATAGCCTTTACTGTATCAGTATAATCCAGCAAACGTATATATTCATGCTCCCATAGAACTGATTTATTTGCTTTATCCAGAAGTTCAGATAACAGGCGTTCATTCTTGAACTGTTCAAATGCCAGCATATATGTAAAATCAGAAAGGCCTTTACCTACCTCACCTATTTCAACTTTTCCGGCGGCTTTTCCATTTCGGAACAAATTGAACATGGTTATTTTCTTTCCGTTGGAACCAACATGATCCGAAAGGCCCATTTGCTGGTAAATTTCAAGACTTCTTGATGTTACGAGAATTGCACGAGATTCAATGGTTGGTCCGGACTTTTTATCGACAATAATAAAATCAATGCCAAAACGCATTAACTGATTTGCAGCCATAAGTCCGGTGGGGCCCGCACCAACAATCAAAACCTGTGTATTGAGTTGATCTTCCATAAATTGATTTTCAAACACAATATAAGTGTTGATTCAAAAAAATGCACGAGAAATTAAGAAATATGAAAGATTAACGGATAATTTATTCTTCGTCCGTCATTTCCTGCTTACCAACAGCTAACTTCTTTGCATACCGCCATTTTAGCCAGGACACAAGGGTTAACACACCCAGTAAACCAATTGTCATTGGAACCCATGTTGGTATTGGCATTGGATCACCTTTTGCATAAGAATGTAAACCACTTAGATAGAAATTCACACCAAAGAATGTCATGATAATACTCGAAAATGCCCAAAGAGAGAGGGCGTTAAATGAAAATTGACTCTTTAGACCAGGTACAAATCTAAGGTGTACCAATACCGCGTAGATAAGCACAGACGCTAGCGCCCAAGTTTCTTTTGGGTCCCATCCCCAATAACGTCCCCAACTTTCATTGGCCCATACCCCTCCTAAAAAGGTTCCAATTGTCAGCATGAACAAGCCTATAGTAATAATCATTTCTGTAATATGCGTTAATTCCCGTGTGGTCATCATCACTCGTTTAACGTTATCTGGTGAAATAAACAGATACATTACTAGAATTAATAAACCTAAAATGGCTCCTAAACCTAAAAACCCATAACTGCCGGTAATAACAGCAACATGAATCATAAGCCAATAAGATTTCAAAACAGGTACCAACTGTGTAATTTCAGGATCCATTTGATTCATGTGTGCCACAAAAAGCATCAACCATGCAAGGATACATACTGCACCGATAATAATTTTAACTTTTCGGAACATCAATCCAGCGAACACGGTTACAAATCCTACAAACACGACTGCCTCATAACCATTGCTCCAGGGGGCATGTCCAGACAAATACCAACGCATCCCTAGTCCAACACCATGCATCACCCACAACAGTAGTAATAGCCAAAACCCAACTTTGAAAGGCCATTTCAAATCAAACTTAGGTACGAAGATCTGAATGAAGTTAAGGATTAACAGACACACTCCCAACAACAAATACAGTGTCATCAATCGCTTAAAAATATCCAACTTATTATACGTTATTTCCCACTTGATATCACGTTCTGAAGGCAGTAATTCGTCTGGAGCTGTTTTGACCTGATAGGTGCTGATCAAATCAACCACACGATCAGCCTGTTCCCAGTTACCCGTATTCAGTCCTTCAACAACTGCGTTTGAGTAAAGTTTCATCATTCCAATAACCAGTGTTGAGTCCTGCGTTTTGAATCCGTCAAGAAATACGGGCGCGTACCACGTATTTGTCGAATCATTGGGCTTTGGAAAAATTCTAAGATAAAAACCATTTAGCACCCCTTTTAATACATTGTAACGTTCATCAGTTTTTATTATGTCCTTATCATATTCATTGCGTTCTGAAGCTCGTTTTCGGTGCGCTTTTTCTGCATCTTCTTTAAGTATATACTCAAAATCAGGATTGATAAAATCAAGAAGCGCAGCATATTTTCCATCCAGGTTAAGTTTCTTTCGGATACTCTTTCCAGACACGTAGATAATAGGCTCTTGCAGCCATGCACCCGGAATAGTATTTAACCCAATGAAAACCTGAACCGCATTTTGCCCTTCATACTCTTTTTCGCGACTAATTTTTCTAAGAATCTCATTGGCCAAAGTATGAACAGGTTCAAACCGTCCACCAAAATCCTGTATAATAACTTGTGAGAATTTTTCTGCGTGGTCTTTATCAATTACCGGAAACTCTTCCTGTGAATAACTTGAGCCCGACACAATGAGCAATGCAATAAAGCCCAACATTGATTCACGCTTAACCCTAATCTCTCTGGCTTTTCTCATCAGCATTTGAAATCTGGAATTTTTAGAGAATAGGTTAATGAAGAATCCAAGTCCTAACAATATATAACCAATATAGGTCAGTATAGTTCCTGGTCGATCCTTGTTTACACTTAAAATCGTCCCTCTTTCATCCGGGTCATAAGATGACTGGAAAAAACGGTATCCCCCGTAATCCAACACATTATTCATGAAAATCCTTCGTTCCTCTTTCAAGCCTTTTTCCGGATCAATAAGCGTTACTTCACTGGCAAATGAAGATGGATTATCAGTTCCCGGGTACCTCTCTAATTGAAAGTCCCTAAGGTATAATTGAAACGGAACTTCTTTAATTATTGATCCAAAACCAAGTTTAAAATTTATTCCTGCTAATTGAAAATACTCCGGACGTGCGTCCTGTCCTTTTCCACCAATCAGTACAACTTCTGTAGCCTCATTACCTGCCTCCACCTTAACTTTGACACCTAACAAGCCGTTGGGTCTGCTACTCTGCATGGTTTCAATTTTTCCTCCTTTGAGGTAACGGTTGAACATGAACTGGGTATTTCCAATAACGTAAAGGCGTTTTTGAATAAAAAGTTGGAGACTATCTCGCTTCAATACACCTTCAGTCATATCTGACATCTGCATCCAGGTAACATCAAATGGTGAAATGGCATATAATCCTGAATCTGTTTCAAACACGCGAATGGCATCTGTATAAGATGTATCGTTAAAACCTATCTTTAATCCACTTGCAAAAGCACGTGTTTGTCCGGCTTCTAAGAAATTATACTGGCGACCATTGGTTACCACTTCCAAATAAGCACTTCCTGTAGGATCGACAACAAGTGTATCCTGAGGATTTTTCATAACATCCAAACAGGATATTTGAACATCTGTATCTTCGAAAGTGAAATTGTGCTCAAAATAATTATTGTGACTAAAGAACAAATTGGCGAACCAGTTTAGTGGATTTCCTCCTTTTGTTCCTTCATGCACATAGGCCACATCATTTGTGTCAATTGTCACAGGTACATTAGCCTTGTATTGAATATCATTGTTGTGCACCAGCACCTGCAAATATGTTTCTGAGGAGACAATCTCATTGGAAGCCTCACCTTCACGGATTGCCATTACACCTTCAAAACCAATATACCTGGTCAGCAATGCACCTAGAACGATTACTAAAAATGCTACGTGGAACAATAAACTGGATATTTTTTTCCAACGCAATAATTTATACTTGAAGATATTGTACGAAAGTGACAGAAACAGGTAGAACAGGATAAAAGTAAACCACCCTGCCTTGTACACCCATTTGTAGGCAATATCACGGCCAAAATCATTTTCTACAAACGTAGCTGCACCAATGGATAAAAAGAATAAGAATAGAAAGAGCACCATTAATGGCATGGAAAATATGCGGTCGAAAATCTTCTTCATGAATCTGGTGCTACCGTTTGTTTTAAAATCGGGTACAAAGTTAATGCGTTTTTTGTTTCTCCTTTGAGCAATCCCAAATTGATTTATTGAGAATAATTAATTCAAATTGATTCATGAATTTTATGCAGATGAACCAAGCGCAGTATTTCTCTTAATTAGCGTTAAAATGATTGGTATAATCCAATTGAAGTTCTATATTTGCACCCGTTCAAAAAAGTACATAACTAGAAATGAGAAACAAAGGATTTTTTTGGTCCATCACGATTGCGTTAGCGCTGGCGTGTATTTACCAACTTTCGTTTACCTGGGCTACTAATAGTGTTGAAAAAGACGCGGAAGAGTATGCTGAGGATATGTTGGATTCTCTTCGCATCAATGAAGTACCTTATGTAGTATTGAACAAGGATACCCTTGACCCTGCTGACACAGAAAACAACAAGGATATAGACCTTATTACAAACTACTACATTGATGAATATTTGAGAGGACAGGCGAATGAGGAAGTACATTTCGGATATACGTATGCCGAGTGTCAGGAAAACGAGATCAATCTTGGTCTGGACCTTCAGGGAGGAATGAGTGTTACATTAGAAATCTCAGTCCCCGAATTAGTAGCAGATTTAGCAGGTAACACCCGCAATCCGGCATTTAAACGAGCTTATGAATCAGCAAATCAACTGGCCAATCAAGGTGAAGGTGATTTTATTGATCTCTTCGTATCTGAATGGGAAACTGAAAACCCGGACGCCCCACTCGCTAAAATCTTTTCTATTAGGAATTCAGATGAACTGGCAAGCAATGCATCTAATGAAGAAGTGAAAACATTTTTGAAAGATCAGGCTTCAAGTGCATTAGATGGTGTTGAGATTATTATTGAAAAAAGGGTAAACACTTTTGGAGTCGCTCAGCCTACCATTCAAAAACTGACAGGATCCAACAGGATTTTTGTTGAATTACCGGGAGTTAAAGACCGTGAAACAGTACGAAGAAAGCTACAATCTACAGCTAACCTTGAGTTTTATGAGTGTTATAATAACGTTCCTACTGAAACACAGTCAAGAGGTATAGGAGAAATTCTTTTTGGAGCTGGAAGCACTGTAGAGAAGGATCTTTCTCAAGCACTTTACGGAAAAGTAGAGGTTGAATTAGATACTATTGCCTCAGATTCTTCGGATATCGCTCAAGATACTTCACAATCCACAAATAGCCTGCTTGAGAATATACAGAATGACCCTAACTTGGATGGGAATCAAATCAGTAATAATTTTGATGGCCCGGATTCTTTATTAAAGAAGTATCCTTTAACTTCATTTATTACTCCTTATTATTACACTACAGATCAAGGGCAATCGCTGGTAGAAGGTCCTGTGGTAGGTGTAGCTAATGTAAAGGACACGTCTAATGCCATGTTGCGCTTAAACCACCCAGTGGTACGCAAACAATTACCTGAAGATCTTAAATTTATGTGGGGTGCTCAGGAACTGGAAGATGACAATGGTATCAAGAACGGTTTTTTCTTGCTCTATGCAATTAAAGTCCCTCCTGGTGGTCCATTGGTAAGTGGAGATCATATTGACAATTCATACCACTCACAAGATCCTCAAAAAATCGGTGAATATGAAGTTGTATTGAACTTTACGGGCCTCGGTTCTGAAAAGTGGGAAGAAATGACTGCTGCGAACATAGATAAGCCCGTTGCCATCACTATGGACGACTATGTTTTTTCTGCACCTTATGTTCGTGAGAAAATGTCTAACAGATCATCCATTACCGGAGGGTTTGACTTATATGAAGCAAAAGACCTTGCAGGATTATTAAATGCCGGAGCTCTTCCAGCACCGGTGAAAATAGTTGATGAAACAGTTGTTGGACCTTCATTAGGTAAATCAAATATCACATCAGGACTTTGGTCTTTTGTATTTGCATTAGGGATTGTGTTAGTGTACATGGTCTTTTACTACAACAAAGCAGGACTAATTGCGGATTTTGCATTGATCGTAAATATATTCTTCCTCGTAGGTGCACTTGCCTCTATGAAGGCAATTCTGACCCTACCGGGTATTGCTGGTATTGTTCTGACAATTGGTATGTCAGTGGATGCCAACGTACTGATCTTTGAGCGTATTCGTGAAGAGTTACGACATGGTAAAGGCAAAAAAGCAGCCGTTAAGGATGGTTTCAAGAAAGCTCTTGCAGCAATTTTAGATGCAAATATCACAACTTTGCTAACAGGTTTTGTATTGGCAACATTTGGTACCGGACCGATTAAAGGATTTGCCACAACATTAATCATTGGTATTTTCACGTCGTTTTTTGCGGCAGTTGTAATTACCCGATTAATTGTTAACTCATTCCTGGACAAAGAAAAAGATGTGTCCTTCTCGTCTAAACTTACTGAGAATTGGTTTACGAATACGGCAGTACCTTTTGTCAAAAAGAGAAAGCTATTCTATCTGATTTCAGGGGCATTAGTGATCATTGGATTTATTTCCTTGTTTACTAAAAATCTTGACCTGGGTGTAGACTTTACCGGGGGTCGTCAATATGTCGTTGAGTTTAAAGATGGTGAAGCTGATTATCCGGCTATTCGGAAGAATTTGACGAAAGAATTTGATGGCAATGCTCCAATGGTAAAAAAGGTGGAGGATAATTACACGGCCATGATCACTACGAAATACCTGATCAATGAATCGACAGATTCAACCCAGGAAAAAGTGAACAGAAAACTTAACGCCGGATTAGCGGTATTTGGTGATTACGAGGTGCTTGCTGAAAATATGATAGCACCTACTATTTCCAAAGATTTGAAAAACAATGCGATTTATGCCATTGGTTTTTCATTGGTGATAATTTTCTTCTATATCCTATTCAGGTTCCGTAAATGGCAGTTTGGATTAGGAGCTTTAATTGCCATGGCACATGACGTAATAATCGTGCTGTCACTCTTCTCAATATTCTACGGAATCTTACCGTTTTCAATGGAGATAGATCAGGCATTTATTGCAGCCATACTGACCGTTGTTGGTTATTCCATTAACGATACCGTGGTTGTATTTGACCGTATTCGTGAATATTTGAAAATCCATACAAAGAAGGATTCGAAAGAAGTGATTAATATGGCACTGAACTCAACATTGAGCAGAACAGTAAACACCTCTGTTTCGACCTTTATTGTACTCTTGGTTATCTTCCTGTTTGGAGGTGATGCCATTAAAGGATTCACATTTGCCTTAATGGTCGGAGTAATTGTTGGTACGTATTCTTCACTCTTTATTGCAACGCCTGCTGTGATTGATTTCTCAAAGAAGTCGACGAAAGCAAAGGCAAAAGAAGTGGAATAAGCATAAATATTAAGTAAATTTGAACCCTGATAATCTGTTGATGCAGTTATCAGGGTTTTTTAATTTGTATGACAATCTTATTTCTAAATAGCTTGGGTACCGGAGAAGTTATTCTCATTTTGTTTGTGGTACTTCTCCTTTTCGGATCAAAAGGTATTCCGGATGTTGTCAAAAATCTGGGAAGAGGAATGAGTGAAATACGCAATGCGTCAAATGAAATTAAGCGAGACATTCAAAAGTCTGCTTTAGAAATGCGTAAAGATTTGCAAATTGAAAATCCACTTGATGACATCACTAAAGATATCAAGAAAATGGATGATCCTGAGAGTACCATCAGTCTTGATACAACACCTAAAGAGAAACAAAACATAGAAGATTCCCCGAATACGGACCAAAAAGATAAATCTGCATGAATTACTTATGGCTAATTCTTGGACTTGCTATTCTTATTGTTGGAGGTGAGTTCCTTGTACGAGGTGCTGTAGGTATTGCAAAAAAAGCAAAGATATCTACCCTTGTAATTGGGATGACCGTTATTTCATTTGGAACATCAGCTCCTGAACTTTTTGTAAGTATTGATGCGGCAATGGACGGAAACCCGGAAATTGCTATAGGAAATGTCGTTGGTTCTAATATTGCAAACATTGCTTTAGTCCTTGGGTTAACGGTTATAATCTTTCCCATTGCGGCTGGTAGAAATTCAAAGATCATAGACTGGCCAATGATGATGTTAGCCACAATCTTATTTTTTCTGTTTTGTCTTGATCTGGAAATACAAGTTTGGGAAGGTGCGGTTTTATTTGGTATTCTCATCATCTTTACGGTGCTTCTGATTCGTAACTCCAGACGATCCATGAAGAAGAAAGCAGATCAGAATAAAGGTGAATTTGATGAAATCTCTGAGGTTAAAGACAAAGTATTCATTTCAATTGGACTCACTTTAATAGGACTTGTTGGTCTGTATTTTGGTGCTGAATGGCTTGTTAAAGGAGCTGTTGGAATTGCGGAGACTGCAGGGATGGAAAAAAGGGTTATTGCAGTAACGGTAGTTGCCTTTGGAACGTCTGTACCGGAACTAGTGACATCTGCTGTGGCGGCATTTAAGAAAGAAACGGATATCTCCGTAGGAAATCTTATTGGGTCAAATATCTTCAACATTATGGCAGTAATTGGAATTACGGCGTTGGTTAAACCTATTGAAGTTGAGGAAGCCACTGTTAATGTTGATTTATGGTGGGTTACAGGTATCGCAGCAGCATTGCTCCCAATGATGATAATCGGAAAAAAAATTGGGCGATTTAAAGGGGTTTTACTCTTTGCAACTTATGTTATCTACATTGGTATTCTGGTGGCTTCTATTAAGTCGTAAGAAGAAACTATTTAAAGATCCCCATCCAAAATTTCATCATTGCGTTTTGGTATTTTCACCTTCTTAGACCACTTACGCTTAAACACTGCAATGAGAATCAACGGCCAGACGAGCATTATAATCATGCTGGATATAAACCAGTAAACAAGGTATTCCAACAAACAAAGATTTCCATTACATGTCTGTTCTGGATAAACGAGTAACAACCACAATAAAAAGACACTTGCCAGCGCACCAATTAAGTGAAAGAAAAATAATGTTAATCCCTTGGATGAGCCCAACTGGTAACCCCTTACTCCCGCTATTATCCAACTGACAACAGCTCCAATAACTACGAGTAGAATAAATGCTTCCGCCGGTCCCATGATGGTAGATTTAATCTACCACAACCACCAAATACTTAGAAACTTTCCAGAATGATTTAGGGTCGTGGATCTTGATGACATGACGCTGGCCAGTTGTTTTAATATCATAAGCCGAAGAAGGGTGATCCGTTATAAACGTTACCTTTTCTCCTGTCACTTCAATCGCATCATTTTTTGTGATATCTATTTGCGTGAAGTAATCATCATTCATGTCGTCTGCCAATAAAACTTTTTTATTCATGCCTAAAAATCCTCCTTCTCTTACAATAACCCCATTCGATTCCAATTCTTTTTTGGTTCCGTAAGCATAATACGCCTTATTCAATTCCCGAAGTGTTTCAGCTGTGATTTCTGTTTGTTCCTGATAAGCTTCAAGTAGTTCAACATATTCTCTGTCAAGATCAGCCAGCTCTACACGTAGCATTTCAATTTCCTCTTCCTGCACCTGAATTTTATCCATCAAATGGGTAATCATATTCTGGAACTCTTCAATTTGCAGGTTCTTATTCTCCAATGCCACGTTCAATTCCTGAACTTTTTTTGCGTTGGCTTCACGTAAATAGTTGATGTTCTGGATTTCTTGTAAAATCCATTGTTTCCCATCTTCTTCTAACTCAACATCTGTTGATCTGAACCTGATCTCGTCCTCTTTAAGGTTAATCATGGCCAGGTTTTGCTCAATTTCATTGAACAGCATCATGGTTTCATTCAACACAGAATCCTTTTCGGTTAATTGGTTCTCTAACTCACGAATATCAGATTGTAAACGTGCAATTTCTTCACTACTTCCTCCTTCTCCATCCGTACCTTCTGATTGTTCCCCACTACATCCAAATAGCGACAGTGATAATAAAGCAAATGCCAGAATTTTCTTCATGTTTGGTTATTTTGATACGTGAACAAATCTAATTAATATTTAATTGTATTGATTACATTTGATCCAAAATCATCTAAAATGAATAAACGCTTTTTTTTACTGCTGGTATCTCTTTATTTTTCGATAACATCACTGGCTCTTGATATTCACTATGATCTAAAAATGCCTAACCCCAACTCGCACTATTTTGAGGTGCAAATGGATCTTTCCAATGTAAAAACGAAAGAACTCCTTATTAAAATGCCGGTATGGGCCCCGGGATCATATTTGGTTAGAGAGTTTGCAAAAAGCGTGGATATGGTAAGCGCAAAAGATGGAAAAGGTAATGATCTGGAAGTAACAAAAATCAATAAAAATACCTGGTCTATTCCCTGTTCTAAAGTTAGTGCCGTTACCATCAATTATGAAGTTTATGCATTTGAACTATCTGTAAGGACCAGCTTTTTGGATGATTCTCACGGATATGTTAACGGCACTTCAGTATTCATGTATGTGGCAGGTAACAAAGAAGTTTCAGGAACCCTGAACATCCATCCGCATGAAAGTTTCAAGAAAATTTCTACCTCACTCAAAAAAGGAAAGGGGAACGAGTATTTCTTTAAAAACTATGATGAGTTAGTGGACAGCCCTATTGAAATTGGGAATCATGAAGAATTCACTTTTAATGCCGGAGGAGTAAAACATACCGTAGCCATGTATGGAGAAGGAAATTATGACCCCAACATCCTGAAGAAGGATATGGCTAAAATTGTAGAAGCAGAAACCAAAGTTTTTGGACAAAATCCAAACAAGGAATACCTGTTTATTGTACATAATCTTACCAATCCTTCAGGCGGATTGGAGCACATGTCATCAACTACCCTACAGGTAAATCGTTGGACCTATGAAGGTGATGATTATCTCGGGTTTTTGAGCCTTGTTGCGCATGAGTACTTTCATTTATGGAATGTAAAGCGCCTACGACCAAAATCACTCGGACCATTTGATTATGATACGGAAAACTATACGGACCTTCTTTGGGTGATGGAAGGGTTCACCTCCTACTATGATGAATTAATATTGAGACGAGCAGGATTTTATGATCAGGATGAATACATCTCTAAATTGATTGGTACTATTAATTATGTAGAAAGTCAACCCGGGAATAAGGTACAACCTGTTGCACATTCCAGTTTTGATGCCTGGATAAAAGCATATCGCAGAAACGAAAACAGTGTCAACACTACAATTTCTTACTACTCAAAAGGTCAGATTTTAGCTGCAATGCTGGATTTGTATATCATTAATAAATTCAAAGCCGAAAAATGCCTGGACCACTTCCTTCAACATCTATGGAAGAACTTTTACGGTAAAGACGGATCAGGATTCACCGAAGAGGAATTTCAAAAGTCTTTGGAAGAATTTTTAGGTGAAGGAATGGACTGGTTTTTTAAACCCTATGTATATGGAACAGAAACAATAGATTACCAAAAATTCTTTGAAGGAGTTGGTTTGAAGATTGTCAAAACTAGAGAACCATTAAAGCCTTATTTAGGGATTAGAACTGGCGATTCCGGAGGAAAATTAATGGTTTACACCGTTTATGCCGGAAGCGCTGCTGAACAGTATGGCATTTCTGTGAATGATGAGATCATTGCCATGAACGGATTCAGGGTGGATAACAGTACATTTAATGCCAGGTTAGAAACCATGAATGTTGGAGATAAGATCGAGTTTATTATATCCAGAGATAACATCATTAAAACTTACGAAGTTACGCTTGGTGCTGTACCAAACACTCGGGTTCAGTACGATTTAATGTTCCCTGACGAACAAACAAAGGAAAACTTCAATTACTGGTTACGTGTGGATGTAAAATAATGGAATGAAATTCGGCATTCCGAAATATTTCAAAAAATTTCTATTGAAAATGGGCATTCTAATGCTCATTTTCAGTTTATGCCGTATTGTGTTCTATATCCGTAATGCTGCCTATTTTCCTGAAGCAGGTATCTCTGAATTTATGACAGGTATGTGGTTCGATCTCATTGCCACATGTCTCCTATTTTTTCCTCTCATTATAATTGAGTTGTTTCCGAATAAAAATCGCAAAGCAAGATGGTTTCGCATCACCTTAAAGGTCGTCACCGGTATAGTATTTTTTACGGGTATACTGGTCAACCTAATCGACATTGAATACTTCGCGCATACTTCTTCCCGATCCGGAAGCTCACTCTTTGTCATGCTGGGGTTTGGCAATGACCTTTTCAATCAACTCCCCAGCTTTTTCAGGGACTATTGGTACATACTCATATTACTGATTGCCTTTCTTATAGGTGTCTGGTGGATACTTAAACGCATTTACAGTACTAAAGACGACAGTCTGGATGTGAATACCTGGAAACAACTAGGAATAATGGTTTTCACCGGTGCTCTAGCTGTATTTATTGCTCGCGGTGGCTTTGTTCACAAACCTATTCGCCCTACACAAGCTTCGAAATACACGGAAGCTTCAAATATCCCACTAGTACTAAACACGGCATTTACCGTTATTAACAGCTTTGGCGCTAGCCCTCTGGAAGAAAAAACATTCATGTCTCAAAAAGAGGCGCTGACACTTTTTAATCCAATTCACAATTATGCCGGAAATCAACGTTTAAAAGATCAGAACATCTGTATTATTATCCTTGAAAGTTTTACCATTGAGTTTATCAACTCCTTAAACGTTGATCAGGAAGACTGGGCTCCTTTTTTTGATGAACTGGCAGATTCCTCTCTGGTTTTTACCCATGCGTTCGCCAATGGTAAAAAATCTATAGATGCAGTTCCTGCAATAATATCCTCAGTTCCAAAAATGATGAGGGATGAATTTTTACTCTCAAGCTATTCGGTGAATCAACTTGAATCCTTACCTGAAATTATGGATAAAATGGGATATTCAACAGGTTTTTATCACGGTGCAACTAATGGTTCTATGAATTTTGATGCCTTTTCCGCTATGGCTGGTTTTGCTTCTTATTATGGACGTTCAGAATATAATAATGACACGCATTATGATGGCACCTGGGGAATTTATGACGAAGAATTTATGACCTGGAGTATTGACCGTTTTTCAGAAATGAAAGAACCCTTCTTTACTACACTGTTTACAATATCCAGTCATCCACCTTACTCCCTGCCAAAAAAGTATGAGGAAAAATATAAAAATGCCCCTACTGAGATGCACAAGGTTATTCAGTACACGGATTTTTCTCTTCAGCAATTCTTCCGCAAGGCAGAAAAACAAGACTGGTTTGATCATACCTTATTTGTTATTACCGCAGATCACACACCAGGTTCGAAACGGTCCATGTACCTACACGACCGAGGAAAAATGCACATCCCCCTGATGTTATACCACCCAACAGACACCTTATTCAGGGGCCGCAATGATAAAATTGTTGGTCAGATTGACATTATGCCCACACTTTTAGACTTACTCGGATATCAGCAGGATTTCTTTTCATTTGGTCGGTCTGTATTCGAAAATACACCTGGGTTTACCTTTAGCGAAGTAAGTGATAAAAAAATGCTATTTGAAACAGTAAATGGTCATTCTTACACGCTTGTTTATCAAAATGAGCAAGCGATTGCGCTTTATGATTTTGACGATATTCACCATAAACACAACCTCATCAATGAAAAAGCGGATGTGGTGGATCAAATGACACGAAAGCTGCAAGCCGTCATCCAGGTGCACAATAATGTCATGATTCGCAATAAAATGACTGCAGAGCGATATGGGAATTAACGGAGATTGTTTTTATCTTTAGTGGATATGTCGTTGTTTATTTTTCTACTTCTTGCAGTAGCCTCTATGATCCTGAGTATTTTATCCTGGAGACTTAAATCGAACCCTTTATTTATTGCAGGTGCGATTTGTACAGGTTTGATGTTCCTGATTGTTATCGCCAATTTTGACGTAGTTAAAGAGATAATTTTGTACAGGGATATAATACCTATGATCTTTTTTCTCGTTCTGCTAGGGTTTCCGATTTTCTTTCTGATCAAAGCCAAAACTGATAAACCACCAAGTTCATTTGATGGTAGTACTGCTGGTGGTAAAGTTACCGAAGATTATCTGGATGAAATTATCAATGCCCCGGATGAAGATATTGACTTTGAAGACGGAATTGACCTGAAGTAATCAGGATTCTTCTCCGGTATATTCTTCCCGTCCTTTTTTAAGGCTTTTAATTCTCCTTAACATCAAGTATAATCCTAATATTACCAGTGGAATACTTAGCCATTGCCCCATATTTAAGCCGGGAGTCTTCTCAACAAACTGAGCTCCTTCACGAGTAAATATTTCTGTTTGATTGGCCTTTATGAATTCAATTACAAATCGGGCACCAAAAACCAACACAAAGAAAACGCCGAGTAAGAAACCTTTCAAACGTCCAGCATTTGTTTTCCAATAAAGGAAAAACAACAAACCAAAAATCACTAAATAGCAGATAGCTTCATATAACTGCGCCGGATAACGGTTCGGAACATTCGCCAACATATCTGCATAAGTGGGGTCATTTGCAATGGCCGTATAAGCCTCTTCAAGACTTGATTTACCAGTTTTTCCCATAGCTTCGCTGGCACTAATATCATGACGAAGAAATTTAAATCCGCTATCCGTACCTGTACGAATACCAACTATTTCATGATTGAACAGGTTTCCCATTCGAATTAAAAAACCGGCAAGAGCCGTTGCCACCACCAGTCTGTCCAATATCCATAGTACAGAGCGCTTCATGACATTTCTGGAGAGCAAATAAGAGGTTATAATTATTCCGATCGCTCCACCATGACTGGCAAGTCCACCTTTCCAAATCATAAGGATTTCACCGGGATTGGCTGAGTAGTAATCCCAATCGTAAAAGAAACAATGCCCTAACCTCGCTCCCAAAACACCACCAATCAATGTATAAATGAAGGTTTTATCCATCCAGTTGGCCGGCACCTTCTCCGATTTATACATGCGGTTAACAATCAGGAATCCTAAATAAAACCCTAGCGCCCACATAATACCATACCAGGCAGGCATCTTATAGCCTTCAATAACATTAGGTTGAAAATTCCAGACAATTTCTAAGAGGTTCGGTCCTTGCATATCCCGCAAAATTAATTAATTCCTCCTACTAAACTAAAATGTTGAAAAAGAAGTAAACTTTAAACAAATTTCATCCCGTAATTAATAAAAAAATCAATTCCTTTGTACCTGTGTCAAACCCTTAATTAATATGTTATGGCAACAAAGCATAACTTCGGCGCAGGACCATGTATCCTACCACAAGAAGTTTTTAAACAGGCATCAGATGCTGTTCTTGATTTTAACGGATTATCCATACTAGAAATATCTCACAGAAGTCCTGACTTTATTGAAGTTATGGAAGAAGCAAGAGATTTAGTAAAACAAGCACTAAATGTCCCGGATGGATATACGGTTCTTTATTTACAAGGGGGAGCTAGTCTCGGATTTCTTATGTCGGCAATGAATATGTCGGGTAAACATAAAAAAGCGGCCTACATCAATACGGGAGCATGGTCAACCAAAGCCATTAAAGAAGGTAAAAATGCTGGATTGGAAGTGGAAGTAGTTGCCAGCTCAGAAGATAAAAACTTCAATTATATCCCAAAGGGATTTGATATACCATCTGACAACGATTTCGTACACTTCACCTCTAACAACACCATCTTTGGAACACAGTTCAAGAGTTTTCCAAAAACTGATGTTCCTATGGTTTGTGATATGTCTTCGGATATTTTCTCAAGAGAAATTAACGTTGCAGATTTTGATATAATTTATGCCGGTGCACAAAAAAATCTTGGTCCGGCAGGAACAGTACTTTTCATAGTAAAAGAAGATATTTTAGGAAAATCCACACACCCTGGTATTCCAACTTATTTGGATCTGAACACACATCACAAGAAAGATTCATCTTTCAATACGCCTCCGGTATTCTCTATTTATGTTTCTATGCTCAACTTAAGACACTTGATGGCGAATGGAGGAGTTTCAGAAGCTGAAAAGAGAAACCAGGCAAAAGCTGACCTTTTATACAATGCCGTTGACAATAACCCAATGTTCAAAGGTACTGCTGCCGTAGAAGATCGGTCAAACATGAATGCTACTTTTGTACTTGAAAATGACAGTTTAACAGAGGAATTCAATCAAATGTGGAAAGATGCCGGGATTGTAGGCTTGAAAGGTCACAGATCTGTTGGTGGATTCCGGGCATCTATGTACAATGCTCTTAACATTAGTAGCGTGGAAACCCTGGTTGAAATAATGAACGAATTTGCACTAAAAAAAGCATAAAATGAAAGTCTTAGCGAACGACGGAATATCGGATGAAGGAGTAGTATTGTTAAAAGAAGAGGGGTTTGAAGTTTCAACAACAAACGTACCTCAGGATCAATTAATTGATGCTATCAACAATGAAGGATATGATGCACTACTTGTCAGAAGTGCTACCCAGGTAAGATCTGACTTAATAGATGCCTGTCCTAATCTGAAGTTAATTGGACGAGGTGGAGTTGGAATGGATAATATTGATGTAGAATATGCCCGATCAAAAGGTATACATGTGATCAACACACCGGGAGCATCTTCGCAATCTGTGGCAGAGCTTGTAATGGGATCTTTATTTTCTCTTTCCCGTTCAACATTTCACGCAAACAGGGTGATGCACGAAAAGGGACACACTGAATTTAAATCCTTAAAAAAGCAATACGCCAAAGGTCAGGAGTTGAGAGGAAAGACTTTGGGAATCGTAGGTTTCGGAAGAATTGGTCAATCATTAGCTTCTTATGCTTTAGGTTGTGGAATGAAAGTGAAGGCAGTTGATCTCTTTGTGAAAGACGCAGTTATTCCAATTAAAATAGATGGCCATGGCACTGTCATGATACCAATTGAACCAGTAGATAGTTTAAATGAAATCATTCATCAACTGGATTATATCTCGATACACGTTCCGAAACAAAGTGACGGTTCACCAGTTATCGGTGAAGATGAGTTCAGGGCTATGAAAAAAGGTGTTATTCTTGCCAATGCAGCCAGAGGAGGTGTTATTGACGAAGATGGCCTTCTTGATGCTTTGGAAAAAGGAATTGTACGTGCAGTGAGTTTGGATGTATTTGAGAACGAACCCACCCCTCGTAAAGATTTGCTTTCAAATGAAAGGATTTCTACAACACCACATATCGGTGCGGCAACAAGTGAAGCACAGACAAGAATTGGTTTAGAACTGGCCGAGCAAATTATATCTCTTTTAAAATAATCCTATGCCTATTATATCTCCATCTTTATTAGCCAGTGATTTTGCCAACCTCCAAAGTGAAGTTGAAAAGATTAACAATTCAGATGCTGACTGGTTTCATGTAGATGTAATGGACGGATCTTTTGTGCCAAATATTGCTTTTGGATTGCCATCCGTCAAAGCGGTTTCCAAACATGCTAAAAAGCCCTTGGATGTCCATCTCATGATTGTGAATCCCGACAAATACATTGACATGTTTGCAGATGCAGGTGCTGCATACCTTACGGTTCATTATGAAGCTTGTAATCACTTGCACCGGACGCTACAAGCTATTAAATCGGCCGGAATGAAGGCCGGTGTGGCTTTAAATCCACATACACCGGTTTCTGTTCTTACGAATATTATACAGGATATTGACCTCGTACTGATCATGTCTGTCAACCCCGGATTTGGTGGGCAAACATTTATCAAGGCGGCTGTTGAAAAAGTAAAAGAACTGAAAAACCTCATTGCTGAAAAACAGGCTTCCACCTTAATTGAAGTGGATGGAGGTGTGAATACGCAAACCGGAGCAGAATTAGTTGCTGCGGGAGCAGATGCGCTGGTTGCGGGTAGTTTTGTGTTTAAATCGGATGATCCCGCAAAAACCATTTCAGACTTAAAGGCCCTGTAAGAAAGATTTCTTATTTTCAGGATTGTGAAAGCTTTTCTGAAATATATTTTTTTCCTGTTAACTTTTTTATCAGTAGATGGGGTAAACGCTCAGAATTGCCACCCAGACTCACTAATTACGCTCCCGGTGCGCGCTTCTGATACAGATTCAAATATTCCCTGGGAGTTCTACAGACATTACACTTTCTTCAACCCTGATTGTCCTCCTCGCAACAAATTGCTGGTTCACCTGGTTGGAACTTATGGCAATCCGAGTAGTTCACTTATTTTTCCAGGTTTGGCTGCCAACAATGGCTTCCATGTCGTTAGCCTTAAATATAACAATGATACATCCGCCCAAGCCGTGTGTGGAAATAGTACTGACGTCAATTGTCACTACAACTTTCGAAAAGAAATTATAGAAGGAATTGACTATAGCCCGGATGTCGCTGTAGACAGTGTTAACTCTATTTATAATAGATTAATAAGATTACTTCAATATATGGATACAAACTATCCCGGTCAGGGATGGGGTTCATTCTATTCAGGAAATACGATTAACTGGAGTAACATCTTACTTTCAGGGCACTCACAGGGAGGTGGGCATATTGCGGTAATATCAATTGACAACTCAGTTGAGCGTGTATTAATGTTTGCTTCGCCTAATGATTACAGTCATGCGTATAGTCAGGTTCCAGATTGGACCAGCCTGCCCTCTGCCACGCCTTATTCAGCATACTATAGCTTTAACAACATTAACGACCAGGTGGCTGAATATAACTGGCAGTACACATCTGCTCTAAATTTAGGTGAAGGTAATTTCGGAGATTCAATAAACGTTGATAACAAATCATGCCCCTACATGTTTTCACATAACCTGTATACCAGTATCGATTCATCAGGCTTTACAACCAATCACGGAATGGTAGTATCCGATAATAATATAATTATGGACAGTACGGGAAAACCAATATTTGAAGATGTCTGGAGATACATGCTCGGCATTGAGTGCTTGCCGTTAAGCACCTCAGAAATAGTGAGCAATGATTTACAACCTAAGGTTTTTCCAAATCCCGCAAATGACTATGTACAGGTAAAAACCTCTGCTTTAGCCACACCGCTTTCATATAGATTTATCACTATTACGGGACAAGACGTTACCGCCAAGGTTCATGAAATGTCGGGTGTAGCATTTGACATTTCAGGTTTATCACCAGGAACCTATTTTGTTCAATTCACGGATCTTAATGGCAATTGTTCGGTGCAAAAGTTGATTATTCGTCACTAACACAAGTCTGTAGCTATTTTTTTATGGAAATATTAGCCTTGCTTCATCTAAAAAATGAACCAACCTTATCATTGGTTGTATCCACTAAAAAAATAAGCTATGATATCTATTCCAAACCCCTGCAAGGAAGATTTTAACAAAATGACACCTACGGAAAGAGGTGCATATTGTACGAAATGTAACACAGACACCTTTGATTTCCGCCATTTATCGGATGGGCAGATCTACGAAATACTGGATGAATACAAAGGCCAACACATCTGTGGAAGATTTAAAAGCAGCCAGCTAGATGGCTTAAGCAAACAAGGATATTATAACTGGAAAAATCAAACTTCACGGACCTTTCAAAGCAAATTTGTATTGGCCTGTATCCTGGTTTTTGGATTGACCCTTTTTAGTTGTGAATCTGAAGATGAGCGTGTAATTGAAACCATTCAAATCGAACAATTAATTCGTGATGTAGGTCCCAAATCCCAATTTATCAATGATAATGCACACATAGAAATTAAAGGCGTTGATTTGATGGATTATGTACAAGAATATGATGCCGTTGAACTGGAAAACGGTTGTATGATTAAAGAAAAAGCTGGAGAGATAGAAATAAAAGGCAATATAATAGAAACTGAGGTGAATAACTACGAGTACGAAACAGCCGGAGCGATCGCATACAATGAAGTGATTTTATCTGAGGAGGTAATTGAGATAGAAGATTCAACACCCAATACATCCACCTTGTCGGTACAGGAACTAACAGATTCCCGGGCTTTTGAGGCTACGGCCTACCCAAATCCTACTCAAATTAATTCAACCGTGGCAATTGACGTTGAAAATGAAGGACAATATGACGTTATGATGTTTAATATGAATGGTCAGTTGATCCGGCAAATTCATTCAGGAAATCTACCAGAAGGACGCAAAACTTTTGAAATTAACATGAGCAACCTAAAAACCGGGATATACATCATCAAAGTAATTTCACAAGGTCAGGAAGAAACATTGAAAATTCAGAAAATTAATTAAAAAGCACACCCAGATAAGTAGTTTTTTTCATACGCCTAAACCTGATTCATGGGTCGGGTTAAAACAAGAAAGAGAGGTTAAGGGGTTGACCTCTCTTTTATTTTTTATAATCTCTTTGAACCTTTTTTTGCTTGAGCTGTACAGTTTCGTGTAATCAAACTATAAGACTATGCCAAGTATAGAAATACCTGAACCATGTCATGAAAACTGGGCGGACTTTACACCAACTGAAAAAGGAGCATTTTGTGGATCGTGTCAAATTGATGTTGTTGATTTCAGTAACAAATCTCCTGAAGAAGTTAAAGCCATTTTAAAAGAAAATGCCGGTAAACACATGTGTGGCCGCTTTAGAAAATCTCAACTTGAAGATTTGAATAACAGCTTCTTTGCCTGGGAAAATCAATCAGCCAGGTCGTTTCAAAGTAAATTTCTCTATGCCTGTTTGCTTGCGTTTGGGCTTTCGTTATTTACGTCGTGTAGCGTATCAGAACAAAACTTCCTGGGCCAAATTGGTTTTGTTGTTCAGGATGAAAACACAGCCGGATTGAACATCACGAAACCTGCTGCTGTGCACAATACAGATACTCAATCATCTTTAATTGAAGATGAATCAACTACTCACCCGGGCCCCGGTGATACTGTCAAAGTTGTAAAAAACGATTACAAAAAAGGAAAGATCAAATATGAACCGGAAGAGATGTTGCTTGGTAAACCATCCATCAAACTTGACGAAGAAAACACACCTCCGGATACATTGATTGAGACCATTATGGGTGACACAATTATCTACAATGATGAGATGATTGATGGTGAGATTTCATGGACGGAAGATTTTCAGGAATATATAGAAGATACAACAGCTACGAATTGCGAAAACACAACAGAGGTCGATCAGGAATTTGTTAAAGGAGAAGTTGTAGCGAATAATACTTCTTCTACACCGGAAGATTCAACTCATCAAACAACAATTAATTCGTCAGTTTCCCTGAATGTGGAAAATTCTACAACTCCTGTATTCGAATCACTCCTTTATCCAAACCCAAGTAGTGAAAAAGCCACGATTGTGATTAATGTGAACCAAAGCAATATCTTCAATATATA
>JABURP010000039.1 GCA_014762645.1 Crocinitomicaceae bacterium
GTAAAGATGTAATATCACTTCATGTATTTGTTTAATTTAGTGGTGGATACCAAAAATAAACTGATTTTGAACCTCAGGTTATCTCCTTTGATGCCTTAACGTTGTTATCATGAAGCACCTGCTCTTAAGTTTTCTCGTTTTTTTAATTGGCCTTTCTGTCAACGGACAAAGTATTCATCACCCGTCTGGAAAAACACAATCGAATATTACTATTAAACCCGGAGTTAACTACACGTATTATGATGACGGCGGACCTACCGGTAATTATGGTGCAGGTACCAGTTCATTGCTTACAATCTATCCGTCAAAAAAAGGAGAATATGTTTCAATCAGTTGTAATTCTTTTGATATTAATTCGGATTGTAGGATGTACATTTTTGACGGCAATCATCCAGGAGCAGACATAATTGGTTATTATTATTTACGTTCCACCCAGCGAGCTTTTCAGTTTAAACCAGGAGACATGGTCACGGCCAGTGAAAAAAATCCTTCCGGTGCACTGACAGTTCGTTTTACAAATGCAGAACGACGTGCTACTATGCCCGGTTGGGAATTTACCGTTTCATGCACGAAAACTCCGGGAAAAGCCCCCATTGAAACTACACAAGATTGCTCCGGAGCTATTAAGGTTTGTTCCGATTCGGCGATAACAACCAAAGCCAGTGGATACCACTTTCAGGAACTTCCAGGTCCACATTTCTGGAACATCATCCTAAATTATGGGAACGACGGTGAAAATCAGTCCAACTGGTACAAATTTGAAGTAGCAACACCCGGAACAATTGAATTTACGATTCGACCGCACAAATTCACCGATTTTGACTGGGCGCTCTGGGGACCCTATAATGCACACGAATGCCCTGCATGGACAGCAGATAAACCGTATCGACTATCTTCTTGTGATGGAAATTACAGCCAAGTAACAGGTTTGTCAACATCTGTTACCGACACCTACGAAGATTCATACGGAGATGGATTTGTAAAAGCCATAGATGTAAAAGCCGGTGAACATTACGTGATTATGATTGATGACTGGTCAGGAAACAGCTCAACATTCGATCTTACCTGGAAATTTTCAAATGGGGCGTCCCTTGAATGTAAAAGAGATAAAGATCCACCAACCACTCCTCCCAAAGACAGTATTGTAGAAGTTGAAGTGATCGACCTCTGTAAAGATGAGATGAAAGTGTCAGCCGATCTAAAGGTTGAAAGTGCCGAAAGTTTAGGTGAAATCGACTTAAAAATACGCGGCGGAAGTCCGCCATATACTTTTACGTGGAAAGATGAAAACGGGACCTTGTTAGGATCGTCTGAAGATCTGTATGAAGTTAGTGGCGGTCAATACAAAGTTGAAATTACGGATACGAACGATTGTAAAGTCACGGGTACATTTACAGTAAAAACTAAGGACAAATATGTTGATCCGGATGAAGAACCGCACATTGAAGCAGAGATTTCCAAAGAACAGGATTATGTGACCGTTTCGTACCCTGCCGCATTTGAATATAAAATTGAAAACATGAACAGCGAAACCGTGATTACCGGACATGCCGTTGATTCAGATGTGGTGGAAATTACGGATCTTCCACCGGGGCAATACAGAGTATCATTAATCTATAAACAAATCAAACAATACACGACATTTGTAAAACACTAGATGATCTTGCTCCGCTTTATTAAGTATTGTTGTAAGATAAATTCTACTCCTTCTCGAATATCAGCTTCAACGTAATCAATCTTGAACTGAGAGCATTTCATTTTTAATTCTCCTAACAAAGCACTGACTTCTTTTTGATACGATTTCTTTACTTCATTGGGTTGAAGTTTAACTTTTTCACCAGTTTCGAGATCAACAAAAGTGGTAGGCTTATTTGGAAAATTCAGTTCGGATTCATGCTTTTTATCAATAACGTTAAAAAGCATCACCTCATGTTTATTGTGCTTCATGTGCAGAAAAGCGTCTGTAATTTCTTCCAGTGACTCATCACTAAAAAAATCTGAAAATATAATGACCAACGAACGCTTGTGGTTATTCTCGGCCACATTGTGCAAGATATTGGTCAGAGAAGTTTTTCTATTAAGGTTTTCCTGCTGTTTCACCATTAATTTTTCCAACTCATGGTACAACATCCTGTGATGCGTAGCAGATGTTTTGATGGCTGTATCCAAACCAATCTTATCTTCAAAAACGGTAAGCCCCACCCCATCTCTTTGCTTCTTAAATATTTCAATTAAAGATGCAATGGCATAAATGCTAAATCCTAATTTGTTGAGTGGATATTCCTCTGAAATCTCCGGGAAATACATGGAAGATGAAACGTCCAGAATTATTCTACACCTAAGGTTTGTTTCCTCCTCGTATCGTTTAACAAATAATTTATCTGTTTTAGCGTAGAGTTTCCAGTCAATATGACGTGTACTTTCCCCAGTATTATAAAGTCGGTGTTCAGCAAATTCAACGGAAAACCCATGAAATGGAGAACGGTGCATCCCTGTAATAAATCCTTCAACTACTTGCTTGGCAACGAATTCGAGGTTACCAAATTTTGCCAGTTCTTGTATGTCTATTTTTCCGTACACTTCTATTAAAACGGAAAGATAGGGATTTCCTTATATATTTATGATGGGATTTGGGATATGGACCTAAAGAAAAAAGAAGAAAAACGCGTTTGTCATCATTGTGGTGAAGAGCTCTTTGGAAGGAGAGATAAAAAGTACTGTTCAGATTATTGCCGAACATCTGCACACAATGAAGTTCACAAAGATTACTCTAATTACATGAGGCGCGTAAATAATATCCTCAGAAGAAACAGAAGGATTCTTGCTAAACTGAATCCAAATGGTAAGGCTAAAGTAGCTGGATCCGTCTTAATGGAGGAAGGATATAATTTTGCTTACTTCACGAATATTTATGAGACAAAAAAAGGAGGTAAGTATTATTTCTGTTATGATCAGGGTTACATCAAGTTAGATGATGGAATGTATGCGCTTGTTGTAAGAGAATCTTATGTAAAGTAATGAGGATAATCAACGCCATTTTTATATTTCCGGTTAAGGTGTATCAATATGTGATCTCCCCTATTTTTCCGGCATCCTGCAGGTATCATCCCACCTGTAGTAATTATATGATTCAGGCAATAAAAGAATGGGGGCCCTTGAAAGGCACGTGGTTAGGATTAAAACGCATTTCATCCTGCCATCCCTGGGGAGGAATGGGTGATGATCCGGTTCCTAAGAACCCACGAAAACACAAACATTAGTGCTCTTTATTAAGTGCAGATTTGATAACTTTTAGCATGTCTTCTTCGAAAAATGGCTTTTGTATAAAACCATCAATTCCCATGGATAATGCTTCCCTTTTTTCATTCTCCTGAACGCTTGCGCTCATATAGACGAAAGGAATTTTTGCCAAATCTGTATTTTTTCGAATTTCTTCCAGCACTTTATACCCATTCATACCAGGCATAACTATGTCGCAAAGAATTAAATCTACGGGGTTATTTTTCAGTGTATTCAGACCTTCTTCTCCACTATGCGCCGTCAAAACTTCGAAATCATTTAATTCAAGTAATTCAGATGCATTTTCTCGAATATCATCTACATCTTCTATGATCAAAATTTTCTTCATTCAGTTGGTCGACTATCAATTTTTAATAATCACCACTTCATGAATATATTAGGAATCAAAAGATTACATATATACCCGTTTAAAGCCTATAAACGTCTAGTTCAAGGCTATGGTATTCATTAAGGTGGTGATACTGTAAAGTTACGAAAAATTGAAATAATATCTTAGTTGAACCGCTAACTATTTATCATAAAAATCTGCTAATAACTTCCCTGCTGCTTTAGTTTTTGGACTGAATGAAGCCCAGGATTTAGACCTGCGATACATGAAGGTTTTCTTTCCTAAAAAGCCTTTTATTTTTGTTGACTTAGCCTCAGAAAGATCGAAGATATACTTATCATTATTCTCCAATAATTCTTTCAACTTACTTTCCAACTCATCAACAGAAGAAGTTTCACTGATCAACTTTTTCAATCCATCCTGAATGGATAAACCTTCAAAAAAAGCATGGTTCTTGATAGTGTCAAATAGCACAAACATTCCAACCGTTTTCGTAGGAACAACGAAATAGAAGTTTTTGGTACATACCACGCAGCTGTGAACTTGTTTCATAGGCATGTGAGAATTCATGGCAAGGGCATCTTCAACGAGTAAGCATTCTGAGCTATCCATATTATTTGATTTGTTTGTAACGAATATAGTTATAATAAAAAAGGAGCCTTAAGAAGACTCCTTGTTTTACCTCAAACCGGTTGCGCTATTATATTTTCGCTACTTTCTTTTTTTCGTTTTTCACGAAAGTATCCAACGCAACATACTCTTCTTTCTCTGTTTTTTTGAGATACGTCTCTTTTTTGGTCCAATCTAATTTGTACAGACAAAATTCATCTCTTGAACATCCTTGAGCAAAAGTGATGGTCCCAAAAACAAATTGATTGTCAGACACTTCTTCATCCATGTGTTGAGAAAATCCTGACGGACAACGACTAAACATTCTCTCTTTGTCGTAAGTTACCAATGTATTCAACTTGTTAAATACTTTGTCATGCATGAATTCCCACACCTCAGAATTGCTGACTTTTTTTGAGTCTCCATCAATAGTTGTGGTACTTTCTGTCGAATTGAACGAGCTCAGAATCAATGCGATTCCGGCTACGAACGTAAATGCGATTAAATACTTTTTCATAGTTTTTATTTTAAACGGTTTAACTTTTTTGCAGGCTATTCTTAGCCCCAAATGTTTTTGCAATCAATAATTCCACAAATACAAGGTTGATTATCCAGCTCAACCAGGCTGTAGCTACAATTATCACATAATCTCTTTCATCAGGAGTTGAACCTAAATACTTAGAGATGACCGGAAGTGACATGAGCGGCACCAACAAACGCAACGTCACCGCTGCAAAAGAGAGTGCATAGCTTCTGTACATCCATTTTTTATGTTCGATAATTTCTTTATTCTTTACTTTAATTACAGCCATGAGGGTAGTGTAAAACCACAATACACTCATTATGATAAAAGATACCGTTGACCAGTATCCACCTTCAGCATAAAAGGCCATAATAAACCCTGTTGGAGCTGCAACAAGTAATATGCCATACGCGTATATCTTCCCTAATTTTCTATGGAGATTCAGGTATTTATTTCTGAATTTCTTCAACAATTGAAAGGGACCGATAAGGATTACCAACATTCCACTGATTACATGGAGATAAAATGTTGGACGCCACACCGTATCAAAAACAATATCCTGTTTTACTAATAAGAAATTAATATCTGATTCAAATGACAGGTACCTTGCTGTAATCACGAATAAGAAAGACGCGAAGAAGGTCATCACCAACCAGGGGATATATTTTAATGTTTGAGGCATTTAACGTGTACTACAATTTACAATAAAAAAGGTTCATTATTAAATTCTTTGGGATCCTTAACAAATTCCCATTCAATTCTTTAATGTCATCTTTTTCAAAAAGTAACAAAAAAATTTTCAGTTGATTTCGCAATGGCTTTACGAATCAAGTGTTTACTTTTTATTTGTATATAGTAGGGGATTATTTGAGTTGTACACCACTTAAATAAGTTGCATCCTCAATATGTTATTTACTCTTGTTGTAAACTTCAAATTCTGGAACAATTAATTTGGCACTATTAGTATTAGCAAAAGCTTGTTTTCCCTTTTCTAGCCACTTCTTAAAATCAGTGACGTTACCGTGGGAATCATAATTTGCTTTTCCCGAAATATTATTTTCATTGTGATCAATAATGACATACATTGGTTGTGTGATCTCATCATAACGCTCAATCTCCATCTTGGTCCACAATTCACCAATTGTCCTTAAAGGTGCTCCATTAATATTTGTTTCATCACTATATTTTTCAGGAACATCTGTTCTATCATCAACATAGAGGGACGCAATTACAAAGTCATTCGCCATAATAGGTGCAACTTCTGGGTCAGCCCAAACAAACTCTTCCATTTTTCGGCAGTTCACACAAGCCCATCCTGTAAAATCTAACAAAAGCGGTTTATCAACCTTTTTTGCATACTCAAGAGCGTCATTGTAATCTCGAATTGTATTTATCCCATGACCATGCGGATGAGTTGTTTCTGGCCATTCATCTCCTACTTCAGGAGCATGTCCATGGATACCGTAAGGTGACTCAGCATACGTTAACGGTGGAGGGAAGCCGGAAATCATTTTAAGTGGCGCACCCCAAATCCCAGGAATAAGATAAATAGTAAATCCCAAAACAATAAGTGCGAAAACTCCTCTACCAACAGATATTCTTTCTAATGGGCTGTCGTGTGGGAATTGTATTTTACCAATTAGATAAATAAACAGCATAAGGAATACAGCAATCCAAATTGATAAAAAGAGTTCTCGTTCAAGGATATGCCATTGCATAACAAGGTCTGCATTTGATAAGAATTTTAAAGCTAATGCAACCTCTATAAATCCTAACACGACTTTAACAGAGTTCAACCATCCTCCTGATTGAGGAAGCGAGTTTAACCATCCTGGAAATGCTGCAAATAGTCCAAAAGGTAAAGCTAGTGCCAGTGAAAATCCTAGCATAGCGATCATAGGACCAGATAAGCCACCAGCCGCTGATTGAACTAACACTGATCCTACAATTGGACCGGTACAAGAAAATGAGACCAGAGCCAATGTTAATGCCATAAAAAATATACCGATTAAACCACCTTTATCAGCTTGTTTGTCGGCTTTATTAACCCATGAATTAGGAAGGGTTATTTCAAATGCTCCAAAAAATGAAATGGCAAAAACTATAAACAAAACGAAAAACACAATATTCACCCATGGATTAGTTGCCATTGCATTCAGAGCATCTGCCCCGGCTAACTGAGAAACAAGAACTCCTAGGATTTCATAAATTATTATAATGAAGGATGAATAAAGAAAAGCCTTTCTTAGCCCTTGTGCTCTAGTTTTAGATTGCTTCGTAAAAAAGGATACCGTCATAGGTATCATTGGAAATACACAAGGAGTTAACAACGCTAGTAGTCCTCCACCGAATGCAAGGATAAAAATTATCCATAAAGAATCTTTCTCTGTTCGAGTACCATTATCTTGAGCGTTCGGTAAATCCCAGGTTAACTCAACTTTCTCAGTATTGTGAAATGTATTACTACACCCCATGAGAAATAAATCCAACTCTCCCTTTACAGGTGCCAGCTTCGAAGTGTCTTTTACGGTGAAATTTTGCTGCACACTTACACGGTATTTGTAACCTTTAGTTTTGTCACCAATTATTTTTTTAATTGTCGTTGTATATTCTTTTTGAGATTCAATATTTTGATCATCCTGAAGTTTAAATACAGAACTAATTCCTTCAGGATTATCGAATGCGTACATGGCAAAAATTGAATCAATTTCGATACTAAATGAAACTGAATAGTTTTTCTTGTCCGTTCTCCACGGCTCATTAACACGAACTTTTACAGGATCAAAAACCTCGGTATAATGAAATCCTTCACAAGTACCTTGCAAGAATTCTAATGTTGAGTCCAACTTAGTTTCAACGGAAGTTTCATTTTCATCTTGATTCTCTTCAGATCCTTCTTCTACTTCACCTGATGTATCACAATCTTCAGTTTTTCCTTTTACATTAAACTTAGTTTCTCTATAAGTAGGTGGAAAACATGATGTTTTACATGCCATGTACTCATACTCTACCTCAATCTCGAAATCATTCTCTGATAGTATTTCAATTCGTTGCTTAAACTTGGCCTGATTTCCAGGGAACATTTTTTCAGGAATCCCTTCGTTATTATGAGATTCGGATCCGTATTCCTTTGGTGAACCAATTAACTTATAATTTGGATTTTCTTTAAAAATAAATGTTGTTGGATATGCGACAGCTCCTTCGGGTTGTTTCTGCGCATAAATGTGCCATCCATCTTTTTGATCTATCTTAAAAACAAGCCAGGCCTCACAATTGTCATACTCAACAGAAAAGTTCCATATTATCACCTCATCAACGGAACCAGGCATTTCATCCTGAGCTAATAAAAAATTCGGAACAGCAATGATTGCTAGGAAAAACAAGATTCTTTTGAGCATAGTTCGTGAATATTTACCTACCAAAGTTACGAGAAATGCCCACAAATTATGATTTTATTAACTTTTCATTAACTGTACATTCTTGGAATTCTAACATAAAAAAAGGCGGCCAATGGCCGCCCTATTCATAGGATTAAGATTCGGTTTTATACAAATCTTATGTCAACAATTTTTGAAATAGGAATCCAAACTCCACCTTTAAGGCAGATGAATTTTTTTCCTGTTGCCCAAATCGTGGTTTGCACAGATTTTAATCCTGAATCAGAATAAAAATCAATGTGGAATTTTACTTTTCCGATATTACCTAAATGCGTGGCTTGTTCAAGTTTGTTTCGTATTCCAGGATCTTGATCAAATGGTAGGTCATTTTTGAATGTCAGGTGAGGTATGGTTTCCTTCTCGATTTGAATCGGGCTAATTACGTCTTGCATAGTTATTTGAGTTTTACAAAAGAACCAGCATTAACCAGAATTTGACTTTTGATCAGTGTTGATTCTTAGGGGTTTGGAATCCTCAATTTAGAAAAACAAAGTGAAAAAAACAAATAATTTAACACACAAAAAAATCCCGTCAGGTTCATACGAACCGACGGGGCTAATTATATTTTTAGACGTTAAGGTCGTTTTTTATTTATGGATATAAGTTTCCATAAACTCATTTAAATCCATATCATTACCGTCAACCATTATCGTTTTCACCTGAAGTGAAACAAAAAATCGTTGAATTACCTTTCTTGAAATTTCGTCATCCTGGTTTAAAACTATCGCAACTGCATGACCATCATCTCTTTGATCGGCAACTACTTCAAAATAATCCGTGTAGAACGACGAATTTTTACTAATGTTTTCACCAGATATTGTGTTATCAAAGGTAAAGTGAAACTCCGTTGTAGAATTCTTGTCAAAAGAACTCAGATCTTCGGTAAAAGTTACAGGAGACTGACCAAAAGTTAATGCTCCAATCATTAATGCAAAAGCTAATCCTAAAATCTTTTTCATTGTTTTCAATTTTAATTCAAACTTCTGTAAACCCCTGTTTTACCAACTAATAAAGAGTTTATATAAAAGCTTAGTTCTTAAGTGATTCAACCTTTAGACGCAATTCGCATGCCAAAGGTTGACCAAGATAAGAATTTAAAATTTGCTCTACATCCGGGTGATCTAAAAAAACCTCACTAATATTGAAACGTGAACACGTTGAGAAGACTTAAAAGATCATTTACAAAAGATTTGATTGAAGCGGGTTGTGACGAAGCCGGACGTGGCTGTTTAGCAGGCCCTGTAGTAGCTGCAGCAGTTATACTACCTATAAACTTTAATCATCCCCTGCTCAATGATTCAAAAAAAATGACAGATAAACAAAGGGAGATTTTGTTCCCCATCATCAAAAAAGAAGCACTTTCATGGGGTGTGGGAATTGTTGACAACCAAGAGATTGATCAAATGAATATTCTCAACGCTTCCTTTGAAGCCATGCACCGGGCTATTCGTAAACTAAACTTCCTTCCTGAATTACTGTTGATTGATGGCAATCGATTTACGCCTTTTGAGCAAGTTCCACATGAATGTATTATCAAAGGAGATGGGAAATTCAGAAGCATTGCAGCCGCTTCTGTTCTTGCAAAAGTGACGCGTGATCACCTCATGATCAACGCCGCACAACAATTTCCCCATTACGATTGGACAAACAACAAAGGTTATCCTACAGCTAAACACAGGCAAGCAATAAAGCTGCACGGCACAACCCCTCTACACCGCATGAGTTTTAACCTACTTCCTGAAGAACAGCTTAAAATCGAGTTTTAGATTCACATTTGGCTGTGTATATCCTTCAATAGAAAACCTGTATTTCTTAGTGCTTCTGGTTAATTTTGATCTTAATGTCACGGTCTCGATTGATATGGAGAATAGTATTAGCAGGTATTACACTGTTAACCTTTGTATTTCTGGCAATCTATCTTTACCAAAAACAGCAAGTCAAGATCAATTATCTCTCTTTTACCCTGGAAAATGCTGAACACAGTTTTGTGGTACCCGATATTGACCGTTTGATTGGTAAATTAGAAGCGGCAGAAGATCTTGGAATGGAACATCTTCATCCACACCTTAAGGATGGAATCAATGTATTAATAGAAAGAAATGACTTCTCCTTTAATCGTGAAGTGACCAAAGAGTGTTTTATCTCCAGTAATGAAACGGATTTCACTATTGCTTTTAAAACAACAAGTTCTATAAACTCATTACTTCGAATTATTTCCGACGGTTTTTCAATTCAGGCAACAACCACTGACAAAGGCATTGAACTAAATGGTAATATTTATTTTGCTAATCACTACGGGCAATACCTTGCCGTATCCACCCAGCCGTTGAATCCAATTGAACGCACCGACAAACTTCGTTACGGCAACTCAGATTATGTTGATTTTGGCACAGAGCAGGCAGAACATGTTCGTCACATTCTTTCAAAAAAATATCATTTTAGACTTTGGAACAAAAGAGCCGAATTTGTTAAAGGAAGACCTGTTTTTCATGGCAATTACTTTGAAGCCATCCCTGCAGATTTTGACGAAATTATATTTTATGGTAGCACCCGTATTTCTGAGGATATAAACACTTATTTTAACCAGCCTGACCCACAAAGTTTTGCGTGGTTATCAGATGGCCTTGTGTACATCCGAAAAGGTGATAACGAAATTATCATGGCCAGACAAGGTGAAACCCGGGATTTGAACTTAATGCTGGAAGAACAAACACTCAAAAATCAGGAAGATGTAGGTGAAATTGCATATTTCAATATTGGCAACTTTAAAATCATGCCTTTCCAATCTGATTTCAACTGGAAAGAATCAATTTCTGAGTTGGACCAGGAATTAAATTACTACACAGAATACAATAGTTTTAATCTTCTATCGAATTCTATTCCCTCTATGCGTTGGTTTCTTGGTCAGGTACAACTTGGCAATTTGATTGCCAATAATCAAGCGGTGAATAAAATTTATCAGGAATGCCTTCCTGAATCTTCACATTACGTGAGGTTACTCAAAGACGAAACCAATGAATACTTGTGTCAAAGCCGCATTTATGAACGCGATTCGACCTGCTTATACTCAGAAGTAACATCTGGCTCAAAAGATGTTCAAATGGAAGGAGTAGAAGTTGTTTATGATTTTCCTGTAGATATTATACCCACCAAGTTAACGGCTGTTGAGGACAAGGGTAAAAATTATATCCTTCTGAATAACAGCAAAGAACTTTCATTATATGAACCAACAGGCGAACAATCCTGGAAACTAACCCTTTCCACACCATTGGTTGAAGACCCGCAAATAGTAGATTTTGAAAATGATGGACACTTTGAAGTAGTATTGTTTCAGTCAAACCAAATAGATGTAGTGAACAACAAGGGGAAATCCCTTAATGGGTTTCCGGTGATGTTGAACGGAACTTCGTCCGCTGGATTAGCTGTGAATTACGACAACCTATTTAAGTGGCGTCTAATTGTAAATGTTGATAATTCGGTAAAAGTATATAGTGAACAAGGGAAAAATGTAGAAGGCTTCTTGTTTCAGGGAATGAATGCTCCAATTAAAGGTAAAATATATCATGTAATTACAAAAGGAAAGGACATTATTACCTTTAAAGACAAAGGGAACACACAACATGTACTCAATCGCAGAGGCGAATACCGCTTGGAAAATGTTAATTTTTCGTTGGCAAATGAAACCGATTTTATCGTAGGAAGCCTGGAATCTGCTTTAAGAAAAATGGGGTATAAAGATGGATACATATACAACTATTACATTTTGGATGGTCAACGCGATTCTGTAATAATTGACCAAACGGTTTCACCAATAAAGACGTATTGGGAGTATAACCAAGGTAAACCCCTTCTGATAGTGGAAGAACCAGATCGTCTATTAATCATAAATCAGTTTGGTTACGTACAAAGTGAAGTGCTTAAACCAAATAAGTCTAACCAGTTTGTTGGGTTGGTTGGGCAAAAGGACTATGGTTTTGTGTTTGCCGATAATTCGGAGAATAGTATATATTTGTTGAACAACTACGGAAAAATGATACTACCACAAGCTGTTGAAGGTTCGGCAGTCAGTATCATTGAAGGTAAACTTTTATACACCTTTTCCGGTATAAGTGTAAAAGCATATAAAATAGCTGATTAAGATGAAAAAAGTACTCGTTGGATTTTTAAGTGCTGTTGCGATATTATCGACTACAGCCAATGCTCAGGATTTTTTAGGATTCAGGCAAAGTAATTATTCCGGTATTAATGGAGTAGATTTGAACCCGGCAACACTGGCGGATAATCGCATGGTGGCAGATGTGGTCTTAGGAGGGTTTTCATTTTCCGGATATAACAACCACCTTTATTTCAACACCAAGCAGATGCCTTACTGGTGGTCACAATCATTTGATGAAACAGATCCGGCTGTGGATGCCTGGTTAAATGATACTTTAGATGATGGAAGAAGTCAGTTTATTTTAATCCCTGCAGATTCGGCAACTTTCTATCAAAACAAGAACCAGGGAAATATCTTTGAATTTGACAATCCTAAAAACACAGCCAGAACTGCTTTTATGCATTCAACGGTAGAGGTGTTGAACTTCATGTTTTCTTTTAACAGGGAGTATGAAATGGGAATAGGCGTTCAGATCAAGAACAGAACTATGGTTAACCTTGACCACCTGGCTCCTGAATTGTTGACACTTGCACAAAACAGTCTTGAATACCCTGATTTATGGAACTTAAGTCTTAGCAACCAACTCTTGAATATCTCTATGAATTCATGGAATGAGTATAATGTTGGTTTCGGGATGAAAATCCTTGATAATGGAGAGCACTATTTAAAGGGGGGTATCAAACTTAAGTTCTTACAAGGACTTACTTCATTCTATATCTACACAGACCAGGTAGATTATAACTTTTTAAATGCAGATACTGCCAACACCATCAGAGGTAACTTTGACTATGGTTATTCTGCTAATATTGATCAACATTTTGACGCTAACAACACTGCATATACGGGTATTGACAACATCATGAATGATGTCATATTCAACATGGCTTCTAAACTTGGTTTCGGTGGTGATATCGGTTTTGTGTATGAATGGAGACCTGACTGGGAAGACTACAAGTACGATATGGATGGTGAAACGGATCTATGGAGAAGAGATAAAAACAAATACCGATTAAGATTTGACTTTGCCGTAAATGATATCGGAGGTATGCGTTACCTTAAATCAGAAAACTCACGAAACTTCCGGGTGGATGCTACTTTATTTGATCTGGCGGAATTTGAAGATTCTGACGGCTTACAATCATTCAATCAAAACGTTGACACCCTGGTTCAAAATGGCGGTGCTACATACATTGATGATAAAGGGACATTTTATATGAACCTGCCTACTCACATGAATATAGGTTTAGATGTTAATGTATGGAACGACTTTTATATCCGCGCTAACGGGATGATTGGATTCCAAATGAATAATGATGCGCACAAAGTGAGATATCCAACGTCAATTTCACTTACTCCACGTTACGACTTTATGTGGGCAGGTCTATCTGCTCCAATGTCTTATAGTGGATTAACAGGGTTTAGAATTGGTTTAGGATTAAGAATGGGACCAATCATTGTAGGTGTAGGAGACATGAAATGGTTGTTTGCACCAACAAAAGATAAACAAGTCCGTGGAGCAGATATTTATGCGGCATTAAAAGTTCCGGTATTATTTACGCATCCTAAAGATATTGACCAGGATAAAGTATCTGACAAAGTGGACCTTTGTGTAGAAACTCCTGGTGTTTGGGAATTCATGGGATGTCCTGATACAGATATGGATGGTATTCAGGATTCTGAAGATGCATGTCCTACAGAGGCAGGGCTAAAAGAGTTCCAAGGATGTCCTGACCGTGATGGTGACAAAATCATTGATAGTGAAGATGCTTGTCCGGATGATCCAGGATTGGCTGAATTTAACGGTTGTCCGGATAAAGATGGTGACCGCATTATTGATAAAGATGATGATTGTCCGGATGTTGCTGGTATCGAAATGTTTAACGGATGTCCTGATACAGATGGTGACGGACTTAAAGATTCAGATGACCTTTGTCCTGAAGTAGCTGGACCTAAAGAAAACCAAGGATGTCCTGATACAGATAATGACGGAATCTTTGATTACCTTGATGCTTGTCCTACTGAAGCAGGACCTGAAGAAAACAGAGGATGTCCATGGCCAGATACTGATGGTGACGGACTATTGGATAAAGACGATAAGTGTCCTTACAATGCAGGTCCTCCTGAAAATGACGGTTGTCCTTACACAGATACTGACGGTGACGGTGTAATCGATAAAGAAGATGATTGTGTAAACACACCAGGTCCGGTTGAAAACAATGGATGTCCTGAAGTAGATGAGGAAATCTTGAAGAAAGCATTTGACAACCTTCAGTTTGAAACGGCTAAAGCAGTTATTCTTGAAAGCTCTTATGAGTCACTTGAAGAACTTGCGAACTACCTAATTGAAAATCCTGATTTCAGATTGAAAATCGCAGGACACACAGATAGCCAAGGTGCAGCTCAGGCGAACCTTATTCTATCTAAGAAACGTGCTGAAGCTGTTAGAGACTTCCTTGAGTCTCGTGGTGTAGCTAAAGATCGAATGATCGTTCAGTACTACGGTGAAGAAAAACCGATTGACACGAACGATACTCCAGAAGGTAGAGCACGTAACAGACGTGTTGAAATGGAAGTTATCTTTGAATAGATTAAATTAGATTCATATAAACGCTCCGGTATTAATCTTATCGGAGCGTTTTTTTTTATTCCATTCCAGACTGTTACTTTTTAAGTCTTTTTTAAATTATATTTAAAGCAACTAATCTCTATGAAAAATTACATTCCTCTCTTCTTGATTGCGTTATTGATATGGTCCTGCAAAAGAGGTCCTGCAATTGACATGACAGAGGAGGAGATTGACGCGTATGTACAAACCTGTGTAAGTCCTGACCGTGTTTATGATATTGGCCTTGGCTTGAGATACTCAAGAGATGATGAATCTTATCAGGTAACCGAGTACACGTATAATGATTCCCTTATCCTGCACAACATAGAGGAGATCTCTATGGAACACAGTAGAAGACGCAATATCTTTTACAAGAACAACCTCCCCGTGTACCTGGAAGATTATCTATTTGAATATGGTGACAGCTTAAAAATAACAGAGCGAAAAGTATATCTGACAGGAGATGGACTTTTAGCGGCTTACGAACGTTCTGGTGAGTCTGAATTAGCTGTGGAAGGGTTCAAGTTTCATAAAGTGGATATGAAATTCAAAGATTTTGACTTTCAACGCCCGAAAGACGCCATGCTACAAAAAGGAGAGTTTGAAATGAAGTTTGGAGAGTTCCTGATCATTAATCCGGAGTCTTATCTAATCCTTGAAAATGACAAAAGTGAGTTTGGTGTTGCGCTCTTCATCCTGGAAGGTGACCTTTTACTGGATGAATTATATGAACACCCGAAGGAGTACAAAGGCAAAACCATTTTTGTTCAACATGAATTTATGAACATGAATGGGATAGAACGGATGATTTACCGAGGTGGAATCGTTAAAGAATAGCTTTCAAAATTAATCCGGAGCAATTGTCAGACTTGTAATTCTGTTTACCCCACCAACAGACTTGCTGTTCAATGTCACTTTATATACCTTATCACTGGTAAGCTCACCGATAAAATATTCACTTTGCCCGGATTTCCCTTTATGGATAATTTTAAAATCACTCGGTTTGTGTGCCTTAAAAAAGTTTTTCAGAATCTGCTCAGCTTGTGACTTTGAGTACAAATCTTCCTTTTCATCAATCGATAAATCAACATTATCACTAAAATAACGTGCTATTTTTTCAGCATTTCCGGTTTTAAAAGCACTGACCATAGCCGACTCAAATGATTGTTGCTGCTGTAAAGAAGTTGCTGCTCTATGGGTAGGCTCTGTACTTACTTCACTGAATTCAGGCTCACTTGGTTGAGCAAAACCAACGGTTCCAACAAATACTGCTATCAATACGAGGTAATTTTTCATCTGTTCTATTTCTTGATAGTTTGTTTACTTTTACTGTTTCCGAATACCACAAAAACTGAGCCATAATTTAGAAACACATTGTGAAGATAACCATTATTACCATAGGCAAAACGCATAAATCATTTCTACAGGAAGGAGAGCAGGAATACCTAAAACGGTTAGATCATTATATCAAAGTTGAAAAAATAGAATTGCCGGATATAAAGAATGCCAAACACAAAACATTTGAGCAAATAAAAATTGAAGAAGGCAAGATGTTGCTAAAGGCTATTGAACCAGGCGGCATGGTGATTCTGTTAGATGAAAAAGGCAAACAACACAGTTCTAAAAAATTTGCTCAGTGGTTACAAAACAAGATGAATCACGGTGGTAAACACATCACTTTTGTGATTGGTGGCCCGTATGGATTCTCTGAAGAGATGTATAATGCAGCTCACGAAAAACTCTCACTTTCTCCAATGACATTTAGCCACCAAATGGTACGCATGTTGTTTTTTGAGCAACTTTACAGGGCTTTTACTATCTTGAGAAATGAACCTTACCATCATGAGTAGGTGATGACCTCTGGAAAAGAAAATACCATCATAATTGATTAGATTTGAAAACTGACGACCACAGTGTATTTCATTAATCGAAAAACATAACTTGAATATTCTAAAGAACATAAAATCGAAACTGGGCAACATACGAACCCGATTTCGAAAAAATGCCAAATTACGCCGCATAAAACAGGGCGAAACTATATCACTGGATCAACTGATCACGGATTTTCGTGAAGCCGGTTTAACAGAAGGCGATAAAGTTTTTGTCCACTCATCTCTCAGTAAAATTGGATTTGTAGAAGGAGGAGCAGAAACAATAATTAATGCCCTAAAAGAGGTCATTACACCGAAGGGTACTATATTGTTTCCTGCCTTTTGCTTTCCGGGAGGGGGTGTTTACGATACTATTGCTAATGAGGATTACATTTTTGATGTAAGAACAGAGCCGTCCTATGTAGGAAAGATTTCCGAAGTTTTTCGTCATGGAGAAGATGTGGTACGTAGTTATCACCCAACCCACTCAATTACGGCCTGGGGTAAGGATGCAGAGGATTATGTGCGCGAACACGTAGAAAACGGAACCTGGGGGGCGGGCACACCCTTCGGTAAAATGTTGGAAAACAATGTTACAATGATAGGTTTGGGCGTTCCACTACCCATGTTTACTTTTTTTCATTGTGTTGAAGACTATAACCTGGATTTATTCCCAGGTTTGTACACGTCAGATAAACTGCCTGTTAAAATCAAAATTGACAATGAAATAAAGACCTTTCATTTAGCCTACCATGATCCTGAATTCACAAAAAACCGGATAGAAAAAGACCCTGAAATTGCGAAGTATTTTACAAATTTTTTCCTAAACTCGGGCAAATTGGAAAAGGTTAAAATTGGTAATGCTGATAGCCTCCTCATAACGGCCCAAGACTTTTATGACTTGACCTTAACCCTGGCCAAAAAGAACTGTACCATTTATAAAGTAAACCAGGAATAACTTAACTTTTAAACACGTGAAAAAACTGCTTCGGCCCATATATTTTTCTCTTACAAATCCGTCTCTGGCGAAACCAATCTTTTATGATTTATTCGGTAAAAAAGGTAAGATTAAAGACAATGCTTTACACCTAAAAAAAGCAGCCGAGTGGATTCTACAATCCCAAAAAGTAAACCCTGATGGTGGATCAGCATCTCATTTAGATCGGACAGGTTGGCTACCCTCTTTTCCTGAAACCACTGGTTATATCATCCCGAGCATGCTGAAGTATTGTAAATATTCCGGTGATACCCTTTATCGTGAAAGCGCGATAAAAATGGGAGAATTCCTATTAAAACAACAATTGGAAAATGGCGCGTATCAGGGAGGAAATTTGTCTGCTGAGAAAAAGGTGCCTACCATATTTAATACCGGACAAATTATTTTTGGCCTCTGTGCACTCTTTGAGGAAACAAAAGATGAACGATTTCTAAATGCAGCCACCAAAGCCGGTGACTGGATGTGCTCCGTGCAGGACAATGATGGATGTTGGCGAAAAGGATTAAGTCCGTATGCAGATCAGATACCCCATCCTTACAACGTTAGAGCTGCCTGGGCCTTATTGGAATTAAATAAAATCAATCCCAAAAGTGATTATGTACTCAGCAATGAGAAAAATGTCAATTGGACACTTTCACAAAAAAATGATAATCACTGGTTCATCAACAATGCATTTGTCAAAGGAAACCCTCCTTTTACACATACCATTGCATATACCTTGAGGGGAATTTTAGAATCCGGTATAGTCACTAATAATGATCACTGGATTCAGGAAGTAAAAAAATCAGTGGATCAACTCACAATTGTAATGCGAAGCAATGGAACATTTGGTTCCAGGTTAGATGACAAATGGAACAGTCAGGACCATTCTTCATGTTTAACCGGTAATCTACAATTGTCAATCATCTATGGAAAACTGTACGAGTTATTCAACGAAAAAAAATACCTGGAAAATCTCAAAAGAATAAACGCCTTCCACAAAAGCACCCAATTCACTAAAGGTAGTGTCAACACAACTGGTGCAATAAAAGGTTCACACCCATTTTGGGGGGCGTATTGCCCCTACTCCTACCCTAACTGGGCCACTAAATTCTTTATTGACGCATTACTCTTAGAAGAAGAAATCGTTGCATCAGACTGATAATAACATAGTAAATTCGTTACATTATAACCGGAGGCACATAACTTTTAGCTAAAGCATTCGTATTTTAGATTACTCCGTTTAGGAAGAGGAAAAGCGTAAATAATGGTTGAATTAGGCATTATAGATTGGGTATTGTGGTTGGCGTACGTATGCCTTGCTTCTTTGCTTTTAATCCTGTACCGAAATTCAAAAATTGATGACCCATCCTACCGTTTTTTCTTGCCAGGTTTTGCTATTAAGACCCTTGGAGGATTAGTGTTTGGACTGGTCTATATCTATTATTATCCCGGAGGGGACACAACCGAATATTACAAGAACGCCAGTATCCTATTTGAAGTTCAGACAGAAAACTTCACTGATTATCTGCGATTAATGAGTTCTGAAGCAGGTCAAATTCCTGGCGATTTAAAGGATTATGGATCAAGAATGGGGTATTCCAGTGGGCAGGAAGAGTGGTTCATGGTACGTGTGCTATCTATTGTTAATTTTATTGGGTTTAATTCATTCCTGGTAACCACCTTTTTAATCTCATTAATATCATTTTTGGGTGTGTGGAAATTGTTCAAGGTGTTCTCAGGATTCGTCCAAAAAACGCACTGGGCTTTTATTGCTGCCTTTTTAACTCCTTCTGTAGTTTTCTGGGGTTCAGGGATTTTGAAAGATACCATGGTTATGTTCACACTGAGCATTATGATCTGGGCGTGTTACAGGTTATTTTATCTGAAAGAAAGGAAGATAACGCTATTCATTCTGTTTTTAATCATGGGTTATGCGGCTTTTCGTTTTAAATCCTACGTTCTTATTTTATTCCTTCCGGCTATGTTAATTGGGTTATACGTGCAATTTCGGAAAAGTATAAAGTCACGAATAGTAAAATTACTGGTGACTCCCATTCTTTTAACCGGTATTACGATAGGAGGGTATCAGGGGGTGTTGTTCCTGACTACAAGTAGTGGTAAGTATGATTTAAACGGAATTGAAGGTAAGGTAAAGGGGTTTCACTCATGGCATGTTTATCAGGGTGGATCAGTATATACCCTGGGAGAAATTGAGTATACCGCAACGGGTGTAATGAAGAAAATTCCTGCGGCGCTCAACGTAACTTTTTTTAGGCCTTACCTATGGGAAGCATCTAACATTGTTGTGTTTTTTGGTGCGATTGAAAGTCTCATTTTTTTACTGTTAGTATTGCGGTTACTTTTTTTACGAACCTATAATTTGAAGCTCCTGTTTACGCATCCATTTTTTGTAATGCTCTTTGTTTACATCTTATTACTTGGATTTGCTGTTGGATTTACATCATTCAATTTTGGAGCTTTGGCCCGGTACAAGATTCCAGTGATGTCCATGTTTTCTTTTATTCTACTTGCCTTTAATTTCGACCCACTCTACCAACGATTTAAAGACATTTCTCATAAAACTGTATCGTCCTTGTAATCATTGTATTCAATGTGTAGTTGTTTTTTAGGAGCTCATAACCGTTTTCACCCATTTTAGTTCCACTTTCCCTGTTGCTCAATAAGCTTAATATTTGATCAGACAAGTTTTCTACCCGGTAAGGTTCGGCGAGTAATCCGGTTTTATTATGAATCACATGCTCATTTAGGGCCGGAACGTCATAAGTGACCACTGGTTTCTTAACCGAATAGGCCTCCAGTAGCACCATTCCAAAGCCTTCTGCCTTGGAAGGTATCAATACAACATCAGATGATGCCATCCATTCAACACTGTTCGACTGATAGCCCATAAAATGGACGAACTCGTCTAGTTCATGTGATTTGACATACTCCTTCACTTCGTCTTCATAATATCCACTACCAATAAAGACCAGAGCAATGTCATTTAATTTTGGCAACAACAATTTTAGTGCGGCAATAGCATCTATGTGGCCTTTTAATTCTGTAAAACGACCGACTAATACGAGTTGATGTTCGGAAAACCGATACGCAGGGTTTGATTTAATATGCTCGTTGTGAAAATCAAATCCGTAAGGTATAGTCTCAATTTGTTCTGGTTTGGCAATTTTATGTGCTATGAAGAGCTTCCGGAGACCCTCAGATATCGCGTATGATCTGTACACCTCCTTTTCGGCGAGTTTAGCCGCATAATGATATTTCAAGACTTTTTTGCCTTTCGGGTCAAAACCATGTGCATTCATGTAGTTCTCATCATGCCCGTGTTTAGTGGACACCAGCTTGAATTTCTTCAATGAAAACTTACGGGTAATTGCCATGAATAAATCGGCATGTATCAAATGCGAATGAACAAGGTCAAAATGCCCGATAAAAATGATATCCCTAATTGCCTTCTGCGTCTTCTTGCCTATAGTTTTGTAGTAGATTTGATGTACTTTAATCCCTGCTGCTTCAAGTTTTTTAACAAAATCCTTTTCACTACCCTTTTGTTTAATTGGAGTGAGGGATAAAAATTCAATTTCGATTCCTTCCTGTTGAAGTGCAGGCAGAGCGTTTAACAGATAATTCTCTGCACCCGCAATCCCTATTATTTTCATTACGTGAAGAACTTTCAACTGTATTTTTTTTGCGTGAGTTTTTGTACCGTTTTTTTGGGCAATAACCATTTGATAAAGTTGACCATTTTCAGTCGTATGGTTTCAATATAATACCAGAAATTCAGTTTAAATTTTGACCATCCCTTTTCATATGAAGTAGCAATTCGCTGTCTTTCTTTATGGGTTAGGACGATATTTTCCTCTGACACTCCCCTGGCTTCCAATGTAGCAAAAATGATATCCACCTGCTTGAATTGATGTCCTTTTCTAAACAGACCATAGATAAAATTATAATCTGCACTCATGCGGTATGACAAGTCAAAAGGATGTTTTTTCATGAGGCTTGTTCTACAAATCATGGCTTGATGACTAAAGACCATCCCTTTATGAATACGAGATAATGATTGTGGTTTATTTATTCGTTTGAAATAACCATAATCTGCTTCATTGCTCCCGTACACAAGATCTTCAGAAAAATCAAAAAGAAACAACTCTTTCAACACATCTTCATTGTAGAAAGTATCCCCTGCATTGAGAAAATAGATCCATTCGCCACGCGCTAATTTTATCCCCTTATTCATGGCATCATATATTCCCTGATCTTCTTCCGAAACAAATTGATGGATCTGATTACTAAATGACTTGATTTTTTCGGTCGTGCCATCCGTACTTTTTCCGTCTATGATAATGAACTCATAGTTGGTAAAGTTTTGAGATATTACAGAGTTGATTGTATGCTCAATTTCATTGACACCGTTATAAACAACGGTTACAATACTGATTTTAATGTTATTATTTGAGTCATCCCTCATGAAGATAGCGATTCATAAATCGACCTGAGTTTTTCAGTTGCACCGGTATTGAACAATCTATTTTGCATCTTTTTCAAATGATCGGTATTCCCTTTTCTGAATTCGTCATCCGACCATATTTTTAGTATTAAATCTGCCATTTCCTCCACTTTTGTAGGGTCGAAAATATAATCATCCTTACCAATGGTTTCAGGTAATGAGGTGACATTTGAGCAGATTACCGGTATCTCAAGGATAATACTTTCCATTAACGGAAAACTACCTGCCTCATATAAAGTGGGAATAACAACACCTGTACAATGCTGATAAAGACTGAAAAGAGTTTGTTCGTCAACAATCCCCAGAAATTTAACCTGATTCTCTAATCCAAGTTCGTTCAGCTTTCTATTTATTGTTGTGAAGTGTTCATTTTGATGACCAGTACAAACTACGTTAACAATAATATTATGTTTAGCCCTCAATTCATGAATCGCATCAATTAATCTGAGATGGTTCTTGTGTTGCCAGGTATTTGCAGGGTACAGTAAGAATTTTTCAAAACCATGAAGTTCTTTGGTACTTTTAATATCAGACTCACTATAGTTTTTGAACCATAGGTTTTGCATTTCCAGCAGCAATACACTTACCATATCCTCCTCTATTTTAAAATATTTGAGAAGGTCATTTTTGACATGCTGATAACTCACTATAATCTTGTCTGATCGCTTTAGATTATACAGCCATGTTCTTGCCCGATATTCCCGATCCTCTGCAGTAAAATATTCCGGAAAATGCAGTTCTTGTACATCATGCAGGGTAAAAATATTCTTCGTTTTTCGAGGAAACGGTTGTTCCTGCACAGGAGAATGAACAATATCAATTTTATACTTTCTACAAATTCTATCCAGATGGCTTCTAACCTTAAAGTCTTTATTGGATCTTTTCTCGTTGAGAAATTGAAGGGCTCGTGTGAGCTTGTATATCTTTTTCTCCAGTTTTCTTTCTCTCCCTATTGATGGAGGAATAAGTTGAATATGTTGTTCCTGATCTATTAACCTCAGGATTTCGGTATCCTGTTTATTATGTAAAATATAGAACTTATGCTCTTTAAGGTTAGCCATTATTGAAAGCAACCCTAATGAATATTGACGAACACCACCATTTGTCTGATCAAGATTTGGTATGTAAAACAATATATTCATTGAATACGCAGTTTGTACTTCTTATGGTTTTCGCGATCCTCTTCCACTTTAAATCCAAATTTTTCGTAAAGATATTGAGCTGTTTCATTTTCATGATCAACTGTCAAATATATTTCAGCAATATTACTCGTTCGGGCCGCTTCTACCAACGCTTGCATCATCAAATTACCATAGCCATGGCCTTTATGGCTTTGAGCAACCGCAATTCCCAACCAAACAATACCATCTTCAGGATCTAGATGTCCATATGCTACTGGTTTATCATTAACCCATCCTAAAAAAGTGACCAGGTGATTTCTTATTATAGCCAGAGGTCTGCTTTCAAAATACCTGAAAGACTCCTTACTTGCACCCAAGTCGCGTAAAAACAACTCAAGCTGACCTAAATTTTCTGCTGTAACTGTTTTGATCTCCATTAGTGAAAATAGGACCTGATTACTCCCGTGATATACTGAATATCTTCTTTTGTTAATTCCGGATAACTGGGAAGATTCATCCCTCTCCAGCCAAGATCTTCTGCCACCTTATGTCTTTCAAAATTCTGAGCATACATGGGCATAGTGTGAATCGGATAAAATAGGGGGCGGGTATCAATTCCATTTTTCTTAAGATGGTTTCTTAGTTTATCACGATCTCCTGAATTTTCAACCAGAATTGAACACATCCAGTAGGTATGAAACACGTTGGCATCTTCAGGTTGAAACGTAACAGGTAAATCTTGTAGCTCCTCCCTATACCATTCAGCAATGTCCCGTTTCATTTCTATGATACGCTCTACATTTTCCAGTTGTGCCAATCCTATTGCAGCACAAATATTGGTCATTCGGTAATTATAACCAATCACATCATGCCAATACTGTCTGTGCATTGCCAGACCCTGCCCTTTGAAGTGAACTGACCTGTCATATAGCGTGACATCATTTGTAACTACCATTCCTCCTTCGCCTGTAGTAATGGTCTTATTCCCATAAAAGCTAAAGGTGGCTATATCTCCAAATGTACCCACCTTTTTTCCATTAAACTCAGAACCAATTGCTTCTGCACAATCTTCTATTAAGAACAGGTTGTGTTCATCACAAATTTCCCTCAGTGCAGTCATATCACATGGATGACCATACAAATGAACACAAATAACTGCACGGGTTTTTGATGTGATTTTTCTTTTCACATCTTTGGGATCCATTTGCCAATTTGACGCTAACGAATCAACAAAAATGGCTTTTGCACCTGTATAGGTAATGGCATTAGCCGTAGCAATATAAGTGAGAGTAGGCGTGATTACTTCGTCTCCTTCCCCAATTCCCAGTGCTAGCAACGCTATGTGTAAAGCAACAGTTCCGTTACTAACACTTGCTGCATGTTTAACGCCAATATATTTTGCAAATTCGTTTTCGAATTTTGGAATAAATTTTCCATTACTTGATATCCAGGTGGAATCAAGACACTCATTGACATATTTCTTCTCTTTACCGGAAAGGTAAGGCTGGTAAACAGGATACTTCATCTGCACGTGAATTTAAGTAAAGTTATTTGATCAAAGATGATTTTATCTTTTCGTAATCTTTCTGTAACAGACTTTCTGGATTTCCTGAATACAATTTTTTGATAATCTTTTGGACAAAAGACCTTTTTAACACCTTGTTATTTAGTTTTTTATCCGTCATCAAATGAAGACTAATACCATCACTATAAAAGTTTTTGTTGAATTTTTTCGCCAGATGCTGAAGTGAATTCAATGAATATAAGCTGACGTGTTGCCCTGCTTCTGGTGAAAAATACCACCAATCATCAATAGAGCGGAATGCCATATCCGGCTGAAGATCAGTTGAAAACAAGATGTCATTAGATAACTCAAACATTTTATTGACCTCTTCAATAGGATCTGGTAAATGCTCAAATACTTCAAATGCTGTTAATAATTCAAACTGCGTACCTGGTTCTAGATCTTTAAGATCAAATGATTTGGCAAATAAATTTTCGCAATAACTATCCTGTCTGTAAAAATCAAGACCCTTATCCCTCATCATTCGTACAAACAGTCCATACCCTCCTCCATAATCCAGGAACTTGCCTTTAGAAGAGAAGTATTTCTTTATTTTCGGTGCTAATAAATCGGCTAGATAAATGTTCCGACTTACCATGCCAATATCAGCTACACCAATCGGATTGTCATAAGCCTCTTCCAACCAGTATGGTTCTTCAGTTTGAATAAAATCACAATTCGAACATTGGTAATAAACGACATTGTACTTATGCATCAGAACAGCACTGAACAACTCATTCGTATTTGATTGACAGATTTTACACTTCATTGTCAAGTGCTTTTAGGTAATCCTTCTCCCTTTGTCGCGCAATAGCTTCCCAGCTATATTTATCCATGATTTTTTGAATACCAATCCTGGACATTTCTTTGAATTGGGTTCCTGAATTTTTCAACTTTACTATCTGCTTCGCCAGATCAGTATGATCATTTTCAATATAGGTCAATCCATTTCCTTCTACTCGTTCAGTTGCCGTAACTGTATTGGAAATAATTAAAGGAAGTCCGCACGCCATTGCATCCAACATACTTGTCGACTCTTCTTTTGGCCAGACTCCTATTTTCGCAAGATTATAATAATCGGGTAATTCTGGAAACTTTACAAAAGGGTGTGTGATGCAATTCCTCAACTTTTTAATTTCTTCTTCTTGTTCACCATTCCCAATAAATAAGCCTTTTATCTCGGGATGATCTTTTGCCAGTAAATCAATAGCTTTTGCCAGTACCAACGGAGATTTACCCTTTGACAACCTACCCGTATATATACAAACCCAATCATTTTCTGTAAATCCAAACTTCGTTCTTAAAGCATCATTAACCATTTCCTGAGGTTTAAAATGGTCAGTATCCACACCCAAAGGATCAATTTTGGATTTTGTAGGATCAGCTCCAAAATAAGTAACTGCAATTTCCTCTGCATCCAAGGTCTGATAAAAGTATAATTCTACATGTTTGCTCAAAACCCTGCCTGATCGTTTATGTTTTAAGTTCCAGGCCAATCGTTTAATCGGATTAATGGATTCCCACTGATCTGCCAGTGGAAAAACCGAACGCAGAACATGGTTGGCTGAAAACAATTTAAAACCGAGCTTTTTCTTAATGTTTACGGTTTGCCACATAATGATTGACTCCACTGCAAAGGTTTGAACAATATCCGGTTCAATTTCTCTTAATTTATTATATAACTCCGTTCTATTATAATAAGCTTCGGTTTTATACCTTTTATGTTTTAATCTGTGA
>JABURP010000013.1 GCA_014762645.1 Crocinitomicaceae bacterium
GAGCGGGAGACGAGACTCGAACTCGCGACCCTCAGCTTGGAAGGCTGACGCTCTACCAACTGAGCTACTCCCGCTTAATTTTTTTCTAGTTTACCAAAGTGCAATGTGGGGAGAGCAGGATTCGAACCTGCGAAGGCGAAAGCCAACGGAGTTACAGTCCGTCCCATTTGACCGCTCTGGTATCTCCCCAAAAGTTAGCACTAATGGAGCCTCTGGAGGGACTCGAACCCACGACCTGCTGATTACAAATCAGCTGCTCTAGCCAGCTGAGCTACAGAGGCAAATCTTTATTTTAAAGAACTAAAAACTCCCGCCTTTTCTAAAACGGGAGTGCAAATATATAAAACTAATTTGTAGTGGCAAAGCAAAAAATTCGAATAATTTTTCGCAATTGGAAATTATAATCCTAACATTTTCTTTTTCAGGGATTCCTGTGCAGGTTCATCACATAGCCAAACGCCAAAAAGAGCCTTTTTAAAATCAAGCCCTTCGACAGTAACCAGTGCTTTATTGTTCTTTTTCAAAGTTGTTCCTTTTCCAGGCATATAAATTAAGTCAAACTCATCTCCATCTTCCACATCATCTTTAAAACCTTCGGCGATTAACTTTTCCATACGGTCCTTTACCGGTTCAATATTCCCATTAGTTGACTTTTCCATTCCATCACGTACAGCATCTTCTAATTTTGAATTTGAAACCATTCCGGATACAATTCTCATTTTGATGGCCATGGGTTCATCTGCGCTAATAATTTTATCAGCATCTGAAGATTTATTTGCCAGATATAGTACTCCAACATACAGATCGATCCAATATTTCTCTCGCATCCCTCCACCATTCATTTTTAAGTACTGATCGCCTACTTTCATTACATTAGGCATAACAATACCACCAATTTTCGTCTGAGCATCTGCGTTCGGAGTTAAAATGAACAACAGTGCAAACAATCCTATTATTTTTTTCATTTTCTCTTATTTATTAAATATTCTGTTCAAAATCTTTGCCAAAGATAATGAACCAGTTGTTTATAAATCATTTTCGTTCAGCTTATTATTTCCAATAAACACGATCCAACAAAAATCCCGGCTCCATTTTACCGAAACCGGGATTTGTTTAATCAATTGAAAATATTTATTGTTTTCTTTTGGTTTTATGTTTCCGCACCTGTCTGCGTAATGCTTCGCATGCAAGGTCGGCAGCTTCTTCAAAACTTTTACATTGTTTCTTTGCAAATAGTTCTTTACCGGGAATTGAAATTTTAATTTCTGCAATTTTATTTGCAGACTTAGCAGAGTTATCGACTTTTAGGTAAACTTCTCCAGCAATAATCTGATCGAAGAACACTTCAAGTTTTGCTACTTTACTATTTACGAAGTCGACTAGTTTTCTGTCAGCACTGAAATGCACTGAATGAACGTTTAGATCCATAATACTCTCTAGTTTTTCCCTGACAACTACTTTCGCCTGGTCAGGGTTGGCTAACCACGAGGGTGCGCCTGTTTATAAATTGATTGTATTTGCTTGAACGAATTATGTGTGTAAATCTGAGTCGCCGAAAGGTCAGTGTGACCTAGAAGCTTCTTAATGGTTTCAATGGAAGCCCCGTTATTCAACATGTGCGTTGCGAAAGTATGACGCAAGACATGCGGACTCTTTTTACTTAAATTCGTTGCCTTTCCAAGGTAAAGATTTACCTTATTATATACAAATTTTGGTGTGAGTATTTTTCCAGATTTTGACACCATTAAATAGTCACTTATAAGACCTAAATCTGATTTAGATTGACGGTACAGCAAAATCAAATTGGATAATTTTTTTGATATGGGAATTATACGTTCTTTGTTTCTCTTCCCCAGAACTTTAATTTGATTATCCGAAACGTTATTTTCCTTTAAATGAATAAGTTCACTTAGTCGTATTCCGGTTTGATAAAATAACTCGAGGATCAATTCATCCTGACATCTGACAAAAGGATCATCAATTTCATTAAAGATGGATTGATCCCATAATTGCTGTTCAGGAACAAAAGTTGGAAGATTCTTTTTTTGCTTAAGACTCTTTACCTTTTGCGCTGGGTTTACCTCCAAATACCCTTGTTGTCTCAAGAATTTATAAAAAGTTTTTACGGAAGAAAGTTTTCTGTTTACCGAAGTATTTTCGAACTCTTTCTCTACAAGATCTACCAGGTAAGAACGCATCATCTGGTGATTAACTTCTAAGATGTCCTTATCATTTTCTAGCGATAATATTTCCAAAAACTGTGACAGGTCATTCATGTACGCCAAGACGGTATGCCTCGAAAATCTCTTTTCGTGCTCCAGATAATTTTGAAATTCTTCAGTTAGCGCCATAAAAAAAGGAGTATCAGCTGATACTCCTTTAACGTATTTTTAGAGATTATGTTATAATTACATCTCTTCTTGCTGCATTTTTTGCTTATAAGCAGCTTTTAGTTTCATTTGTCTTTGTTCTACAGAAGGCTTTGTAAATTGCTGTCTGTCTCTTAATTCTCTCAAGATTCCTGTTCTTTCGAATTTTTTCTTGTATCTCTTAAGAGCTCTCTCAATGTTTTCGCCTTCTTTCAATGGAATAATCAACATAATCTATCTCTTTCTATTTCTAAAATTGGATGGCAAAGATAATTCAAAATAATTAGTGACACAACAATTATTTAAATAATTCTCGCGAAATCACTAATTTCTGTATTTCAGATGTCCCTTCACCTATTGTACAAAGCTTAGAATCTCTGTAGAATTTTTCTACCGGGAAGTCTTTGGTATATCCGTATCCACCAAAGATTTGTACCGCATCTGTAGATACTTCAACCGAAACTTCGGAGGCGTAATACTTGGCCATGGCAGATTCTTTTGTCATGCGTTCTCCACGCATTTTCATTGCAGCTGCTTGCAACAATAATAATTCTGCAGCTTCAATCTTTGTAGCCATATCCGCCAATTTAAAGGCAATTCCCTGAAATTTTGCAATTGGTTTTCCAAACTGTTCTCTTTCTTTGGAATATTTTATAGACGCTTTGAAAGCACCTTTGGCTATACCCAGTGCTAACGCACCAATTGAAATTCTACCCCCATCCAATACTTTCATTGCCTGGATAAATCCTTCGCCTTCATTTCCGATCATTTGATCGTTATGCACACGACAGTTTTCAAATATTAGTTCAGCTGTTTCTGAAGCTCGCATTCCCAATTTATTCTCCTTCTTTCCAGATTTAAATCCAGGGGTGCCTTTCTCAACAATAAAAGCTGACATTCCGTGAGAATCACCTTTTTCACCAGTTCTAACAATTACCACAGCAACATCTCCTGAAATGGCATGTGTAATAAAGTTTTTGGACCCGTTTATCACCCAGTGATCACCATCCTTAACAGCCGTAGTTGCCATACCGCCTGCATCCGAACCGGTACCTGTTTCTGTTAATCCCCAAGCGCCAATAAACTCCGCACTTGCAAGTTTTGGCAAATATTTTCTTTTTTGCTCTTCCGAACCATGTGACATAATATGCCCGGTACAAAGTGAATTGTGTGCAGCGACTGACAAACCAATTGAACCACAAACCTGAGCAATTTCTGAAATCACAGTAATATACTCGTTATAGCCAAACCCACTTCCTCCATATTCTTCAGGAACAAGTACTCCCATTAATCCTAGCTCTCCTAATTTTTTAAATAATGGAACCGGGAATTCCTGTGATTCATCCCATTCCATAAAATGTGGCCTAATCTCTTTTTCAGCAAAATCACGAACCATTTGACGAATCATGATTTGATTTTCATTTTCTACAATTTCCATTTCAAAGTATATTGTCTTACTGCGATAATTTTAGTAAAGTACACTAAAGAAGAAAAACTGATTTATTGAATGCTGTTTATTCAATAAGTGATTCTTTTAGTAGGCCACTAAAGTACTAATATTTTCTGAGTAAGGTGTTAACCTTTCACTTCCGTTCAGGAATGCCAGTTCAATAAGAAAACTGAACCCAGCAACCTCTCCGCCCTGTTTTTGGATAAGTTCGGCAGCAGCGGAAGCCGATCCTCCAGTTGCTAAAAGATCATCATGAATGAGTACTCTTTGACCAGGTTTGAATGAATCGGTATGCATTTCAATCTCTGCAGACCCATACTCTAGTTCGTACTTGTGCGAAACCGTATTATAAGGTAGTTTCCCTTTTTTACGGATGAGTACAAATGGCAGGTCGAGTTCCATAGCCAGGGACACTCCCATAAGAAATCCTCTACTCTCAATTCCGGCAATAACTTCTACGTTCCAGTTCTTAATGTCAGATGCAATGCGTTCTATGATTTTGTTACAGAGGAGTGGCTTCTGAAAAATAGGTGTAATGTCTTTAAATAAGATGCCTTCTTTTGGGAAATCAGGAATATCACGGATGGTTTCTTTCAGGGCAATATTTATATCTGTTATCATTCAAAATTTATATAAGGTAAAACATCATTGATCTCCTCTCTGGTTAGGAGATTTTGTTCGAATAAAAAATCAAGATCCTCAATTTTCTGCTTATCTCTTTGTGAGATTATGGCTGTTACTACTTCCCAGTCCTTCAAGTATGGATGTTTTTTAATTGCATCTTTTGGTGCAGAATTTATTTTAATTCTTTTGATTTTACTTTTATCTATTGAAACGTTATTTTGAAGTGCTTTAAGCGCATCATCTGTAATGCCATAAATAGCAGAAAACTGCTTTTTACTGGAATACCCGCCGAGAATTTCTCTATACTTGATAGTGCGTCCGGCAAATACTGGGCCTATACCATTTATTTTTTCGAGTTCCTCTTTCGTAGCTGAATTTACCTCAATGCTCACTATGGAAGATGAGGAAGTATCACTATAATGAAATACCATATACGGTTCAATTTCATGGTATTTCTCATCAGATATTACATAGATTTTTTGCACATCTTCAGGCTTAGAGAACGGACCGTAGTTCTCTCGGTAACTCATTATAGATTGCGCTTGTTTTTGGGAAAACCCCAGCGATTCCCAGCCTTCTTGATTCAACGTGTTAGGATCAAACTCAAAAAGTTTCGAATTTTCATTTGTTGATGCGTTATTGTTAACAGAAATTGTTTTTGAGACCTCTTCAGCATCCTTATTTTCTGTATTTTGAAGTGAAACAAACTCAATGTCCTCTATGTCAACATCTGAGGGATCATTCAGTCCGCGGTGTTGATTGACATTCAAGACTACAACAAGAAATATAATAACAGAGGCCAGTGCAGTAACACCAATTTTTTGCTTTCGTGTAAACTGAAAATAGGCCTTCACATTTACTGAGATTTTGCCAGCTTAGCTGCTTTAATTTTAGCCATGTATTTCTTGAGTTCCTCTTTAACCTTAGGTGCCAATATTACCAACCCTACCATATTTGGAACCATCATTGCAAAAATCATAGCATCCGAAAAAGCGAGGACTGATTTTAGACTAGAGGCTGCTCCAATAACGACAAAAACACAAAACAGTGCCTTATATGTATATTCGGTTCGTTTGTTTTTCCCAAACAAGAATGACCATGCCTGAAAACCGTAGTAGGACCAGGATATCATTGAGCTAAATGCAAACAGCACTACTGCTACTGTAAGAACATAAGGGAACCAGGAAATACTTGATTCAAATGCAGATGATGTCAGTAGAATAGCTTGAGCATCATCCATACCAGCATTTGATGGGTCCACAAAACCAGTGATTATAAGAACTAAAGCCGTCATAGTACATACAAGTACAGTATCAATAAATGGTTCTAACAGAGCCACCAGCCCTTCTGATGCAGGGTTTTTAGTTTTTACAGCAGAGTGTGCTATTGATGCGGATCCAATTCCTGCTTCATTTGAAAAAGCTGCTCTTTTAAATCCTTGAATAAGGACTCCAATCGCACCCCCAGCTATTCCTTCTGGCCTAAACGCACCGTCAAAAATTTGTCCAAATGCCCAACCAATTTTATCAGCATTTCCTATTAATATGAACAAAGCTGCGAGTACATAAGTGCCCACCATAAAAGGAACAATCTTATCGGTAACTTTCGCAATTTTCTTAATACCTCCTATAATTACAATCCCTACCAAAACAGACATCACAATTCCAAAGAGCCAGCCATTTCCATGAATAAACGATCCTTCGCCACTCATGTTTTCAACTAACTGAAATGCCTGGTTAACTTGAAACATATTCCCGCCTCCAAATGATCCTCCAATACACATTATGGCAAACAGAATAGCTAATACCCGTCCTGTTGTTTTCCAACCTTTACTAGCCAGGCCTTTTTTTAGGTAATACATTGGGCCTCCATATACCGTTCCGTCTTCTGCTATTTCACGATATTTTACACCTAGCGTACACTCGGTAAACTTGGATGCCATACCTAACAGACCTGCAATTATCATCCAAAAAGTAGCTCCAGCACCTCCAATTGTTACTGCAATTGCAACGCCAGCAATATTTCCTAATCCAACGGTTGCTGACAGAGCCGCAGTCAGTGCCTGAAAATGTGAAACTTCTCCTTCATGGCCTTCTACACGAATTGTTTCAGGAATATCACCTTCAACTGTGTGTACACTTTCTTCTGAGACTTCAATTTTATGGTCTTTTACCTCTTCAATATCATCATATTTCCCTCGAACAATGTTAATTGCTGTTGCAAACCCTCTAAAGTTGATCAGCTTAAAATAGAAGGTAAAGAATAATGCTCCAATAATTAAGGGAAAAAGTACCCAATAAACATCTACCCCTTCGGCGAAATGGATTTTGTAAAAAACCCCATTCACAAACCACCCGGTAGCATCACCAAATGCTTCGTCAATTTTTTGATCAATTCCTTTTTCCTGAGCAAAATTGATAAATGGAATAAAAAACAAGAGTAAAGCGCTTAGCTTCTTCATACGTTTATTTTAAGTGGTTTTTTAGGTGATGGACAAAGATAAAAAAATTAATCAGAGGGCTTAATTTTCAAGCAATTTGAGGGTTTCTTCTAGCGAGTGAGGTTTGTAGCCCAGCAGGTTACGCGCTTTTGTAATATCAAAACCTGTTTTAGGTGGTCGCTTCGCTTTTTGGTTTAATGTTTCAGATGATACCGGAGTAACCAGTGATTTATCATACCCATAAAAGTCGGCAATTCTGCAAACCAGTTCGTAGACAGAAAAAGTTTCTGGGCCGGAGATATGAAACACACCGTTCGCTCTCATTTGAGCTGATTTAATACATGCCGCAGCAAGATCGTCTGCCCAGGTGGGTGCCCTGAACTGGTCATTAACAATAGTCAGTTCTTTTCCTTCTTTTAAAGCTTCCTTGGCCCATAGGACTATATTAGAACGGCTAAGATTATTCCCCTGACCGTACACGATTATTGTTCTTAAGATGGCCCAGTCCCTGTATTCCCCACGCATTAATATATTCTCCGAATCCCTTTTAGATTTTGCATAAATGCTCAGGGGGTTTCTTTTATCATCTTCTTTATAAGGACCATTTTCACCGTCGAAAACAAAATCGGTAGAAACATGTGTCAAATGGAGATCAAAGATGGAAGCAAATTCATAAAGGTTTTCCACACCTTCGACATTAATCATTCTGCAATTTTCTTCATCTTCTTCACACTCATCTACATTGGTCATTGCAGCTGTATTAATAATTGCTTTGACTTTGTTTTCATCTAACACATCCTGCACGTCGTAGTAGGAAGTTATATCCATAGGGCGATACATTTCCTCCGGGCAATCCGGATTACGATTCTCTCCGAGAGATGTAGCCACAAAAGGTTTGCCTGCATTCAACAGTTGCGCCACGATCTTTTGACCTAAGAGGCCATTTGATCCGGTAATTAATATACTCATATCAGATACCTAAAACAGTGTTAAGTTTTTTGATTTGTTCAGGATTTCCCAACACAAAGAGTTTTGAATTGGGAACAATTTTTTGTTCGGAATCCGGGTTAATGGTGTATTCACCATCTTCAGAACGATAGCCAATTACATTACAACCCGATTGTGATTTTTCTTGCAATTCACCAATGGTAATAAATTTCATTTCTTCAGGCAGGTCCTGGAATGCAATTTCCTCCAGGTTAACAGCAGCCTTACCCGATACTTTAATCAAATCCATAAACTCCATCATGTCTGGGGTTACCACCAGAGATGCCATGTGTGCTCCCCCAACGGTATCCGGCATAATCACATTATCCGCACCGGCAATTCTAAGCTTTCTCATAGAGGAGTAAGATGAAGCACGTGAAATGATTTTTAATTTTGGGTTGAGTTCTCTTGCAGATAATACGACAAACAGGTTGTCCGCATCTTTTGGCAGACAGGTAATAAGCGCTGCCGCACTTTTGATATTCGCTCTAATCAACACCTGATCATCCGTTGAGTCACCTTTAACAAAAGGAATCTCACTAAACCTACGGTCGAGTGTGATTTCCTCCTTTGATTCAATCACAACAAAGTTCTTTTTATAGAACTTAAGATCGTGCGCAGCCTGTTTCCCGACACGACCATATCCGCAGACTATTGTATGTTTCTCCATGTTTTCTGCTGTTTTAAGTGCTTTATACTCTTGAAAATACTGTTTATATTCTCCCCCAACAATGTAAGAGGTTATTGCCGTAACCGCATACGCGAAAATACCAAAGCTGGTGATGATTAGAAGTGCGGTAAATAATTTGCCTGCTTCGGAAAGTTCCTGAACCTCATTAAATCCAACCGTTGAAACTGTAATAATGGTCATGTAAAAAGAATCGAAAAAACTCCATCCTTCCACCACCATAAACCCAATGGTTCCTACCAGAATTATCGCTAATAGTAAAAACAAGGCATAGTAAACCTTGGCGAAATATTTATAATTGAGTAGCATTTATAACTCCCAGATGGTTTTACGTTTTCGTTGGAATTTGAAAATATGTTTGTGTTCAAGTATCCAGGCCATAATAAGATAAAGTAGCACCGGTGAACCCAACCCGATAAATGCAAAATAAATGAAGAACAATCGAACGCGTGAGACGTCTATCCGCAGCTTACGCGCAAACCAGGTACTTACTCCAAAGGATCTAAGTTCAAAAAAGAAAGATATTTTCTGTACGAGGTTCATTGTTTAAGTACTGTTCTACCAATGGTACAAAATAAGCATTTTTTTTCATTACAATGGTTGTTTTTTAACTCAATTAATGCCTGAGAATCTCCAGCATGATTAACACTTACACCAAAGTTTTGCCACATTTTGACAATGCTGTTACGTTCGGATGGCAGTTGCTTTAAATACCTGAATACGTCCTCTTTTTCATTTTCTGAGTTTCTAAAACTTGCTAAAGCATATCGGTAAGGGACCAACACATTAATGATCAGGTTGGTTTGCAATCCTTTGCTTAATTGTGGATTGTGTTTTTTTGTTTCAGAACTAAGGTTATAATGGGTCTCCCAAAATGGATGCATCTCCAGATAAAGATCTGACCAGTCTTCTTGTACGTCTAGTTCATTTAATTTACAGCTTAAAGCAGCCAACTGTACAATGCGAAACACAGGGTGTCCTGCCGGGCGCATACCATAAAATTTCCAGGATGCCTTACTTAAAGGATGGAGTTGATAAAGCTTTCTTTGATAGTCAAATTCTGTGCATAACGCCGTGAGATAAGGATGATCTAACCGTGCAGTTTCCAGTAGACCAGATAACCCTAGAAATAATGCTTCTACTTTGAACGGGTTAAAATTTAAATGGGCTAAGATTGTTGTGTCAATTTTTTCAATGAGCGTAATAAAAGCGTCTTTATTGTTTGAGCCACCCATGGCTTTTGCCATTAAAAACAGATACAGCTTTCTTTGATCTCCTCTATATTTTTTCAGTATCGCCAGGTATTCTTCACTTTTTCTATCTAAGCGCTGCCGCAATACTTCATTCAATTGCCGGTGGATTATATCTTGTTCTATTTCTGGTATGAATGCTTCACACGGAATAATTTTTTGGTGATTCAGAACTTGGCGATAATTTTCGAATGCTTCTTTACTCACCTTTTCTTTCAATTCAACCACTGGTAGTTTGAACTTATCAATTATAATCTCTTTATCATGATCGTAAACAAAATGAGCGATTACGTTTTTATACGCCACATCATTATGGTGTCCGTGTTTTATCCAGTCGGATGATTTGAGGTGAAATTCAACATGACCGGCCCAAATTTTTTTGTCATAGCGCAAGGTAGCTTCCAAAAAATCTGGGCCTGAACTTTTATTTAACTTCCCAAAATTCAACACCTCGATCTTCTCACCTTCTGTAGTGGTAAAAGAACGCCCCAGCTTGCGGCTGTCAAACAAATAATGTAAAAAGGTCTCTGTCACTAACTAAAGATGCCAATTTTGTTGGACAATGCAATTACAATTCTGTAACTTTATCCTCCCCTATTTGAACACCCAGTTCCTTACAGGGAATTGTATGAAACAAATTACCTGGTTGATATTTATTTCGTGTATGTGTACTTCCTATGCTCAGGAAAAGTACACGGTATCCGGTCATATTAAAAATAAAAGTTCCGGAGAAGAATTGATTGGGGCCACCGTTAAAACACAAGTTAATGGCGAATTTGTTGGTGCAGTGGCCAATAACTACGGATTTTACTCACTTACGCTTCCGAAGGGAGTTTATACTCTCACCTATTCATTTGTTGGTTTTTCCCCGTTCACAAAAGAAATTGAATTGAATGGCAGTCAAAAAATTGATATTGAATTAGAAGAGTCAAACACCTTAAAGGAAGTAACGGTTACAAGTGAAGCTGGCAATAACAACATCACAGACACTGAAATGAGTGTTCAGAAATTGAGTATCAGTGAGATTAGAAAGATGCCTGCACTTATGGGTGAGGTAGATATTATCAAAGCTATTCAATTATTGCCTGGTGTTTCTACCGTTGGTGAAGGTGGATCAGGATTTTATGTCCGGGGAGGTTCTGTTGATCAAAATCTAATCTTACTGGATGAAGCCAATGTTTATAATGCATCTCACTTAATGGGATTTTTCTCAGTGTTTAACCCGGATGTAGTAAAAGAAGTTGAGTTGTATAAAGGTGGGATACCTGCCCAGTACGGAGGTCGGTTATCATCCGTTTTAGACATTCGAATGCGAGATGGAAACATGAAACAATTTGAAATGGTGGGAGGGATCGGAACCATTTCCAGTCGTTTATCATTGGGCGGACCAATTGTAAAAGACAAAGGGTCCGTTATTGTATCCGGCCGGAGAACGTATGCCGATATATTTTTGCCGCTTTCTAAAAATGAGGATATCCAAAATAGTAAACTTCATTTCTATGACCTCAATTTAAAAGCCAATTACAAACTGAATGATAACAATCGTATTTACCTCTCGGGTTATCTGGGGCGTGATGTATTGGGGATAGATGAACTATTTGAAATGAATTGGGGGAATGGAACTGTATCAGCAAGGTGGAACCATGTTTTTACAGACAAGCTTTTCATGAACATCACCACTACTTTTAGCAATTACGATTATTTCCTTGGAGAACCAACCGGCCCTGATGCCTATGAATGGACATCCAACATTAAAGATTATTATTTCAAAACTGACCTCTCTTACTACATTAACCCCAACCATACGTTAAAATTTGGAGGTATGACCTCTTTTCATCAGATAGACCCGGGAAAAGCTAAAGGTGTTGGTGAATCTGTTTTGGATCAGTTCTTAGTTCCCAATACTAATGCACTTGAACATGCCGGGTATATTTCTCACAAAATTAAGATCGGTAAAAGGTTCACTTCCATATACGGTGTACGAGCATCCGTCTTTCAAAATATCGGAAGTACAACCTATTATTCTTATGATGAAAATTATGCAGTTGCAGATACACACAACATAGGGAAAGGAGAGATTTACAACACGTACTGGGGACTAGAACCACGGGTGGGAATGACATACATTATCAATGAGTCCAGTTCTGTAAAAGCTTCTTACAACCGCACACGTCAATACATTCATTTGGCATCAAATTCTACGGCCTCTTCTCCGCTTGATATATGGTTTCCATCCAGCCCGAATGTGAAGCCACAAATTGCGGATCAGGTGGCGATTGGATATTTCCAAAACTTCAAAAGAGATATGTTTCAGGCATCTGTTGAGCTTTATTACAAGCAAATGAAAAATGCCATTGATTTTGAGGATCACGCCGTATTACTTCTCAACCCTTATTTAGAAGGTGAACTAAGATATGGTAGAGCCTTTGCGTACGGGTCTGAATTTTTAATAAAGAAAACAAAAGGTAATTTTTCGGGGTGGATCAGTTATACGCTTTCCAGAACCCAAAAGAAAATTGATGGAATCAACAATAACGAACTTTACTTTGCCAGATATGATAAAACACATGATGTCTCTGTGGTACTGTCTTACGAGCTTGGCAAGTGCTGGACATTCTCAACAAATTTTACTTATAGCACAGGTGCAGCCATTACCATGCCCATTGGAAAAATGGAATATATGGGAATGACCGTTCCAATCTATTCCGTTAGAAATGGAAAACGCATGCCAGATTATCACCGATTTGATTTAGCTGTGGCATTTCGCCCAAGGAAAAATGCGGATAGAAGGTGGAAAAGTGAATGGGTAGTATCTGTTTATAATGTCTATAACCGAGCCAACCCATACACAATAAACTTTGTGGAAGATGAGGCGAACCCTTCTCAAACGAAAGCTGAAATGCTTTATTTGTTTGGGATTGTACCAGCAATAACCTACAACTTCAATTTCTAAGAGATGAGAAAGAAACAATTTTATATATGGCTTTTATTACTTACAGGAATCATTTCTTGCACAAAAGAAATCGATATTGAACTTGAAGAGGGGGATCGAAGATTAGTTGTTGACGCCTGGTTTACTACCCAACAAAAAACACATGAAATTCGATTATCTCAGACATCTGACTATTTTTCACAGGAAGAAACACCAAAAGTAAGTGGTGCAGACGTTCAAATAGCCGGGGGTGGAGATTTATGGACCTTTTCAGAAGTTTCACCGGGCATATATCATTCAGATGATCCACTCGCACATGCTAAATTAGGTAACACTTACACGCTTAGCATCACGTATGATGGACAAAACTACTCGGCAACAGATTACTGTGATACAGTCCCTTCACTGGATCAAATCGCCCTATCCGCAAACTATGATCAAAACAACGCACTTGACTGGTACGATATATTAGTTTGGACGACGGAACTCCCGGGATATGGCCACTGGTACTGCTGGCGAGTATTGGTAAATAGTGAATACGTCAAGGACACCCTTAGTGAGATTAGTATTGAATCGGATGAATATTTGGGTGATGGCCTTACTTTTCAATCATTTCCAATTGAATGGATTGATGCAGATGAAGTAGTATCCGGAGACACAGTGCGCCTTGAACAACACAACATATCCAAACAAACTTATGATGCCTTTATTGCCATTTTAAGTGAAACAGAGTGGAAAGGTGGAATTTTTGATTCTCCGCCAGCGAATGTGCCGTCAAATATCAGTAACGACGGCTTGGGGGTTTTTGTAGTTTCAGCTGTCTCTGAAGCCGAAGTAATAGTTCCTTAACGCCTTAACCGTTAATTTTAAACCTTAGCGTGTCTATATAAGATTAGCTTAACTATTTTCTAATCCATTATTATCCCCAGCTTGTTTGGTTATCTAAAATTAAGCTATAAAAAAGGTGTATATTTAATAAAAGACCTTTTTATTTAAGTCGATTTTTGAGAATTGTGCTCATTTGTTGTTGAAGTACTGAAGCTGCAGTACGTGCCTCCTGATCAAAATTTTCAGATGATCCAGCATAAATGATCCCTCTTGAAGAATTTACCAAAAGCCCACAATCGTCATTCCATCCATATTTAACTACATCCTCAAGTGAACCTCCCTGAGCACCAACTCCAGGTACAAGGAAAAAGTTTCTGGGTGCTATTTTTCTTACATCACCTATCGTCTCAGCCCGTGTAGCACCAACAACATACATTAAATTTGTTTCATCTCCCCAGTGCTGTGAAGTCTTTATCACCTTCTCAAAGAGTCTTTCACCTGCTGGATCTTCGGTCATTTGAAAATCAAGCGCACCTCTATTTGATGTTAATGCTAAAAGGATTACCCATTTACCATCAAACTCAAGAAAAGGGGTAACAGAATCCACCCCCATATAAGGTGCCACTGTTACTGAATCGAAATCCATGAGTTCGAAAAAAGTCTTTGCGTAGTAACTCGACGTATTGCCAATATCTCCACGTTTGGCATCTGCAATGGTGAATATCTCCTTAGGAATATAGTCCACTGTTTTTTTCAGAGCGTCCCATCCTTTGCTGCCATATCTTTCATAAAAAGCTATGTTCGGTTTATAGGCTACGCATAAATCCTGTGTGGCATCAATAATACGCTTATTAAATTCATATATCGGATCGTCAAAATCCAGAAGGAACTTTGGAATTTTATCCAGGTCGGTATCCAGACCAATGCATAGAAAAGTCTGTTTCTTTTTTATCTGATCAATAAGTTGTTGGCTGGTCATTACTCTGTTTCTCCGGCTTTCATTTTTTCGGCGTTTTCAGCCATCTTCAACGCATCAATCATCTCCTGAATATCACCATTCATGAAATTTGAAAGGTTATACATTGTCTTATTAATTCTATGGTCGGTAATTCGCCCCTGCGGATAGTTATACGTACGAATCTTAGCCGAACGATCTCCTGTAGACACCAAGGATTTTCTATGAGCCGCGCGTTCAGCTTCCTTTTTCTCTAATTCAACCTGATATAGTCTTGTTCTCAACACCTGTAACGCTTTTTCATAGTTTTTGTGCTGAGATCTTCCGTCTTGACACTCAACAACAGTATTAGTTGGAATATGTGTCAACCGTACTGCTGATTCCGTTTTATTAACATGCTGCCCTCCAGCTCCAGAAGACCTATAGGTATCTTTCTTTACATCTGCCATGTTCAGCTCAAAATCTACTTCTTCTGCCTCAGGCATTACTGCAACCGTAATAGCTGATGTATGAACACGTCCCTGAGATTCTGTTTCTGGCACTCGTTGTACCCTGTGTACCCCAGATTCAAATTTCATTGTGCCATATACACCTTCTCCTGATATCTCGAATGAGATTTCCTTATATCCGGTTGTTCCGCCTTCATTGCTATTTACAACTTCGACTTTCCACCCCATGTTCTTGCAGTACATAGAGTACATTCTGAAAATGTCCTCTACAAAAATACAAGCCTCATCTCCACCGGTTCCTGCTCTTAGTTCAACAATGACATTTTTATCATCTTCAGGGTCCTTAGGAATCAGCAAAACCTTCATTTCTTCATCCAGACGCTCTTTTTCCGGGATCAACTCGTCTAACTCCATCTGAGCCATTTCCTTCATTTCAGGGTCTTTTGTCTCTGACAGCATCTTTTTGGATGACTCTATATTGTCAATAACATTCTTATAAGCTTTATACGCTTTGACAACTTCTTCCAGATCTTTGTATTCCTTGTTTAGCTTAACATAGCGATCCATATCTGCTATGATGTCAGGATCAACAATCATCTGCCCCACCTCTTCAAAGCGGATCTTTATGGCTTCCAGTTTTTGTAAGATATTACTCATCTCACTCTTTATTAATCATATATAAATTCTCCGTAGCTGGATCGAATAGTTAGCTTTTTACCTTGATGCGTTTCACACCTACCAACAATCTTGGCATTTACTCCAAATGATTTTGAAATTTCGATCACCGCTTCTGCCTTTTCTTCAGGCAAATAGATTTCCATACGGTGTCCCATATTGAAAACTTTGTACATCTCTTTCCAATCAGTACCGGATTGTTTTTGAATCAATTCAAATAGTGGCGGCGTTTCGAACAAATTGTCTTTCACCACATGTAGGTTATTTACAAAATGTAGGACTTTTGTTTGTGCACCTCCGCTGCAATGTACCATACCGTGGATGCTGTCTCTGTGTTTGTCTAATATTGCCTTAATGATTGGAGCATAAGTTCTTGTTGGTGAAAGCACCAATTTTCCAGCATCCAATGGGGTTCCGTTCACCTTGTCGGTAAGTTTCATCCCTCCTGAATAAACCAGGTCATTAGGCACAGCAGGGTCAAAACTCTCTGGAAATTTTTCTGCCAGGTACTTATGAAAAACGTCATGACGTGCTGATGTTAGTCCATTACTTCCCATTCCTCCATTATACTCTTTTTCATAATGCGCCTGACCAAATGATTCCAAGCCTACGATCACATCTCCTGCAGCAATAGAATGATTGGAAATAACATCTGATCGCTTCATTCTTGCTACCACAGTAGAGTCAACGATTATGGTTCGAACCAAATCCCCAACATCAGCGGTTTCGCCTCCAGTGGAATGAATGCTGATTCCGTATGTTCGAAGTTCTTCCAGCAGTTCTTCCGTTCCGTTAATAATTTCAGATAGCACTTCACCTGGGATAAGCCCTTTGTTTCGACCGATAGTTGAAGAGAGTAAGATATTGTCAGTGGCCCCTACACAAAGTAAATCGTCTATATTCATGATCAAGGCATCCTGTGCAATTCCTTTCCATACCGACAGGTCACCGGTTTCTTTCCAGTACATATAGGCCAATGAACTTTTTGTGCCGGCTCCATCTGCATGCATTACTACACAGTAGTCTTCATCTCCGGTTAAATAGTCTGGAACAATTTTACAAAATGCTTGTGGGAACAATCCTTTATCGACATTCTTTATAGCATTGTGAACGTCTTCTTTAGATGCGGAAACACCTCTTTGGTTATAACGATTATCTGACATGTTAATTACAGCTAATTTCCGTAAGGGTGGTACAAAAATAAAGAACACTTCCGACACAGGGCCGAAAGTGTTCTAATATTGTATACAAGTTTATCTAATTATTGCCATCTCCCTCTTCAGGTTTTCTTGGCACGTAATCATAACTAATAATTTTTCCTTCTGTACGTCTGTTCTTTTGGTGAAGCGCTTCAAATTTTGCTGGATCGCTTCGTTTGAATTGGTTAATATAAGACTCTGTTAATTTTTGAGCCAGCGTTGTATCTCCCTCTTCGTTTATTTCGTAGTACATAGCCGGGGTTGTTTCTCCCATACCTTTAGGCACTAATCGAGCTGAATCCAATCCTCTTTCATTAACGAGGTATGCCACGCACGAGTCTGCTCTTCTTTGTGACAACTCAAGGTTTGCAGCATCTGAACCTCTAGAATCCGTATGAGCCATTAACTGCACAATAATTGTTGGGTTTGCCATCATTAGATCATACAGGAAGTTCAATGAATCTTTTGAATTTACAGAATCGTTAACCTGAAGTGTAGCTCGACCTAAATCGTATCGAACTTCTGGCAGTCGAATTACTTCTTTTTCCGGCATCACTTTCAATTCTCTAATAATTCGTCTGTTGACATCAATTCCAACTGTAGAGAAATTATCTGATGCTGAGAAGTATTTTTTTGGAATACCTTCTACTTCAACAGTCCATGTTCCACCTGGTTCAATATATCTTGATCCATCTGGTTTTTCAGTCATTGTAATTCTACCGGAAGGATCTGTTGTCATCACATAATTTTCACCTTCTGATCCCACGATAATTACTTTTGCATCCGGAATTGGTTCGCCCGTTTCAAGATTGGTAACAATAATGTCTACATCTACGAGAATTGGTGGGAGGTAAAAATCCCAGATATCCTGTGAGTTTTCACCTTTAGAACCATTTCTGTTTGAAGAAATATACCCTCTTTGGATTTTACCGGTTTCCGTAAATATGATATGGTAATCATCTCTACATGAATTTAAAGGATACCCCATGTGTGTTGGGTTTTCCCATTTATTTTCTTCACCGACTCTTTCAGCACGATAAATATCCAAACCTCCAAGTCCGACCATCCCATTAGAAGAGTAATAAAGTTCATTATTTGGTCCCCATGTAGGGAATACTTCATTTCCTGAAGTATTAATCTCAGGCCCGAGGTTTTTAGGAAGACTCCACTCATCATTTCTGCGGTCGTATGTTGAGATCCAAAGATCTACACCACCATATCCACCAGCCATGTTTGAAGCGAAGATTAGGGTTTTACCATCAGGCGAGACTGCAGGGTGACCAACGTGCGTTGTATCGTGGTCCTTTAAAGGAATTTTTTCGGGTTCTCCCCATCCTTTACCTTTCTTTTCAACTTGATATATCTCACAACCGATATTCATTTTCTCTATCACTGGACAACGCGTAAAGAACATCATTTTACCACGACCATCAAAACACATGGTTCCTTCAGAATCTCCTGTGTTAACTGGCTCACCAATTGGTTCAGGTTGACCCCAGTTTTCATTTCTGTCGATATTTGTCACCCAAATATCCATATAGTTTTGACCAGTAATTGGATCCGTTTCTTCACCTGCGGAACCTTCTCTAGAAGAAGAAAAGTACATTTCCTTACCTCTTCCGCCCATTACGGTTGCATACTCAAAAGCACTTGTATTTAGCTTGGTGACATTCGTAACCTTATGCTTTGTCATATTCTCAGGAGAAGTCATCTCTTTATAATTCTTACAAGACTCAATTCTCACCTTAGTGATTTCATCTCCAGGATTGAGTTTTTGATACTTTTGGTAATGTTCAAGTGCTTCATCATGTTTACACTGCGCCATTTCCATCTCGGCTAAGTAATACAGGGTTTTTGGTTCTCCTTTTGGATCATCAGGATATTTCAACAACACTGCTTTTTCGTACTGCTGCTCTGCTGCTGCGTAATCATGCAGCAGTTTATAACAAGATGCAGACATGTACGCATAATAAGCTTTCTTCAATCTAGCTTTTGCGTTTTTTGGATTCACTTTCTCAGAGGCTTTTTTGAAGGCTTCTGCTGCTTCTGCATACGCACCTGCAGCCCAGAGCCTGTCTGCTTCTTTCCCATAATTTCTAGTCACAGGCCCACCACCTTGAGCAAGTGTAATGGTTGTCATACCGATTACGGCTGTAATCGTGACAATGAACTTAAATAACTTCATAAAATAGTATTTACTAAATTTTAGTAAGCTTGTTATTAAAGGCGAAAATAATTAAATATTTTGAAAAACCACCGATTCTTGTAGTTTATTTAAACCTTTTAAATCATACACTTTTGCTGTATATACGCCACTTTTCAAGCAGGGTTTCGAACCCACTGGGTAATTCAGAGTCAAAATGTATCCTCTCTCCACTCATAGGATGAGTGAGCCCCAAGGTTTTAGCATGTAAGGCCTGTCCTGGCACCAGTTTAAAACAGTTGTCAATAAACTGTTTGTATTTTGTAAATGTAGTCCCCTTAATAATCTTATCTCCTCCATATTCCATATCATGAAACAAAGGGTGTCCGATATGCTTGAAATGAACACGAATTTGATGGGTACGTCCGGTTTCCAGTTTACACTCAACCAGTGTAACATATCTAAATCGTTCCAATACCTTGTAATGAGTTACGGCATGCTTGCCATAACCATCATCCTCATCATATACAACAAAAACCTTCCTGTTCTTTTGTGAACGTCCAATATTCCCAGTTATTGTCCCTTCATCCTGCTCCACATCTCCCCAAACCAGCGCCCAATATTTTCGTTCTGAAGTACGGTCAAAAAACTGTTTAGACAAATGTGTCATTGCATACTCGGTTTTTGCGACCACAAGCAGTCCTGTAGTATGCTTGTCTAATCTGTGAACAAGACCTGGTCTACCGTAGTAATCATCCCTTTGTGGAAGGTTCTCAAAGTGGTAAACCAGGGCATTCATTAAGGTCCCTGAATAATTCCCAAAACCCGGATGAACCACCATATTAGCTGGTTTATTGACTATTACGAGATCATCATCTTCATACACAATATCTATAGGGATATTTTCCGGGACCAGTGTGGTTTCCCGAACAGGAAATGGAAGTACAATTGAAATGTCATCTCCAGGATGTACCTTGTAATTCGATTTTACTGGTTTCCCATTAACAATCAAATTACCTGCTTTAGCAATATTTTGCAACCGGTTACGAGAGACATTTGGAATGCGATCCATTAAAAACTTGTCAATACGTAGGAGATCCTGGCCTACATCTGCAATTAAGTGATGATGTTCGTATAACTCCTCCTCTGAATCGTTATCCTGATTATTTTCTTCTCCTGGTTCGGACATTAGTTCTTGATCAATTTATTAGTGTACAGGGATATACCTGATTGATCTCTTACGTCAACAAAATACACTCCTTTTTGCAATGATGTAATATCTACAACCGCCCTATTCTGCTCGCTTAAGACAAGTCTACCACTCATATCGTAGAAAGAAATATTATAAGTGCCACTGAGGCCGGTAAAAGTTACTGCATTTGTAGCCGGGTTCGGATACATAGACGGCAATGTATTTCGTTTTGGTTCAGGCTCATTATTCTCTATGGATAATGTATGGTTTATTGCCGTTGAAAATACCGGTCGTATCATTAGTGAACCGGGTTGAGAAGATTGATTCCAACTACCTCCAACATTGTAAAATATCTTTGAATTATTAACTATGTTCCTATCCATCCCAATGTTCAAGCTCTCACTATCTATCTGTTCCCATCCAACGTAAAAAGTTTGATCAACCGGAATGGCAGATGGATAATCCGGATTTACAAACTCATAATATTTAAACTCATTCTTAGAACCTCCATAGCTCGGATAATGAGGAAGAAAGAAATTATCCTGATAAAGTATATTCCCTGGTTCACCGTTATTATCATCCCAAACTGTCAACAGCATAATTTTATTACTTACATCATTCACAGATGGAACGAAATGGAACAAAACCCCTGTCAGGGTATCTGCTTCATACGCATCAAATTTATAAGCGAGCTGACTGTTAGCTCCTTGTATGCCGTAGGCTACTTCAGCAGACCCATCATCATACGCGTAATAATTCTTAAAAACCTGCTGCATGTAGGTTGTATCGTTTACGTCGTATACGTTTGATGCCGCCACTGCCGCATGCGCATTTATTTTCACATCAAAAACAGCCATGGTATCATTGCCCGGAGCATCAAAGTAATTGTGGTGAGTAGCCGTGAAAAAAGGAAAGGCATTCATGCCTAACTCCCAATTTGATGTCCAGGGTGGAATTCCTCCCGGATTTGGAAGATTATAATTCCCTTGAACTGTCCCGTTATACTTAATTTCTAAAAACATATCAGGACCAACATTTGTTGCGTCAACATCAGAATTGTATACAAACAGATATGTGGTATCGGCCATTTGATCATTTGGAGTCGGTAGATTAACGTAGTGATCCCATGGTACAGAAGTATAGTCATCCAGGAGCGTGTTTAATGGATAAGCTATAGCCAGGTCCTTAAAAGGCTGTACTTGCAAAAGGGGGTTTTCATATAGTTGCACATAATCTACATGCCAATGATCCAACGCCCCTGAAAGAGATGCATAGTTCCTGAATCTGAATTGAAACCCATTATCTAAAAAGTTCACTGGCACAGCGACAAAAGCAGTGTCCCACTGATTAGGCGTATATGGCGGAGTTGCATACCACCAGGGGTACCATTTTGCTGAATCGACCAGGTAAAAATCTACGATAAGTGAGTCCTGATCTTCAGGCATGTTTCCGTGTCCTTGCGGTTGGTAAAGGAATTGTAAAAACACCTGAGTTTTACCCAATAGGTTAACCGGTTTTGACGTTAAAACATCCGCCTGACCGTAGGCATTTGTATTACCAAATTGATATGGACGTCCTGTTGAGTCTACTCCGTCAAAAGTTACAACACCTAAGGACCATGGATCCACTGGAAAACGGTAATTATGACAAGCACTGTTACTCAACCAGATATTGTTAGTGTCATTTAGATTGGCAAAAAAGAGGTGGATACTATCCTGATCATAATCGGGGGGGTTAATGTACCACAGGGTATCCTGATCAGAATCCGGGACACCGTCTATTACCGAATCTCTAAGCACATAGCATTCATCATACAATGTCATTAAGGTACCCGAAATTGGATAACTTGTTAAATCATTCACCCAAATGGAGTGTGGAGTAAAAGTAGTCACAACAGAATCCACTACATTATTACTTACTACAAAAATGCTGTCATGCCTGGCATGAGAGACGTCACAATATTTTACTGTACTCGGCTCAGGAATCGTGTTTGCGCTATTCATTAAACACCAATACCACTGAGATGTCACATTTGCAGCTGAGTAATCCGGAGGATACTTTACAAATTTATTGACTGAAAAATCGTCCCAGACATGCTCAATTTCAAGGTTTGTAGTTGAATAGATGAATGTGCTATCCAGGAACAAGCTGTCACATGATTTTGATTGAGCATTTATCTGTGGGTTTTCCGGGTAGAGTGAAGGATTTCCTGCGATAGGTGATATTACCTCCTGAGCTTGAATACTCAGCGATAAAAAAAGGGAAAGTGCAATTAGTGTTTTCTTCATTCAAACGTACCTTACAATGATGGATCGTCAGTGCCTCCTCCATTGTCTCCTTCAAATCTTGACCACAACGTCACGCTTGTTCCTGCAGCCACTTGTACATTTGGGCCACCGTTTGGATTTTGGCGTGTGATCATTGAATTCTCTATTTCTTCCTGAGTTTTACAATTCTCACACTCTATGTGAATAGATACTGACACAGAGGAAAAACGTTGTCTCGCATCTTTTATTGTAAGCCCGACTACAGAAGGAAGTGGTGTAGCTTCACCTGTTTTGCCTTTTGATACCACTAATTCCACCCTGCTTCCTTTAGGAATGAACATGCCTGCCGTATCTACGGCCTTGCCGTTAAAGTTATGCTCCATAATATATCCAGGACCTATTGGGCTGGGTTTATAGGATACTTTTGTTCTAATTCCGACCGATTGTAAAATGGTTTCTCCCATTCTCTTTGACTGTCCTTTAACACACGTCATCCAAACCATTTGAGGGCTTTCAGGAACCACAGACAGTTGAATTGTCCTTCCGGACTTAATACTCATACCTGTTGAGTCAGTAGGTTTTGGATATTGCCAACACACTGTTCCTTTGGGCCAGCCATCCATATAAACCGAATCAACAATTTCATAATCCAGTTCTTTATCTTTCACAAATACATCCAGATCATCCATGTGTATTTTATAGAAAGACGGTACTTCTATACTTTCACCAAAATCGGTAGTACTTTTAAGGTACCACATATCTATTCTAATAATAGCAAACCAGACTACGAATATCGCCAGGAGGTTCAATAGGAATTGCTTGCTAATAAAAAAACGCAAGTATTTTTTCACGCTTCATTTCTTTTATTGCTCACAAATATACGTATTCAAGTCAATTGACCTGATTGAAGTTGTCAACAAGGTGATGGCAATTATTAATCGGTGAGGTTTACCTTATATTCGATAAGAATCAGTTCGTTTTTATATAATTACCTATGTACAACCCATTTTTCTTTTTCATATATACGTTGCTTCTGGTATAGGCAAATGACAAAACGTCTTCAGGTATATCATACACGTATTCTGGTTCCATCAGTCCGTCGAGCGGTATTATTTCCAATGTTTTACTGGTTCTTACAAAAAGATAATTCCCCATAGCATCAATAGATTCAGCTTTGCAGGGATAGGTATCCACATAGGTGCCAAAAACATCAAATTTAGCAACACCCTCACCAGGAATTAGAACGAGTAAATAATCATTGGACTCTTTCATTTGAATGGGGAGATTGTCACCGTCGAATATTGTTACGAGGTTTTCTGTTATCAGTACTTTTTGTAATTTCTCGTTGATTTTGATTAAACGGAGATTTCCAGCATCTAAAACCCAAATTGTATTGCCTCCAAAGGATTCACACACCAGTATTGGTTGTTGAATATCCAGGCTCACCAAATCAATTTGATCACGAATTGGGGTTCCTGTATTATCCAAAAACTGTATAAGTGAACGCTCTTCATCAAATATCAATGTGCGAAATGACTTTGAACTTTCAATATAGGTAGGTCTGATGGACTTGAGTGATGCTGTAAAAAGTGTATCCAGTTCTTTGGAAAACACAACAATTACATCTTCATGGGTAAGATAAATTCTACCAAAATTGTCTACGGAAAACTGGTCGTAGTCACCAATCAGTGAATCTGTTGCCACAAATTTAATTTTTTGAGCATACAGCGAGCTACCGAACATGACAAAAGCTATTACAACCAAATACTTCACCATAGTGCAAATTAGTTAAACTTTAGAAACAAAAAAAAGCCTTTCGATCTGCATAATGTAAAGAACAGAAAGAAAGGCCAATTATTTTATACAAGATCATTTTTACCAATCATCTTCGTCTTCATCTTCCTCTTCTCCTGCTGGTCCAAATGTCTTCTTCAACTCATCAATTAAATCCCACACCTGATCCTGAATAGCTAATTCAATTTCATCAAGCATCTTGGCATATTGAGCTCTTTTTTTATCACTTTTAATTTTAGGTGTATAGTTCTCAATAAAGTATTCAATAGTTGAACCCGGCTCATCCGGGGAAGTCTTTTTCTTAAATTTTTCTAAGGTATACCTGGTTTTTCCATCCTTAAATTCCAATACCACATCACATGTAAATACATAGTGGTATTCTTTGTTGGAAAAATAATTGCTTTTACCTATTGTAGCAAACTCAGACTTTGCAATGAGTTTACCCATTTCTTCATCTTTGAATTCTACTTTTTGTCTGCGGTCCGTGTTTTCACACCACAATTCGGCTAACTTAAACAGTTCATTTTTTGTCTTACCGGGATGTTTGATCACTCCCTGATATTCTACACGATCTTCATCATTATATTTTAATTGAAAATCATCCTGTGCAAAAATTGGAACTCCAATTAAAATTATTGCGAATACAATTAAAAATTTCATAACTCTACTATTTATAAAATAACCCTATTCCTCTATTAAGGAATAGGGTTATTTCGTCTAATTAACTTCCTGCTTTTCTCAGCAAATATCTTACCTCATTATCCTCATCTGCAGTTCTACCTGGGAATACCATTACTTCAACTAATTCCCAACCATTTGCTTCCATAAAGTTCAAGGCTCCAATCATAGAATTGAACTTTGCATTGGTTCCATCAGCAGACTTAATAACTGGTGGTTTGAACAATTTCATTTCTTGTCCGTAATCGATTGTTACTTTAATCTTGCCCCAACCGAATGCTCTTTGACCTACAAGCTCAATGTATTTAACATCCAGTTCGTTGATGTTAACATCATTTACCATTACCTGTGAGTTAGCATTAAACCCTATAACGCCCCATACTCTTACTAGTAATACTTTTTTCATAATTTCATTTTTATTTAATTAATAATTTTTGTTTCCCTTTATTCAATTATCATACCAAAGTAAAAATTAAATATTGCAACTAAGGGTTTGTTCGATA
>JABURP010000021.1 GCA_014762645.1 Crocinitomicaceae bacterium
ATATTTGTTTAAAAGACAAGTCTTAGATTATTTATTTCAACTACTATTTTGTTAAAAATCCCTTAAGTTTTCCGGGTTGCCGAATCAATACACTAAATTTCTTCTACTAAAATTCCAACTTTTTTAATCCTTCCGGTTATTTAAGATAAACCAACACATTTTGGAACAGGTAGAAATACATATTGATAGTTTGATCAAACAGTGCTTGGAAAACAACACGACAGCTCAGTATGCTTTATACGAACAGTATTCATCTGCTATGTATTCAGTAGCCGTACGCATGATGGGAAATAATCAGGATGCCGAGGACGCATTACAAGATGCTTTCGTCAATGCTTTTCAACACCTTAGAAAATTTGATGGCCGTGTAACCTTTGGTGCCTGGTTGCGCAGAATTACCATCAACGTATGTTTGAACAAGCTGAGGAAGCAAAAATTGAAATGGCTTGAATTAGATTTTGACATTCCCGATCAAACTGAACAAAAAGAAATGATCATTGATCCCGGGCGCATAAACCAGGCCATTGAAAAACTACCATCTGGATGTAGAACCGTGTTCACCTTAAAAGCTTTTGAAGACTATAAGCACGAAGAGATCGCAAAGGCGTTGAACATCAGTTTATCCACATCCAAGTCCCAATATGTAAGGGCAAAAAAATTATTGAGTTTATCACTAAAAAACTTGTTGGAATTATGAAAGACCCAATCCAAAACTATATAGACGAAAACCGTGACATTCTGGACAATTATCATCCTGAAAAGAAAAATTGGGATGAGATTCAAAACAAACTAGCACAGAAAAGAAAACGAAACGGTTTTAAATTGCTAGGTGCTATTGCAGCAACAATTTTGGCAATTATTCTGTTCAATTTCTACCCTACTGGGTCAGAAAAAGAAAAATTGTCAAGTATTGTAACAGACTCCTTGTCTACGCAAGTGGATTTTGAAAGAAAACGTGTAGAATGGGAGAACAAACAGGATTTTAAATTCAATTTTATCCGCGGAAGGACTAGTTCTGACCAATTAAGTCTGGGAGAGGATGTGCTGTATTCAATAAGCAATAACTACTCCTACACCTGGGATACGGAGAATAATACTGGTGTAACGACCTTCAACAGTTACACCCTAGGTATTGCGGACGCCAATGGATCTAAAACAGAAGGAAGTGTATACCCTAATCACACCTATCCGTACGGTTTTTTTGCTCCTGTTCAACAAAAAGAGCAAAAAGGGCCAGATGATGTAGGCCATTATTATGAACAATACGATCATTTCAAGGAAAACCCGTTTGAAACACCTTTGGGTAAACCACTATCAACATTTGGTATTGATGTAGACGGAGCTTCTTATAGCAATATCCGCAGGTTTCTGAACGGCAACTATTTACCTCCTAAAAATGCGGTAAAGCTAGAAGAAATGGTCAATTATTTTGATTATGATCTACCGCAACCTGAAGATGAGCACCCTTTCTCTATTACCACCGAGGTTGGAACATGTCCCTGGCAAGAAGATAATCTGCTCCTGCAAATTGCGCTTCAAGGTGAAGAAATTGAAATGGATGAAAATCAGTCCAACAATCTGGTATTTCTGGTGGATGTTTCAGGTTCTATGTCATCCAGTGATAAACTTCCCCTTCTAAAAAGCAGCTTGAATCTTCTTGTTGATGAAATGGATGAAGATGACAAAATTGCCATTGTTGTATATGCCGGAGCAGCTGGTCTTGCTTTACCAAGTACGTCTGGTAGTGAAAAATCAACAATTCTTGAGGCGATTGAAAATCTTGAAGCAGGTGGTTCAACAGCAGGTGGCGCAGGGATTGAACTGGCCTACAAAGTTGCACAAGATGAATTTCTCAAAGATGGAAATAACAGGATCATTCTGGCTACAGACGGGGATTTTAATGTAGGTGTTTCAGATGATGATTCTCTTGTGGAATTAATTGAAAAGAAAAGAGAAAGCGGTGTTTTCCTCTCCGTCCTTGGTTTTGGAACAGGCAACCTTCAAAGCAGTAAAATGGAAAAGTTAGCAGACAATGGAAATGGAAACTACTTCTATATTGACAATATCCTGGAAGCTAAAAAAGTACTGGTCAATGAAATTGGAGGAACACTGGTGACCATTGCCAAAGATGTTAGGTTACAATTGGAGTTTAACCCTGAGGTAGTTAAAAGTTATCGTTTGTTAGGCTATGAAAACCGTATTTTACAGGATAAAGATTTTGATGACGACACCAAAGATTCTGGTGATCTGGGTTCTGGACATTCGGTGATCGCATTTTATGAAATTGAATTAAAAGAAACCGAAGATAAGGATCAGGAAGTTGGAGGATTGCGCTACCAAACCCGCGTTGTCAACACTTCTAAAGGATTAAAAGATGAATTAACGCATGTTAAGTTCAGATACAAACACCCAAAATCTAAGAAAAGTAAACTCCTGGAAAAAACAGTCTCTACTGAAGTTAGTTCAGTTCATTCAGACAATTTCAAGTTTGCTTCTGCTGTTGTAGAATTTGGTATGCTACTTAGAGAATCTAAATACAGAGGAAATGCTTCTTTTGAAAGAGTTCTTGAACGGGCGAACCAAGCTATTGGAGATGATAAGCACGGATACCGCAAAGAGTTTATTGATCTGGTGGAGAAAGCACAGCAACTCTTTAATGAATATTATTCCGAACAGTGATTCAATACCAATTTCAATAATTAACACAAGAACACATGTAGCACACTAATAAAAAATTAATTTTTTACGTACATTGCAACATTAACCTAAATCAAAACTTATGAAGAATTTATACCTTCTTATACCTGCTATTTGTGCAGGTACCTTTTCTTTCGCACAACCTATTTTAACCCAAGGCAATGTTGCACCAGCTATTGGAGACAATTTCACTTATAAAAGGTGTGACTGGGATAATAATCCCGGAGGAGCCGGTGCTGGGATAACATGGGACTTTAGTGGATTAGTTGAAACAGCAACAGCGAATGTTGATTACGTCGATCCGTCTACTTGCCCATCACCATCTTCGTTCCCTAATGCTAATGTGGCAGGTAATTGGGGTGCTGGAACACAATACGAATACTTCAATTCGAATTCAACGTCTCTCGACCGGGAAGGCATCTATGCAAGTGGAACAGCAATCCCTTATTCCGATCCGGAAACGATTCTTACCTTTCCATTTACATACAGTGATAGTTACGTCGACCAGTTTTCAGGGACGTTTACAAGTGGGGTCGTCCTGGATAGAGCGGGAAGTGTAACTGTAACTGCAGATGGATATGGAACACTTATCCTGCCAAACGCAACTATACCTGGAGTGCTTCGGGTAAAAGTTTCTGAAGATTATGGCGATTCTTATAATGGGACGGAAATGTATCATTACAATACAGATGTTTACATGTTCTATAAACCGGGAGTTCATCTTCCCGTACTAGCCTTTACTCACTATGTGCAGGGAACAACTACAATTGATTATGGCAATTTCATAGATGATCCTTCACTAGGTACTGCAAAAGAAACAGACCTAACCGCAATTAGCATTTACCCAAATCCGGCAACAGATAACATATCTTTTAACTGGAACGGACATCAGACGCTCATAGATAAAATTGAGGTTTACGACATAGCAGGAAAGTTAATGTACACTTCAAATCAAATAGTCACTACTATTGACCTTTCAACCTTCCAATCCGGAACTTATTTCATTCATTTCTGGGAAGGTGATAATCGGGAAATAAGAAAGTTTATAAAATCATAATTACATAGAGACCTTCTGTTTAGGAGGTCTTTTTTTTGATTGTTATTGGGATGGTATCAAACTATGCACTAATTTTGCACCCCAATGACGCTAGAGGAGTTCAGAGAAGCCTTTCAACAGACTGAAAAAGTCAGGGATATCTCTGCCCAATTGGTTTATGATGAAGCGAGAGTGTCTGTTAAGGGACTAGAAGGTTCAGGGCGCTCAATCATTGCAGATGCAGTCATTCAGAACTATAAGGGATTTCACCTTTTTATCTTACAGGACAAAGAAGAAGCGGCTTTTTTCTTTAATGATATTCAAAATCTCAACAAAAAAGCACAAAACATCTTTTTCTTCCCGCACTCGTACAAGGCACCTTACCAGTTCGAAGAAATCGACAATGCCAATGTAGTATCACGCGCAGAAGTTATGGACCGGATGAACCGCGGAAATAACTCAGTGATTGTTACTTATCCGCAGGCACTTTTTGAGAAAGTAATCACAAAAAGACAATTTGCCAAAAACATTATGGAGATCAAACGCGGCGTGGAATACTCCATTGACTTCATAAACGAATTACTGATAGAACACGGTTTTGAAAAGGTTGATTTTGTTTATGAACCTGGGCAATTTGCAGTTCGCGGCGGAATTGTAGACATCTTTTCTTTTTCAAATGATGAGCCCTACCGTGTCGAGTTTTTTGGAGATGAAGTAGAGTCTATCCGAACCTTTAATCCGGTGAACCAATTATCCATTAAAACGCTCTCGCGATTTACGGTGGTTCCCAATATCCAGCAATTCAAGACCGAAGAAAAAAGAGAAACCATGTTGGAATTTGTTCCCAACAAAACTGTGATTTGGTTGAAAGATTACCGTACGGTTAAAGGTACACTTGATGTTGAATACAAAAAAGCACTGGATATTTATCAAGACTTACCGGAATCACCGGTAAATCACTCACCACCTATTGAGCTGTACTTTGAAAAAAATCAGTTTGAAGAGCAAATCAAAGGTTTTAGAGTAATAGAATTCGGTAGTCAGGATTACTTCTCAACTTCAACTGACGCGCAATCCCCAATTCAGTTCGATCAAAAAATTCAACCGGCGTTCAATAAAAACTTTGAACTCCTGATAAAAGATCTGACCGAAAGAAAAGCGGCGAAGTATGAGAATTTTATCATCTCCAATCAAAACAAACAGATCGAGCGGATTTATTCGATTTTTGAAGACCTTGAATCGAATGTAACATTCACCACCTTAAATACATCCCTCAACGAAGGATTCATAGATAATGATCTGAAATTTGTTTGCTACACTGATCACCAAATTTTTGAACGATACCACCGGTTCCGTTTAAAAGAAGGATACCGAAAAAATCAGCAGGCACTTACACTCAAGGAAATCTACAATCTTCAAAAAGGAGATTATGTCACCCATATCGATCATGGGGTTGGAAAGTTCTCCGGACTTGAGTTAATTGATGTCAACGGCAAACCACAAGAAGCCATCCGTCTGATTTATAAAGACAATGATGTCCTTTATGTTTCCATTCATTCCCTTCACCGTATCTCTAAATATACAGGCAAGGATGGAACCAAACCAAAAATGAACAAGATTGGTTCTCCGGTTTGGAACAATGCGAAGAAAAAAACCAAGGCAAAAGTTAAAGAAATTGCCTACGATCTGATTAAACTATATGCCCAACGAAAAGCTGAAAAAGGCTTTGCATTTTCCCCGGATAATTACTTGCAAAATGAATTGGAAGCTTCATTTATTTATGAAGATACTCCGGACCAGTTAAAATCAACTCTTGACGTAAAAGAGGATATGGAGTCTGAATCCCCAATGGATAGATTGATCTGTGGAGATGTAGGATTTGGAAAAACTGAAATTGCTATCCGGGCGGCATTCAAAGCAGTATGTGACAACAAGCAAGTTGCGGTTCTTGTACCAACCACAATTCTCTCATTACAGCACTTTAAAACGTTCAAAAAACGATTAGAAGATTTTCCATGTACCATAGATTACGTCAATCGATTTCGCTCACAGAAACAGATAACGCAGGCATTAAAGGATTTAAAATCGGGAAAAACTGACATCATTATAGGGACACACAAACTCGTGGGTAAAAAAACGGAGTTTAAAGACCTTGGGTTAATCATTATTGATGAAGAACAAAAATTTGGAGTCGGAACCAAGGACAAGTTAAAGACATTTAAAGCTTCGGTGGACACCCTGACTTTAACAGCCACACCTATACCACGAACGCTTCAGTTCTCTTTAATGGGTGCCCGAGACCTTTCGATCATCAACACGCCTCCACCTAACCGTCAACCCGTTGATACTGAAATTATCGGTTTAAACGAAGAAATTATCAGGGATGCCATTTCCTATGAAACCCAAAGAGGTGGGCAGGTGTATTTTGTACATAATCGCGTTCAAAATATTCACGAAGTAGCTGGCATGGTGCAACGACTTTGTCCAGGTGTCAGAGTAGGTATAGGACATGGTCAAATGGATGGCAAAAAGCTGGAAAATGTCATGGTAGGCTTCATGGATGGGCAGTATGATGTGTTAATTGCAACTACCATAATTGAATCCGGTATTGATGTGGCCAATGCCAACACAATTATAATAAACCAGGCACAGAACTTTGGTTTAAGCGATCTGCATCAAATGCGTGGTCGCGTTGGTCGATCAAATAAAAAAGCTTTTTGCTATTTGATTGCACCACCACTTCATCTTTTACCCTCTGATGCTAGAAAGCGTTTGGAAGCCGTAGCTCAATTTTCTGACCTTGGCTCTGGATTTAATATAGCCATGCGTGATTTGGACATTCGGGGTGCAGGTAATCTTTTGGGAGGCGAACAATCTGGATTTATATCGGATATAGGTTTTGAGATGTATCAGAAAATACTGAATGAGGCGATCCAGGAGTTACGTGAGGAAGAATTCAAGCACTTATTCGTGGAAGATAAGTCTGTAGATGATATGGAGTTTGTGGAAGACTGTATCCTGGAAACTGATTTGGAATTGTTGATTCCCGATACTTATGTAAATAAAGTAACTGAACGTCTGATGCTTTATCAGGAACTGGACAATACCAAAAATCAGGAAGAGCTGGATAACTTCAAACTTGGCCTGGAAGATCGTTTTGGCGCGTTGCCAGATGTTGTAGAAGAGTTGATCAAATCCATTCACTTAAGATGGATGGCCAAATCCATAGGATTCGAAAAACTGGTGATCAAATCCGGTAAAATGATCGGATATTTTGTGTCCAAAAAAGACTCCCCTTATTATCAAAGCTCAATATTCACACAGGTGCTGAACTTTATTCAAACCAATCCTCCGGACGTTAAAATGAACGAACGCAATGATAAATTACGGTTGATTTTTAGCAATGTGCGATCCGTTTCCAAAGCCATTGAAAATCTTGAGCGAATTGGGGTTCGAGTAAAACATTTAAAGCCCAGTGAAGAAACAGAGCATTAAAGTTACCCTGATATCGTAATTCTAAAACATTCTTGACCCTTTAAAACCCCTAAAACTTAAAATTCACACCAACATTGGCGTAAAACGCTTGTACTTTTGCATCATTAGGGCCTGAATGTACAGGAGTTAAACCAAATTGGTATCCCAGATCGGCAAAAAGGAAAAAGATATCAGCTCCTACTCCAAGATCTGCATTGAAAAATACCTGGTTATAATCTTCAATGGTGATGTTTTCAGAAATGGTAGATTCCCTCGCATGGTTCACACTAACGGGACGATTCCCTTGAATTCCTCCAAATATTCGAACATTAAAAAAGCTCGTAAATTCTGGGTTGATCAATTTGAAACCTGCCCGCAAAGGGACAGAGATCATATTCAATCGTGAATTTGAGATTAGCTCTTCCCCGTCCACCGTATTATCCGTGACATAAGCCATTGATATTGTTGTAAATTGCAAACCCGGCTGAAAATAAAAGCGCTTACCAAGGGTAACAGCTCCACCTATCTGTAGTCCGGGACGCCCTGAAAACGAACGTGAATAAATCGCATTTTCTACGAATTGTCGGTTGTCTGTATTTGTAAATTGATGGATGTTGATTCCACTATAACCGCGAATTTCCAGCAGTTGAGAATGACCTGTAAACGCAATTATGGCTATTGAAATCAAGCTTATAATTAACTTCTTCATATCGTATTATTTTGATTTGTTGTTACACCCTTTTTTCGGAGATCAATTCGTATCTCCTGAAGGTGTATCAATAAGATAATTGAACACGAATAGAAATTCAAGTATTATAACATCTTTTAAGAAGAAGTCGAGCACAACGAATCCTGTTCTACCAGGGTGGGAAAATAACGTACAGCAGCAGTATAAGTCCAACAGAAACAGCAATAATGCCTAATATCAAACCCATGACTTTTAAAACCTGAAGAGCAACTTTTTTATTTCTCTCCTTTTTAGTTAAAAGCTCGTTGAAATTAATTTCTTCGCCTGAGGATAACACGACTTTGTGCACGTCGTTCTTTCTAATACTAGAGGTGATCAGTTTTGAACCAAGCAAAGTACAATTCTTGAACAATACACGCTTCTTATTTTGTTTGACGTAGGTCACCACTTTTTTATTTCCGTTTACTAAATACAGTGTATCAGAGCATGTTTTATTCAAACTGTCAATCAACAACGTCTCAATTTTTTCATTCGTCACACCACAGTTACATGGTACACCAGCTGTTGCCCAATATCCAATAAGCACATAAAATAGTGTTAATACAAACCTCATCATCTAATTCTTTGATGCTAAGCTATGAAATCAGTTCGGTTAATTACTATTGAATAACGCAAACTCAACTTTTAGTTTGTGAATTAAACAAAAAGGGTAGCACATCAACTACTCAACTTCCAATTCTTCGGTATAATGCTCCGGTTTCAGTATTTTAATATTTTTCAAAGCAATTGCTAGTGCAGCCAATGGTAAAGCAGCAATCATATAATAAACGGGGTACCCTATCCACCCATAAATAGCAGCCGCAAGAACCGGAAAGGCAGCCATAGTCATGGAACGTATTGATTCACTAATCCCCATTATTTCACCCTGTTTGTTTGCATCTGCATGTATAGATATAAGTGAGTTGAAAGTTGGAAAACAAATGGATAAACCAAGGTTCATCACATAATAAAACATAATATACAGCCACAAGTTATCGGTTAAAGTGATGCAAAAAAGGCCCGTTGCAGCCAGGATTAACCCAATTATCAATGTGTTTACAGCTCCCAACTTTTTTACAAAAACCCTGGACAAAAAAGCCTGATTAAATGATAAAAACAAACCTACGACGAGCATAAAAAACCCTAGTTCCTTTTCGTTAAAATCAAACAGATCTATCAGAAAAAGGGCAATTGTAGAGATATAGAAGGTCATCATGGTGTGAAATAGCAATTTCATCCAAAAAATAACTCGAATAATTGCTGGTGGGTTTACTTTTTTGATGCGCTCCATAATAAACAGACTTTTAAAAAGTCTTTGTCGTGTCACCGGCCGTCGTTTATTTTCAGGTAGTGATTCTTTCAACCATAAAAACAAAACAACAAGCGTAATTACAGAGATGGCTGAAGCCACTATCATTGTGCCGGTATACCCTATTGATGTAGATGCCGCTAGCCCCCCAATCCCGGGTCCTACAATCAATCCAATACCTGCAATGCCACCCAAATATCCAAATATGTACGTTTTCTCCGTTCTTGAGGTAATGTCAGAAACATAAGCATTAGCAACTGAAGTGTTCCCTCCTGTAATTCCGTCCAAAATTCTACTAACAGCAATTATCCAAAGCGGCAAGGCCAAACCAAGAAAAGGTACATCCGGTAAGGCAAGCGCCACTATAAAAACAAGCCAACTGAGCAATGTGCCTGCCTGACTAATGATGAGCACTTTCTTTCTCCCTTGTTGATCTGACATAGCGCCCAAATAAGGAGCGCCTAAAAATTGAAAGGCAGAATAAAAGGTAAGTAATGCGCCATACACCCATTCAGGTGCGTGGTAAGTCTCCACAATAAAAGGTAAAACCGGCATCAAAATACTGAACCCAAGAACATTGACGAAGGTCAGAAGATATGCGGGTATCAATCTTTTTTGCATTGATCAAAGTTACTTATTACTTATCTGAAATAGCATATTAATACTCCGGTCTTATAACAACAAATTTGTATTTTGTTCACTCAAAGATATTCCATGAATATTGAAGTTGAAATAGATCAGGTTCTTGAATCATCTCGTCCCAAACGCGAAAAGATTGATGCTATTATTGATTATTGTATGGCAGAAATTGATCAGCACACCGGTCGAAATTATCTATTGCGTGTTCAACAAGGATTTGACTTGATGAAAGATCAGGACTACCCTCGCGGTGAAGGATACCTGGCCATAGCTTATGCCTACCAGTTATGGAAAGAATATAAAATCAAAGAAATGCAGCAGTGGGTAGATAAAGCACTGCGTATTTTGGAAGATGTTGGTGAAGAAACGGGTATAATAACTGCCTTGACGGTACGTACTTTTGGTAAACTAGCCATAGGTGATTTTGCTCAGGCATTTCAAAGTTCTATAAAGGCAATAAAAATTTCTAAACGTATAGAACCAACTGCTACCACGGGCTGGGTATACTACATTATGGGTGTCATGTACTTTGACATCAAAGATTTTGAGAATGCGATTAAATATTACAAAAAAGGGCTTGAACTTTTTGTACCCATTGGACACACTTTTGGCATTGCAAGAACAAAACCCGGATTAGGAAGTTGTTATCTGGAGATAGGAAAATATAAAGAGGCAGAAAAACTTTTGAACGAAGCAATTCTTGAATTTACGGAGAACCCTAATGCAGAGGGCCTAAGTCGTGCTATTAACGACCTGGGAGTACTTTACCTAAGACAAGGAAACTTTAGTAAAGCTGAAAAATACCTGAAAGAAGCCTATGACATTCGGGCGGAAATGGTAAATAAAAGAGGTTATAATACGACGCTCCTTGATATGGCAGAACTACGAATACTACAGAACAAGACCGAAGATGCCCTTGAACTGCTCCAACTGTCTCTTGATCTTTCGCAGGGCAATGATGCGAAACCCAAACAAATGAGAGCACAAAACCTATTGTATCGTGCATACAAGGCCCAGGGTGCTATTGATAAAGCATTTTTCGCCTTGGAAAACTACTTGTCTTTGAAAGAAGAAGTGTCCAGTTCCGAAACCAATCACAAACTCAAACTTCAGGAATCGAACTTTGCCTTTGAAAAAGCCTCAGAACTCGCAGAATTAGAAAGAGAAAAAAACAGACAGCTAAAGTTGGCTCATGATGAAATTGCTGAAAAACAAAAAGAAATTACGGATAGTATTAACTATGCCAAAAGGATTCAACGAGCAATTCTTCCTCCCTCTAGTTTGATTAAAGATAAGCTCAAAGACAGTTTTGTTCTGTACAAACCAAAGGATATTGTGGCCGGTGACTTTTACTGGATGGAGAGTAAAAATGGCACAACACTTTTTGCAGCAGCGGATTGCACCGGGCATGGCGTGCCAGGCGCAATGGTATCCGTGGTATGTAATAATGCTCTAAATCGCTGTATTAGGGAGTACCAATTAACTGATCCTGGAGAAATCCTTAACAAAACCCGTGAAATTGTCATCAAAGAATTTGAAAAAGCTGAGGATGACGTAAAAGACGGAATGGATATCGCACTATGTAGTCTTAGACTAAGATCAGACTACAATGAGCGTTTAGAAATAAGTAAAGAAGAAACCAACCGTGGAATGAGCGGAGTCGAAGTCCACTATGCCGGAGCAAACAACCCTCTGTGGATTATCAGAAATGGAACAACTGAAGTGGAGGAAATCAAAGCCAACAAACAACCCATTGGTCAGTTTGACCATCCTGAGCCATATACAACACATAAAATTACCTTAAAGAAAGGGGATACGATTTATGTTTTTTCTGATGGTTTTGCCGATCAGTTTGGTGGGGAAAAAGGGAAGAAGTATAAAGCCTCCAACTTTAAAAAATTACTTGTTTCTGTATGCCATGAATCAATGCCAAAACAAAAGAAATTAATTGATGAGGCGTTTGAATCCTGGAAGGGAAATTTAGAACAATTGGATGACGTGTGTGTGATTGGTGTTCGCATATAGCGAACGCCTAAGAACACCATCAAGCTTTAGCATGGTCTTGTGTAATCGGGGTGAGAATTTAAATTAACAACTTATGTCAAAGCAAGTTGGGCAAACAAAAGCTGTCGGGTTCCAATTTGGAATTCGAAAAACTTTTTCTGTAGCATCAGAAAAGGTCTGGGATTTTCTATTTTCTGAAGAAGGTATCCAGTTGTGGTTAGGAGAAACAGAGGATGAACTTGAATTAAAGAAGGATTTCGTAACTAAATCTGGAATAGCCGGAAAGGTGCGAGTTATCAAGCCATACTCTCATATTCGTTTGAATTGGAAACAGAAAGATTGGCATAATATGTCTACCGTTCAGATTCGTGTTATTGGAAATAAAGAAAAATCAACGGTCGCTATACATCAGGAAAAGCTACTTAATGCTGATCAAAGAGTGGAAATGAAAATGTACTGGAACGAAGTTATGGACAAATTGGGAGCTGCTTTGGGTAATTTGTCATTATGAATCCAACAAATGAAAACAACCAAACCTGTAAAAAATGTGGCAATAGCTTTATCTGCTATGCCAATACTCCAGTAAGATGCTGGTGCTGTGATCTTCCTAATATCATGCCCGTTCCTGATGAAAAAAATATAGAAACAGGCTGTTTTTGTCCTAATTGTTTGAAGAAAATGATAGCAAAAAACCCGGTATCTTAGTTCTTTATATTTGATCCGTGTAATGGTAGAAACTACGACAGAAATTAAAATCAAACTTTTTTAACGAATCTTAATCTAATCCTGCCAAAAACACTTGAATAACATTTAAAATTTAGCTATTATATACACTATGAGTGTACTAGGTTCAATTGTCAAAATGGCTGTTGAAGTCAATCAAAAACTGCATTTTTTGGAGCGGTCTCCGGAAGATGAGCAGGCGCAGCAGTTGATTGATTTACTCTCAATGGCGCAAAACACTTCTTTTGGTAAATATTACGGTTTTACCGATATTATTCGAGCTGATGATCCGCTCAAAGCCTTTCAAAAAAACATTCCGATTCACAATTATAAGGACATGCATTTTTGGTGGAAACAGCAGCAGCGCTTTCCAGACATTACGTGGCCAGGTAAACCTGAATTTTTCGCGTTGACAAGTGGTACAACCGGAAATAAACCTAAAAGGACACCAGTCACAAAAGAGTTTGTGGATAGCATGAGAGATGTCGCATCTTCTGTTGCCAGAAGCCTACCGAATTTTGATCTTCCACCTGAAATTTTTGAAAGTCGTGTCTTGATGTTGAGCAGCTCTGCCAAACTAAAAAAACATGAAGACGGACATCTGGAAGGTGAGATTAGCGGAATAAACATCAATAACTTCCCAGGCTGGTATGATTTATTTTATGCCCCGGGGTTTGAAATTGCCAACATTGACAATTGGGAAGAAAGGATTGAACGAATAGTTGAAATGGCTCCCGAATGGAATATTGGCGCTATCGCCGGAATACCTTCATGGGTATTGATTATGCTTAAGGCAATCATGAAGAAATATGAATTGGAATACATTCAGGATATATGGCCGGATTTTCAGGTTTACGCCTCCGGGGGTGTCGCCTACGAAACATACCGTGAGGATTTTCAAAAACTCTCTAACAAAGAACTCATAATCATTGATACATATCTTGCATCAGAAGGATTCTTCGCACATACCGCCAGGCCCAACACTATGGCTATGAGGTTGGCACTGGGTCATGGCTATTTCTATGAGTTCATCCCTTTTGATGAACGCGGCGTTGATGAAAGAGGAAATGTACTTGATAACCCGGAAATTCATACGATAAAAGACATTGAAAAGGATCAGGAATATGTGCTTGTCGTTACAACTACTGCAGGTGCCTGGCGATACATAATTGGTGATACTATAAAATTTACAGCACTCCATCCACACGAAATTATTATTACGGGACGGATCAAGTTCTTTTTAAATGTTGCCGGCTCACAACTTTCAGAAGAAAAGATGGATTTGGGGATACAACATTTATCTGAAAAGATAGGACATCCCATCAATGAATATATGGTGGCCGGCGTAAAAAATCAGGAAGATGAATACATTCACCAATGGGTGTTGGTATGTGAAAATGGTTTCGAAGAAAAAGAAGCGGCTGAAATACTTGACCGAAAACTAAGTGAGATAAATAAGAATTACGGTGTTGCAAGAAATAAAGCACTGAAAGACATTGTTGTAAAAAGAATCAGTAAGGAAATGTACAACGACTATCTTGAAAGTCACAAGAAAAAAGGCGGGCAGGCTAAAATCCCTAAGGTGATGGATCAGGAACAGATGAAAGAATTATTAGCGTTCATTCACTAGAGATGAATATACGGTTCTAGCAAACTACGATCTTCTGAACATAAGTGAACCTGATCTACTGATAAATAATATCGTTTGATTTTTTTCTTGTACTTATCTTCAATCAATTCATGCTCTAAAATGTACCTTTTCGTTGCAAGAATCTCATCTGTAAATCCATATTTAATTGCAATGTAATCGGCATCATGCTCTACTTTCTTTCTAAAGGATGCTGAAAACACATATCTAATTCCATAAGCGATTAGATGAAAAGACGAGTACTGCCTGTAATCCACAACATGTGCCAACTCGTGTGCAAACCAGCCCTTAAGTGCATCATCCGGAACCTTTGCAATGATTAGTTCTTCTTTATCACGAATGTGAAAACCAAGCGTCACCTTGTATTTTTTATGGGATGCAAAAAAATTTCTGATAGTAATCAAAGGTTGAGCACGCATTGTTGATGACTTTAGTTTTGATCTGGAGAGAATAATCTCATGCTCGTGTAAAGTGGGGAAATCGCGAAGCACTTCAAGAAATAATTTCTTGATTTTATCATTCTTAAGATTTTGAAAACTGTACTTCATAACAGCCTAATCGTTTTATTGCTTTCCTCTAATTCTAAGATATAAGGATTACACATTTATTTTACAAATAATTGAGTTTATTTAGTACTTCTATCTTCGTTTACCTCGAATCCGCGAATTTCAAATTATATCTGAAATAAAGGAGCGTTTTGCATTTGCCATGCAAACTAAAAACCTGTTGTTAAATTTCAAAATTAATTGAGATAAGTGATGTTCGATACAATGCTTGTTAGGCTTTTTCCAGCGTAAAAGAAAATGTAGATCCCTTACCTTCTGTAGACCGAACATTAATGGCTTGACCGTGCGCCTCAATGATGTGTTTCACTATGGCTAACCCTAATCCTGAACCACCAATATTACGAGCTCTTGATTTATCCACCCGATAAAACCTTTCAAATAAACGAGGGAGGTGAGATTCAGCTATTCCCAGTCCATTATCCGCCACCTCAACGAGTAATTTCTTTTGATCCAAATCGTGAAAGCGAACCGTTGTTGTCCCATCCTGAGAGCCATACGAAATTGAATTGGAAATCAAATTTGTCAAAACCTGCGCTATTTTACCTTCATCTGCTTTCACCTTTATCGGTTCGTATGATTTGCTAAATTCAAAGCTGATGTTCTTGTCTCCTGCCTTTCCTTCCAATTCACCGAAAATTTTCTTGGTAAGTCCTACAATGTTGAAATCAGTTATTTTTAATGAATAACGATCAAACTCATACATAGATATCTTATCCAAATCTTCTAAAATCGCACTGATGCGATCCACCCCATTTAAAGCCCTTTCCAGAAATTCTCTGTTTACATTTTCATCTTCCAACCCCCCCTCTAACAATGTGAGAATATATCCCTGAATACTAAATACAGGTGTTTTTAATTCATGCGCCAGATTGCCAAGAAATTCACGTCTAAATGCCGCTTGCTCTTCCAGTTTTTCAATTTGATCTGAATGCACTTTGGCCCACTTTGTTGTATCTTCTTCAAGCTTACTAAATACGTCATCCGAAATTGACATTTCAAACTCTTCATCTTTGAATTTTTTCTTTGCGATAACCCTGTAAATCATCTTAATTCGTTCATTCAAAAAAATCTGAAAAATGGCGGCGAAAATAGCAAAGGAGACTACGCCCGTCAACAATGGAATAAGAATGTAAACAAGCAAATTAAAGTCGAGACTCATTGCGAAATTAACAACTATTAAAACGAGAAGGACAAGAACTGCTAACCCAAAACTTCCAAGTATTATAGCCTGTATGGGTTTAATTAGTTTCATTCTGGTTGTGACGGATTGTTTTCTGTGGGAGAACTCCAGGCGACTGTTTCAATCAGGTGATCTATGTCTTCAACAATGTAATCCAGTGATGGCTTTAAACTGTCATAATTTGGAGTTACGTTGAAATAAAGCGCACCTCTTATAAAGTGCTCAGTACTATCGGTAACGTAAAACTGATATGGAGAAGCGGCATTTCCTACAATATTGTATTTCATGCCATATGCCCTGTTTTGCGGGTTTTGTATCAGGGCTTCCTGTATTTCATCCGCTTTTATACTGTGATCATAAACAAGTTTTCTTGAATACTCAATATTCATATTAAGATTGGTATCAACCGGTATATAGGTCAGGAAAAGAGAGGCGTTGAAACGGGAAATGTGTATGTCTTTATTACATTTATCATCTTTGTTTACCACCTCAAAATAATCCGGAATTTCAAAAGAAAAATCACAATCACTTTGGTAACGTGAGTATTCACGATCAGGAAAATCAAGTCGCATATACCCTCTTGGCTTCGGATAAAATTCCGGCTCATCACTTCCACAAGCTACTAGTACAGCAGCAAATACAATTCCTATAAATTTATTCCTCATTACCCTCTTCCTTTGGATGGATGGTCATTTTAATACGCTTTACTTTTCGGGCATCAGCTGCCTCAATTTTGAATGTATAGTTTTGAAATTTTACTTTCTCACCTTTCTTTAAAATCTTTCCCGCCTGTTCAATTACAAATCCTGCCAGGGTATCTGACTCCGACTTAGCCTCTTCAAATTCATCTCCGCTAATATCAATAATCTTATAAAGATCCACCAAAGGTGTTTTTCCTTCAAAGACATAATTAAAATCGTCAAGCTTGGAGTATGTCAGGTCATCTTCATCAAATTCATCTGTGATATCTCCTACAATTTCTTCTAATACATCTTCCAGAGTTACTATTCCTGAAGTACCTCCGTATTCATCTACCACTATGGCCATGTGCATCTTCAATTCCTGAAAATTTACCATCAGGTCGTCAATTTTTTTGTTTTCAGGAACGAAAAACGGTTCTCTAATTAATGGTTGCCATTCATAGTTATCAGCTTCATCAAGAAATGGCAAAAGATCTTTAATAAACAATATACCCTCTATCTTATCAAATGATCCGTCATACACCGGAAATCTAGAATATTTGGAATCCTGTAACTTAAGTACCACTTCCTTAAAATTCATGTCCAATTGTATCGCTTCCACATCCACCCTGGGCTGCATAATCTGTTTCACATCTTTTTCCCCAAAGCGAACGATATCGTGCCAAATCTTTTTATCAGATTGATCTGCCGTTTCTCCAATTGTAAGTTCCACGGCCTGGGAAAGTTCATCAGTGGATATATTCACCGATTTACGTTTGCCTCTGTTACTAATTACTGCAGTTCCTTTTACCAGTCCAACTCTCAACCAACTAAATGGAGGGAGCTTTTCTAGTAGGTTTAACGGTTTTGCCATTAAAAGTGACAATTGTATACCGTGCTTTGTTGCATATATCTTTGGAATTACTTCTCCGAATAAAAGCAAGAGGAAGGTAATTACCACAACGTCTATCAGAAATTTAAAAAGCGGTGTAATTCCATTTTCAGGGAAAACGATAGCCGACATAAATGTTGACAAAACAATGATTGCCACATTAATAAAGTTATTGGCAATCAGGATAATCGCCAACAGGTCCTTAGGTTTTTCAAGCAGTTTAATAACGAGGTCAGATGATTTACTTTTTTCATTTTGCAAATCTTCAAGATCAGATGGCGCAAGTGAAAAGTAGGCTACTTCTGAACCTGAAATCAGTGCTGACATCACCAGTAGAAACACTAAGATGACACACCCGATAATAAGGGGGAGAATGTCGAATTGAGCATTCCCGGATACTTGTAATAAAAGGGGGACGGTGTTATCCAAGGCTTTGGTATTCGTTATACTTAGAATGGCAGATCGTCATCCGGCTCTGATGACAAATCCGAATCCATAGGTTGAACCGGGTTATCCTCTACACTATCCGGATAATTTGTTTGAGGCTTACTTTCACCACTTTCTGCTTTTGAAGTTAACATGGTCATCTGGTCAGCTACAATTTCCGTGGTGTATCGGGTTTGATTGTTATCGTCTTGCCAGGACCTTGTTTTTAGTTTCCCTTCAACGTATACTTTCATTCCTTTTTTCAGATAGTTTTCAGCTACCTGCGCAAGGCCTCTCCACATGACGATATTGTGCCAATCCGTTACCTCTCTTTTTTCACCTGATTTTTTATCCGTAAAAGTTTCGGAGGTAGCGATTGGAAATTTTGCTACAGCCACGCCATTTTCCAGATATCTTACTTCCGGATCTTTCCCTAAATTTCCAATAAGGATTACTTTATTTACACTTCCTGCCATTCAATAGGTTTCTTTAATATCAAATATAACTAATCCCCTGCGAATTGTTGTGATGATTCAAGATATCTTATTAACAGCCGGGGCATAGGGTAGCTGTCTAAATCATTGATGTGCACACGAATACTGTTTTCAATTTCCGGAAGGGAATGCACTTCTGCCATCCAGAACTGTGCAAAAATATGCTGGTGTGACAATACATGTTTAAATTGTCCATCCTCCGTAACGCTAGTAATATTAAACTGTTTCAGTTCTGATTTTGTTGGTTCACGGTCTGCAGGCAACTCCATAACCGGAAAATCATAAAGTCCTCTCCAAATATCATTGGTTCCCCTTTTCCGTATGAGAAGATGTTCATCACACAACAACAGAAAATAATGAAGAAAGCGCCGTGTTACTTTTGTTTTCTTGGATTTAACAGGCAGCGTTAATTGCGTGCCCTTTTCATAAGACAAACATTTTTCCCATACAGGACAATTGTCACAATCCGGATTTTTAGGGGTACAAACCAAGGCTCCTAGTTCCATTACAGCCTGGTTATGAGTTGATGGATCGTTTTCATCAAGTAGTTCCTGAGCAGCTTCCACAAACAATTTTTTCCCCTGCGTTGTATCAATAGGAGTGTCTTCATTTAGCAACCTGCTGAGTACTCGGTATACATTCCCATCCACAACCGCCTTTGGTAAACCAAATACTATAGAAGAAATAGCTGAAGCAGTATACTCTCCCACACCTTTTAATTGCAAAATCTCCTTATATGTAGTTGGGAACTTTCCTTCTAATTCATTGTGAATGTATTTAGCAGCAGCATGCAGATTTCTTGCCCTGCTATAATACCCGAGCCCTTGCCAATCTTTCAATACTTCGTCTTCTGTAGCTTCGGCCAGATCCTTCACCGTTGGATAATGTTCAATAAATTTCAGGTAATAAGACATCCCCTGTTCTACTCTGGTTTGCTGTAAAATGATCTCACTCAACCAGATTTTGTATGGATCATTTGTCGCTCTCCAGGGTAAATTTCGCCTGTTTTGTAGGTACCAATTTTTAATTAACGCTGAAAAATCTCTCATTAGTCTTATTAAAACAAAGGTCCGTCTAATTTTTGTAATTGATCATATTAAATGAGTTAATTTTGCACCCGAATTAAACGTTTTAAAATTAACCAGTTATGACAAAAGCAGATATCGTTACAGAAATCTCTGAACAAACAGGAATCGAAAAAGTTGCAGTACAGGCAACAGTTGAGGCATTTATGGAATCAGTGAAAAAATCATTGACAGAGGGGAATAATGTTTACTTGAGAGGTTTTGGTTCTTTCATTATTAAAGAAAGAGCTGAGAAAACAGGAAGAAACATTTCAAAAAATGAGTCTATTATTATTCCTGCTCATAACATCCCTGCTTTCAAACCTGCCAAAACTTTCGTTGAGGACGTAAAAGAAAATGTTGCTGTAAAGTAACCTTTTGTAAAACAATATAGTTTTTATATCTTTGTCCTCCCGATTTAAAGGAGACAACAACAAACTTCCTGTCAATCAGGAAGTTTTTTATATAAGAAGGTTTTATACAGTATTAATTAAAAGCATTTTATTATGCCAAGTGGTAAAAAGAGAAAAAGACATAAAATGTCTACTCACAAGAGAAAGAAAAGGCTAAGAAAGAACAGACACAAAAAGAAGAAATAAGCTTTAACCGGCTTATTTTAGTCTATTTTCTACCCTTAAACCTGGTGTTCGACACAAGGTCTTATTTCTTTCATTTAAAAATATTCTGTGAGTTACGAATTAGTAGTTAATTCAAAGCCCAGTGGAATTTGGATAGCCCTACTACGAGACGGCAAATTACTCGAGCTTCACGAAGAAACAGGCAATACTGATTTCGCTGTTGGCGATATATATCTTGGCAAGGTACGGAAAGTCGTACCTAGCTTAAATGCCGCATTTGTGAATGTAGGGTATGAGAAAGATGCATTCCTACATTATCATGATCTTGGCCCGCAATTTCAGTCGCTTAACAAGTTTACACAAGACACGTTAAACGGAAAGCAAAATGTTGCGGATCTACTGTATTTCAAGCCTGAAAAGGATATTGATAAGAACGGAAAGATCACTGAAGTGCTTTCTGCTAACAGGCAAGTACTTGTACAGGTAGTAAAAGAACCTATCTCGAACAAAGGTCCAAGACTGAACTCGGAAATTACTTTAGCCGGACGCTATATCGTCCTTGTTCCTTTTTCTAATAAGATATCCATCTCCCAAAAGATTAAGGATAACAAAGAAAGGGATAGGCTACGCGATATTCTTAAGAGTATTCTTCCAAAAAATTTCGGTGTAATCATCAGGACCGTTGCCAAGGATAAGAAGATTGTAGAAATTGATAACGATCTTAAAGAATTGGTAGAGCGCTGGAAAAAACTTCATGCGAGTTTAAAAAATTCAAAGCCTCCTAAGCGCGTTTTAGGAGAGCTTGATCGTGCTTCATCTCTGTTGAGGGATACATTAAATGAAAACTTTACAAAAATTCATTTGAATGACCCTGTATTGCTGGATGAAATGAAGAACTATATAGAGCAAATTTCTCCAGATAAGATCAACATCCTCAAAGAATATTCAGGTAAGCGTGATATTTTCGAAGCCTTTGGAATCAATAAGCAGATTAAAACCCTGTTTGGTAAGAAAGTGCCGTTGAGTAGTGGTGGATACCTTATAATTGAACACACTGAAGCCATGCATGTGGTGGATGTCAATTCAGGGAACCGATCCGCTAAAAACGATACGCAAGAAAAGAATGCCATTGCCGTAAACCTTGAAGCAGCTGAAGAATTAGCACGTGTATTGCGATTACGTGATATGGGTGGAATCATTTGTGTGGACTTTATTGATATGCATTCGCGGGACAACAATAAGATGTTGCACAACCGCCTGAAAGAATTGCTGAAAGAAGATAAAGCTAAGCATTCACTCATACCCCCATCTAAGTTTGGTGTTGTTGAAATTACACGTCAACGCGTTCGTCCTGTCACTAACATTGAAACTCAGGAAGTTTGTCCTGCATGTAATGGGTCAGGAAAAATACAGGCTTCATTGATGTATGCAGATGAGATTGAAAGTGAATTGAGCTACCTTCTTCTGGATAAGAAAGAAAAGAAGGTGTCCCTTCACGTTCACCCTTACCTTGAAGGTTACTTTAAGAAGGGAATTCATTCAAGGCGCTTTAAATGGTTCTTGAAATACAAAAAATGGGTGCCGGTTATTGCAGATAGTAATATGCCGCTCATGTCACATAAATTCTTCGACGCCAAAAACAATCAAATTGAATTGTAGACCGTGGATCGGTCAGCCAAATACGGTCTTCTAGAAGCCAAACAAAAAATTGAGGCCTGGTGTGCTTATCAGGAAAGGTGCGATTTTGAAGTGCGCACAAAATTATCTTCCTGGAATATGGATCAGGAGCATATTGACATCCTTATCTCTGATCTGATCAGCAATAATTTTCTAAACGAAGAGCGATTCGCTGAGGCCTTTGTGTCTGGAAAGTTCAGAATTAAGAAATGGGGACGAGTGAAGATCAAACAGCATTTGAAGCAGAAAAAAATCTCTGATTATTCCATTCAGAAAGGGCTCTCTGAAATTGACGAGGAAGAATATTTGGATACAATTAAAAACCTTGTAGAGTCAAAGTTAAAATCCACCAAAGGCAAAAATGACTGGGAACGCAAAATGAAGGTGAAACAGTATTTGTATGGAAGAGGTTATGAGGCTGAATTGGTGAATCCATTTCTAGATGATTAAAAATCCCGAATAATTACAAGATCAAACATTTTTGATATACGCCATTTTTGACGTAACTTTTGCTTCCAAGGCTTTAGAAATGAAAAAGTTGCTGCTCATATACCTGGCAAGTATTACTGTGTTTTCACTTGCGCAAGATTATCAAACCATAATATCAAATCAGCAAAATTATTTTGCTGTTTCTAACAAGTCCCAAATATTGGCGACTAGAACTGATTCGGTTCTTATGCAAGGTCAAGATTCAGTGTTCTATTCGTTCAAAACATTTCGGCCCAATGATTCATTTGGCACGAACAACTGTGATTATTTTATATCCTACCCCTGGTATGGTGCAAAGGTTGTAATTAAACCTAATGGAGAAAATCAATTTTTCAATCGATCGTTAGACACGATACACATTCAAACACAAGCTATATTAAATGATACTTTTTTAGTTTACACTTACCCTAGTGGTCATGAAATTAAAGGGGCTGTTATATCTCACGACACAAGCACTGTACTAGGAGTATTAGATTCAATTAAAACGATTCAATTATTCAGTAATGACACTGTATTCACTTATCAAGATTCTTTACTCGCATTTGGAAAGAATGCAGGGTTTACAAAAGTATTGCCCTTTTATTCATTTCCACAGGAATACTTCAACACCAATTATCATTCGCATTCATTGGCGTTAGTCGGAACCGAGTATCCGAGAACTGGTATTACGAAGAGAACAGTTGGAGAAATATATGATTTGGAAATTGGAGATGTTATTCAAACTTACCGAAATACAATACATTGGCAAGGCCCGTACAGTGAAAACCAAAAAGACAAGTATGTCGCTACAAATAAGAACATTTGGGGAACTGATTCCGTTCAGTTAGTTTATGACAAGTCATGGATTCATGTCATAAATTACAACTCACAAACACAATACAGTTCAAACAATACAACGAGTAGCAGTAAGGGTTTTAATTTGGATGAATATTTAAACCCGTACTTGCCAGAGGAGTTTATCATTGACTCTAGTAATGGTAATATTCAGTTTTATCAGGTCAATTTAAAAGCAACCTACTGTGATAGGATCACTGAGAGTATTCAACCTATAATTGTCATGTTTGAAACAGATTCTCTAGGTAATACGCTGTATAATAGTGGGTGTTATTTTCATATAGGTTTTGGTGTAACTTTTCCAATGCCAAATGAATATGTGGAAGCTGCCGGCGGACCTTATCAACTTAATGGACTTACTTACTGGAATGGATTTGGGCAAACTCATTTTGGTGGTATTTCATATATGAGCAACTCGATAGAAACTTGTGGTACCGAGTGGTTTTTGGGACAGTCTAGCGAAGAATTATCAGGGATTTCAATATACCCCAACCCTGCAAACTCAGCATTCAATATTGCGTTAGAAAACAATGAATCACTGCTATTGGAATTATATAATATTTCAGGTCAACTGGTTTATACTACAACCTTAAGTTCAAGTTTGACAGTAATTGATATTGCTGATCTCAGAAGTGGTGTGTATTTGATCAAATTGATTGGTGAAGAATCCGGTTTTCAACAGAAATTAATAGTTGACTAATTACTCTAAATCCTTCAAACCATACTTCTTTTTATACTTCTGGTAGAGCTGAATTTGATGATTTGTCAGGTTAATGAACCGCCCTTTTACCATAGCCAAAGAAACGTGATTCGTCATCATATCCAGTGCATTTCCATCTGAAACAAACAGGGTGGCGTCTTTACCCTTCTCCAATGATCCGATCTTGTCATCCAGTCCCATGATTTTAGCAGCGTTTAATGATATCGCTGCAACAGCCTGCTCTTCTGTTAGTCCATACGCCCATGCTGTTCCTGCCAGGAAAGGCAAGTTACGGGTGTTCATGGCCTCCATATCCCCCGCATTTGAAATACAAAACAACACTCCTTTTGATTGAAGTTTTGACGCCAGCTCATAATACGCTTCCACCGGATCACCTTCAAACTTTGGTAGTGAGTGCGGTCTTCCTATGATCACCGTAAAATGATTCTCTTTTAAACGTTCGGATAGAAGATGTGCATCATACCCACCAACAATTACAGGATACTTGAAATTAAATTCCCGGCTAAAGTCAATAATATCGTTGATCTCCGGAGCAAAATCGGCGTGAATATACAACCTCTTATTCCCTTTAAACACTTTGCGAAGTGCTTCGTACCTAAGATTTGTTTCCTGAGGGTCTTTTTTCTTGTTATACGCTTCGGCTTTCTTGAAAAAATCCCAGATCATCTGTTTAATTTTTTCGTAATTCTTGTTCTTTTTGCTTGGTCCGGGTTCTGCCCACCAACCTGTCTGCTGAATTTTTCCTGGCCAGTTGAGATGAACACCATCATCTGCCAAATATGCCGCATCTTCCCAGTTCCATCCATCCAGTGCCATAACGGATGAAGTTCCGGACAATATACCTCCCCGTGGTGTTGATTGTGCTACTAATACACCGTTAGTTCGAACCGTATAAATAATCTCAGAATCGGTATTGTATCCTATCAAAGCACGAACATGAGGGTTCATACTACCGGTTTCCCTAAAATCTCTCGTAGCCCTGACTGCATCAATTTCAGTGATACCCAGAGTAATATTACTTCCGATAAAACCTGGATATACTTCTTTGTCGGAAATGTCAATAATTGTATCCCATTCTGACACTTCAATAGGATTGGTCAATGCATTTTTCACAAAAAGTATTTTCCCCTTCTCAATGCCAATACTTGAATTGTCAATCACCTCACCCGTGCCAATATGCGCCCTCCCATGAAGCAACATAACACGATCATACTTTTGCTCCGCAGGTGAAGGAACTTGAGCGTTGACACTCAACCCTAACACTAAAAACACTATGACTAAAACTGTTCTCATTTATTTATCCCATAAACCAAAATACTCATCACTCATATCACTCTGCTATAACACATAACTCATAACTCAGAACTACAAAATCATAACTCATAACTCATAACTCATAACTCATAAC
>JABURP010000084.1 GCA_014762645.1 Crocinitomicaceae bacterium
ATTAGGCACTGGAAATTGCTGATTTTTAGGTATAAATGCGTAGTTTCCGCAATCAAAAATTGACGAAAATGCGGTTTTTTCACAAGATTACAATCCTTTTTGTTGCTACCTGTTTATCGGAGATCAGTTTTAATGGATAAATACCTTTAGCTGATAGAAACTCCTATTTTTTTATAAAACGTTCATAATATGAAACTCCATTAATATTGAATTTTAGCACATAAAGTCCTTCAGGGAGGTGAGAAACATCAAAGTTCACCTTACTAGAAATGATTGAACTAAAGTTCATATCCTTTGACTCAATAATTTGACCTTGTAAATTTATTATATCGACTGACGCAATATCTCCGTCAGCAATTGTCGCTCCTACAGTCAAACTATTAGATACTGGATTTGGATAAATCTGAATTTGATCCATCCAATCTTCAGTTATATCCATACCTGTCCATGGAGAGGTGTTGTAACTATCAACAAACTCAACAGAGCAATCATAATATACTTTAAATATCCAATATCTGTAGTAATCACAGCCACCCATGAAACAGTTAAAACCTATTGAGTAAGTAAGTTGTACATGGTCAGGATAAATGGTGTCTTTAATGTCTGCAGGATCTGGCCAAGGATATGGGTTTTCTTGTGCTAAATAAACTAAAGGTGCCTCCATAAATGCATCAGCTAAAGCAGAAATGTTATAATTACTATCAGTTTCAAAACCAGCATTATATGAAAAGCTATTGAAAAAGCTTAAACTGAGGTAGTGAGTATTGATCAAACTATCTATATAGTTATCTCCAGTAGGGATTACACCAATGCTTAATGAGTCCATCCAGGCCAGTGATGAATCTGCTTTAACAACAATTTTATCTAAAGTAGGGGGTTGAGTTGTATGTACAAAGTAATAACCTCCGGTAAGGGAATCAGCTTCAGGTATGCTTGTTGCATTTTTCACTGCAATCAATGCGTTCATAACTGTATCAGAATGACTTTGAGGAATATGAATGCTATCTTTATACGTTAAGTTTTCTTCAAAAATTTTTCTCAATGCAAGGCGTTTAGCGTCTACCATGTACAGTGCTTTGACACTGTCAGGTGCGAAACAAGAAGACTGCACCGTTTGGGATTGACAAAAATTTGCCGAGAGTAAAATAATAAGTATGGTCAGATAACTTTTCACATTAAAACACATTGGCAATATGCGGGTATTTGGAGAAAACAGCATGAAACGAATAAAAGTAGCGTTCTCATTTGATTTTTTTCTTTATAAAATGTGGGTGTCGTTCTGAACGACACCCACATATAAACTACTGTTTAATAAACTTCTTATAATGACAAGTTTCATTTACTTTCAGCCTAAGAGTATAAACCCCGTTAGTTAGACCTAAAAGATCCAACTCAACCGTATTTATTCCTTTTGTACAGGAATCCGGTTGCAAGCTCTGGACAACCTTTCCCTGCATGTCCACAACATCCAAAGACACATTGGACTTTTCATTCAAATTAAATTGAACATTTACATTGGATTCGGTAGGGTTTGGAAAAATATTAAACAAAAAACTGGTTTCATTTAAATCTTCTTGTCCAGCCACATATCCTACGGGTATTTCGATATGATGTACTTCGGTCGGATATGTGATAGTGTCTCCACTTACCATAATAGGAAATGCCGGGCAATCAGGTGTTGTAAAATAGCCTATCATAAAATACAAATCAACATAACCCTGATACGACAAGTCTGGAAATATCTCAAAACTATCAACTATTGTATATAGTTGAGCAGATCCAGGGATACAACAAGTATAGGATTCTACTAGAAACTGCTTTGAAGCATTTTGCTCGATAAATAAACTATCCTTCCAACAATTAGTGCTAGGGTATGTTACAGTGGTATAAATCGTTACTGTATCATCTAAACCTGGGTATTCAGGAACGTAAGATAAGGACAAAATTTGTTGTCCGTTTGCTTTAACAGCAAACGCCAAAATTGCAAGAATTAGACAAGATCTGGTGAATAACGTATTCATTTTTCCTTTAATTTTAAGACAAATTCCAAAAGCTAAAGTCACTCCGACACAACCAACTTACCCTTGATGTCTCCCAAAGTATAATAATAAATACCAGCGGTCAATGAACCTCTTTGTAACACATAATTGGACGTTTCAATTAATTCAGTTCTGATCAATCTACCTGTTTGGTCATAGAGTTCAAGATGAACAGGTAACGTTATCCCTTCTAAATTAATCTCTGCAAAATCAGTGAATGGATTTGGGTATATTGATACTTGTTTTGTTGGTTCATATATTCCAATATTCAAAGTGTTTGTTAGTGGAATATTTCTGTTCCATTTTATAAGCAGGCCATTATCACCGCCAATGAAAGATATACTATCGTTATAAGCTACATGGCAATAGAATTCGTCCGTGTAACCAGTTAAATAGGGAACCCATGTTTGACCATAATCATTTGTCTCTAAAATGACCGATTCATTCCAACTCAAATATGCAAAAATATACCCATGTTCAGGACTGTCAAAATACATATCCCTTGCCATACAATGATAATCATACTGATTTTCTTGATAATTGTAACCGAGCATGACATAATTGAAATTTTGACTTTGGTTATAGGAATAAGAAAAGTCTGCATTGCTCCCTGTATTACCAACAGCATAAATTGTGTCTTTATTAATAAATTGAAGTGACTGATGTAACAAACCATTACAATATCCCCAATCCCATGTTGCACCTCTATCTGTAGTAAGGAATGAAAAACCGTCTAAGGTAAGGAATAGTATGGTGCTATCTCCATAAGATGCAGAAACAGTAGTCTGAACGTACCAACCTGTGAACATAGAATCAGTCGTCCAGAGGTCATTACCATACGTTACGGCATAATCACCCCACGGTCCTCCCATTACTCCAAAAGTAGTGTCTATCATAGTCAAGTTAATGTAAGGGCCATTAACTGTAAACAAATTATCCCAGGTCTGCCCACGATCCGGAGACTTAATAACATGTTTAACTGATGGTAGTACTTCTCCAGCTCTAAAATAATACATGCCATTTACCTCCTGAAGTCCTATATTTACCCAGTTTGTTGGTACTGACATGGGTAGGACATTAATACTTTCTCCTAAATCCGTTGATTTGGCAAAGTAATTCTGATTTCCTAAAATTATCAGGGTATCCGCATCAAAATCCATTGATCGAATAATGGTATTAGTCCCTGTAGGTATAGTAGTAAACTGAGCACGCGAACTGTCACTTAGGAAAACAAAAAATATTGCTGCTAGTATTTTATCCATCAACTTTCTATTGAGAAACGATTAATTTGCGGGAAAGTTGGGTCCCATCTGTACGTAATGTAATAAAATAAATGCCTTGAGCCAAATGACTTACATCAAATGAAACGGTTTGATCTTTCATTAAGCTACCTACATTAAACTTTTTGATCAACTTACCAAGATGATCAGTTAGGGTTATAGTCGCATCTTCCGTTAAATTATTATCCAACGCTACTGTTACAGTGCTGTTTGAAGGGTTGGGAAATACTTTAAAGCCTATTTCCTTTTCTTCTTCAAGCCCTGTACCACTGCTATAATAAGAATAAAGCGAATAGGCAAATTTTGCAGTAAATGTTGTGTCATAAGGAAGCCAGCCGACCGGATTGTTAAGCGAATCTAATAGCTCATATACATAGCCTGTCATAGTAACGCCTGTTGAGGTAAGGCTGGACATTTGCATTTGAGGGTTCGGTGCGTCTGGCATATAATTGCATTCTTCGCAAGTAAAAAGGGTGATAGGACAGCTGGTGGTATCGGTTGAAGAATTAATACCATAAATATTTGACTTTGAACCGAGTGGCCAGCCTGTTATCAGAGTATAACCAGGCTCCAATGTATGAGAAAAATTAGCCGTCACTTCAAATCTATTTGCTTTTTGATCACCGACCGTTAATCCGAACATTGATGTTTCGAGACAAAAATTTTCGGCAGATCCCACTAGCGTTGCGCCACTGGTTGATACACTTTGTACCTCATGGTCAATACGAAACATTGGAAATTGCAGGCTATCCATAACTGCACCAGCGTTTAGACGGCCATAACCGGTTTCATCATCATATCCGGCAGTGTCGACATCAAATGTATTTCGTTGCATTAGTTCTTCACAATCCTCAGGGGTTAAAGTTTGTAAATTGTTGCCAGGGATGCTTGTGAAATTTTCGTAATAGCTTAACATTAAAGCTACCACACCCGCAGCATGAGGGGCGGCGAAGGAAGTACCGTTGAGATGACCGGAAGAACAGGTATCTACTGCAATCCAATACAGTGAATCCATAAAATTACTTCCATCATGCCCCATACCTATGTATAATTCATCCACTCCGGGTGCTATAAAATCAAGATAATGTCCACAATCAGAGAAATCAGCCCGGCCTCCGGTCGTATCATTGGCTCCAACTTTCATAATAAAACGATCTGCATAGGTTGCCGGGTAACTATAATTGTCACAAAGACTAGTGCCCCAGGCATGATCATTCCCACTCATCACTACTGATACAATTTCAAGCGAGTAGGCAACTCTAAATGCCTCTCTCATAAAGAAATCTGGAGCAGTAACTGTGCGCCAACTATGGTTCATGATGTCTTGTTGTGGCATATCAACTCCATAGCAGCCGTCCAAGATTATACCTGGTAGAGCCGATAAAGCAACACTATTGACATCACAATATGGTGGAAATGCTGGTACTTCAGCTTCAAAGATCTTCATGTCGTGTATGGTAACACCTCCATTTCCATGCTCACCTCCTGCAATACCAGCAATACCAAAAGTATTATTTCTCCACGCTCCTATTATTCCTGCTACCGCTGAACCGTGGCCAACATTGTCCGGGTCCGCTGTAGAATTTATAGGCACATTATTATAGTAATCATAACCATCTTTTACAGAAGAGGTAGTCCATGAGCCTAAACTCATGTCGTCATGGGCATAGTTTATACCTGAATCATATACTCCTACAATTATTGAGGAAGAATCCCCTCCTTCATAGTCCCAGGCGCCTTCTACATTGATATTAGCATTTGGATAGGATGAAGTTGGGTATAATCCGGCACTTGTACTATCGGTATAATAAGGGTCGTCAGAATACCCTAATCTAGCAAACCCATTTCGCTGAGCAACAAGCACATGAGGAACACAAAAATTTAATTTTTGGATAACAGTGGTATCATTGGAACCGGGTGGCAGAATCACACCAAAAGAGGCATAAAAAGGTGGTAATTCTACAACGTTACCGGACCTGCTGTATGCAATGGTATCAGTACTTGTACTATTTGGGTACATTTTGTAGCATCTTTGATTTCCTATATTAAAACCTGCTTTTGCATTTATATTAGTGATGGCTGTTCCATTGACAAAGTCCTTCACATAACCCCAGGTTTTATCTTTGTCATCTACAGTTGACAATATCAAATCCTGAGGTCTGAACCGAATAAGTGCTTCGTCATCTACAGCACATGGCTCTCCACTGCAATAATGAGTTGGCTGATTTTTATCAAATACTGAAAACTTGGCAACTGTAAATGTACCAATGGCAGTTGTATGTGATAAACCACTTATATAAATATCTTCTCCAGATAAGGCAAGATTATAGGCACGGTAATTAACGGTATCACTTTTAATAGTTTTGTATAGGTTTAACTTGCCATCTGGGTTATATCTTGCCAGTTCAATGGTGCTTTGTCCACCCGTTTGAATGGTTCCAGTTATGAAAACATTATCATTATCAGCAACCTCCACTTTCTCTCCACGGGCGTCCTGAAGTCCGACAATATTTCCAATTTCCTCAGTCCATAATTCTGTGCCGTCATCTTCATATTTGATCGTAATAATATTATATCCTCCTGAGCTTAGTTCGGTGTAGCCAACTACATAAACGTTTCCAGCATCATCCACCGCTACGTCTCTTCCAACGTCATCTCCGTTACCACCATCAAAATCAACCGTCCAGTCAACCGTAAGTGTGGAATCAAATTTTACAGTGTGAACATCTTTATCGGTGCTTTGAGTGTAACCAGTCACGTACAAATTGTTGTCTCCGTCTGTTGTTATGGCCGTTACCTCTAAAAAAGCAACGGATGTGGAAGTGGATTGCACTTCACTGATCGTGCTACCGTCAGAAGCATCCAGGTCCAGTACAGTTATATTCCATGTGCCAGCTTCATAATTGGAACCACCTGTAACCCTGATGTCTCCACCTTCAATAAATCGCATGGAAGCCGCTGCATCATACAACTCATTGTCATCATAGTATGCGCTCCATTGCAAATCTAAATTGTCATCTAATTTGATAGTTCCGAAATCAGAGTACCCGTAAGCATCTTCTACACCTCCACATACATAGACATTGGCATTTTCGTCCACAAGAATGTAAGATGGAATATCCATCCCCCCTTCTGGTCCGTCAAACATATAACTGTCCTCTAAAGTGCCATCTGAAGCAGCATATTTCAGGACAACGTAGTCATATCCTGAGGTTGTATTTTCAGCAGCTCCCACCACATAGATGTAATCTCCGGCGTAAGTGGTCAACTCAACCCCGTAATCATCTCCGTTTGCAGAACCATTGTAAGTGGACACCCAGGCTGTATCGCCTTCGCTATATTTGATCGTAATAATATCGGAATGTCCACCAATATTAGGGGTATTGCCGGTAACATACAAATTCCCACCGTAGACAATACTTGAAGTATGAAATATGCTATCTCCTGACACCGGTGAACTACTTACCCATTCTATATTTGTATAACTTTTTTGACCAAATGAATTGGCGGTAATGAAGACCATTATTAACAAAAACAGTATTCCGTACAAAATATTATTTTTCATATTATTTGTTTTAAATGTTCAGTTTCAATAACACCCTAAAAATAATCGGGGGTGGACGAGACATACCAGACTGAAGGTACAACCAAGCACCCTTGACCAAATACGCAAGCCCACCCCACTTCGGGGTGAATTGCATAATTTTTGGTCTTTGAATTAATTGGTTGTTTTACAGTCAAAAATTATGTTCTTCACAAAATTCCTATGTCTTATTTATTCTATCTACTCAATATATTCCTGACTTTTTGGTTCGGCTAAATGTAAAAATATATTTGAATAATCTTCTATAAATCACCAGAAATCATTGATTTTTAGGTATAAAAGCGTAGTTCCCGCAATTTGACAAACCTAAATATCCATGAACGTATCCACTACTTTCAAAATCCTCTTACGTGTTATTGATTGTGGATTTGTTTCATAATCCAGGGCTACTTCCTTCGACATACTGATTACACCATTAGAAAGTCTTACAGCATATCCAAACCCCTTATTGATAAAATGTTCACTGTAATCCCCTATATCATTATTTTCAAAACGCGCCAGATAAATTACACCAGCAACCCCGTTTTTGTGTTTGTCCGTTTTTGTCATGATTAAACTTTTATTTTCTCACCTTTCGATTAAATAGCTTTTTGAAAAACTGACCTAATTTTTTCCAAATACTTTTTTTGTTCAAGATCATCACCCTGGTCATACTAAGAGTATTTTTACCGTCATGGTTAAAATCAAGTCTGAATATAAAATTGTTGTGGGTGTTTTCGGAAATATATTCTCTCAATACAGTTGTGAATTTATCTTTGGAAACGTGATCTTTCCTAAAATCATAGTCAGCTATTGTTCCAGCAATGTAATCTGGAAGTCGCGCAAATTCTTCATAAAAGTTATTGGCCTTGCTAGAAGCCGGTGATGCCAGAAATTCGCCCCCATATTCGACAATACCCCACAGGTAACGATAAAAAAGATCAATGGAGACATTATCGCAGACATCATTAATAGCATCCCTGTCAGAAAACCACCCCAACTTTTTTACCCGTGCTTCTTCAACTACAATACTTGAAACATACGCCCCCAGAAGTGTAGTCAAAACCATATTAGCAATTATGTCAAGTTTCTTTCCCTTTTTTACCAGTTCCAAAACACATTTGTATTTCTTTTTTATGGTTTCATAATATGCTGCGTTACCTGGGGTAGTCTTTTTCCAATGATCACACTGCTCCGTGAGCATTTTAAAGTTGTTTTCAAGAAATTGTTTCAGATTATCCCTACTGTCAAAAAACAAATATTTATTGTTGGTCAGGACAAAAGAAACATTCAACAAAGGATATGTTTTAAGGAACGTTGTAAAATCTTCGTTTACGGTTCTGGTTTTCTTAATATCCTTTTTTGCCAGCGATTGAATGTATTTAGCCAGGTCTACAAAATCGTCCACATAAGGAACAAGGGTAAAAGTGATTACATCATTGGGTTTGTCACTGTTGCCTATTGCATAATCACTATAACACATCCACTTTTCAACTTTTTTGGTTGCGCTAAAGTAATGTTGCCGCATATCCGGCAATGCGCTTAATTCAAAAGTTCGCTTGAAAGTTCCAATTAATAAATCACCAAACTCTTTTTTTGTTTCATCCACAGATTTTCCTTTGGATTCTTGTTTATCATCCATATTTACTTGCTTTTACCTAAGTTCCGATTTGATAAAAAAGAACCCGATACAAAAATACAAAACAAAAAAATCCATGTAAATCCATGATTATCTATAAGGTATCCAAACGGTAACCATGCGTTAACCATGAGGTTTTAAGGGGTTTCAGGAATTCAGGCCCCTTTTGCGAACTTTGCGCGCCTTTCTATAGTTCCAACAGCGTGATCTATGAGTCTGACAAAACTTTCGGGTGTAATCATAGCACTCCGGCCACTTGCTTCCTTGTACCCATTGAGCAATCCGCATCTAAAAAAGACACCGACTTTGGTAGGTGTCCAGCACAATGCCTGTATTCTTGGATAATACATTTCTATCAAATCTGTAGGTGTATGGCGTTCGCTTGTCCTCATATAAGGAACCTTGTCCGGGACAATAGCTGATTGAATGACCATATTTCGATACTTTATAAGAGCCTGAAAACTCCGTTCTTCTACCTCCGAACTTTTTCCATTCTCTTTTTTATTGCCATGCAAAAGATGAGACGACATAAAAATACCGATTCTGGATGTATTCCATCCGAACTCATGAACCTGTGGATATGCGTCATACAAATACTGTGGAGATCTATAAATTAACTTCGAATGCTTCATTTTTCATAAGTATATTTTTTGGGGCTTAATGTTATGGGTTAACGTCCTTTACAAGCATTATAGTATAAAAAATCAAATCGTTACCTGAACTTTAACATAATTTTAAACTCCTTTTATTATTCGTTTTTATACATATCTGAATGTCTTTTTTCTAAAAAGGAAACGGTTAAACGACCAGAATTTTCAACAGTTTTACATACTACCCTCTGGTAGTTCACATTCTTCCACAGTAGTACAAAATTCTTGAGGTGTAGTGATTTTTTCACGGGATAAGTTCGTTGATTTTAAGGTTTGATTTTACTTTTTTAAATAGAAACGACAGCAGTTCTGACGACTACTGTCACAAGGGTTAGCAGAAGATTTTGTAGATGAGGATTAAAGGGGGGATGCTGATAACACCCAAAGACATTCAGTTGATCACGGGTACGAACTGCGCTAATACAGCGAGACGGGAACACCGCACCGTGAGGGATGCTTTTGGCATCACCACAACCCGCCTTTCCATCAAAATGTATTGTGAATATTGGCAACTAGACTACGAAGAAACAGTAGAGTTTCTAAACACTAACCGTTAGACGTTATAATACCTCTTAACTAATTCAACGACTTCCATTGACAACTCCAACAAGTCATTGACATCTATGTCGGCTCCTTCGTTGAGATTAGTTACACTGTTTCCGTTGACAGTAATAGCTACACATTTTTTTCCAAAATGCCTAGTCACCCGATCAGGTTTGTCACGAATCTGTTCATAGATTTCTTCTTCCAGTACAACTACCTTATACATCTCTCCTTTGAAGTAATGATTAATTGAATCCTCAAATTCCATTTTTTCAATTCCAGTAAAAGTGCGGGGTAATTTAGTTATTCCGTCTCAATCACTATATCCCTCAAATGGGTGGCATTCTTGTTCGAAAAATCATGCGACAAAACGAATCAAAGTAAATCAAAACGAATCAAAACAAATCATTTTGAAAATCCTTGCAAAAAACCCTTCAGAACTTTGATATGAAATTCGCCGGAAAGTCGGCCCAAAGAGTCAAGGATATGGAGATAGAGAGAAAGCAGATGAGTGAGTTGATCTTTCACTGGATCAAATCAAACGGAGAGTTGCATTATGTCCTGCGGGACGTTCAGATAAAATTGCTATTCGACAGGTTGGTTCTCAGGCTGACCTTTGATGAACTGGCAAAAGTATTCCGGTCAACACCGGGCAAGATCCGGCAAATTTTTGAGGCATTGCTTATGCGGATTGAAAGATACATGAGCAGGGAACTGGGAGAGCTGTTAAGGGCTTACAGCAACCATCTGGATAAAAAGCCAGGAAGTAAACAACATGGCTTTGAGTTCAGCCGGATTTTTTTGAACTAATCAATCATTTAACGGAAAGGAGAAGGACATGGAGAAGGAGAGATTAAAAGGATCACTGTATATCAGCACAAAGGACATTCAGGTCCTTAACGGTTGTAGTTTGAGACATGCCCAGCGAGAGTTAAAGGCGTTGACCGACATTTTACAAATCAGACGTGACCGGATTACTGTTAAAGCCTACTGCGAATACTGGGGACTGGATTATGATGAGGTCATCAGCCATATCAACCCTTATCGCTAATCAGGCACATTCACACAATTATTCACTAAAACTTAAAAAGATGAGAGAGATCAGCAGAGCGAGATTAAGTAACGGGCGACTAATAACGCCACATGAAATTCATTTAATAACCGGATACAACGAAGAAGTGGCCGAAAGAGAACACACCTACATACGAAAAGCACTGGGCACACAATCAGAAGATTTGTTGCTCAGTCAATTTTGCGAATACTATGACCTGGATTACTTCGAGATACTCACCTATCTCAGTCCACTGAGTAATGATGAAGATGAAGACGAATTGCCAAAAACACCGTTTTCGGATGAGTAAAAAACGGCGATAAAAATGACTCAATGCGAATCAAAACGACAGCAGGCGACACCGGGCGACGAAAGCGCAACCCCGCCCTTAAATCCTCCCGAACTTTGTATTGTGAAATCGCCCGAACTATGCTTATAAGCGGACTGGGTTAAATCAAACAAAACGGAAAATGGAAGCACTTTTAATTATCAATAGTCTGTTAGTGGCGGTCTGCCTTTACTTCATAAAGGATTTTCATACAGACTTTAAAGAAGTGGCAAAGACCGTCCAGGGCTTAAAAGAAAAGTTTAATGAAATGTCCACGAAAGTGAACACGCACATCAAAAGTGTAAAGAAGCGGTTCAACCGTTTGGACAAATCTGAAAAAAAGTGAACAAAGTATTAATAGTCATAGGAATCGGAGGATTGGCCTTTTTGGGAGGCCGATACCTCTGGCAACTGAACCGGGCCGGAGAAAAGGCGGCAGTAGAGGTCAGTGGCCGGGTACATAAGATAACGTTGAACGGGGTTGAAGTTGTACTGAGTTACAATATTAAGAATCCCACCAATGTTGCGATCGAAATGGCAGTACCGCTTGTGAAACTGTCACACAGGCAGAAAGTGATCGCTTCGAGTTCAATGTCATTGGTCAATATTCCCGAAGATGCGAAAACCGCTAATGGGAGGATAAGGATAGCCCCGAACGCTGAGACGGGCTACATCCAGACCAGCATACTCTTACCGTACTTGTCGCTGATTGGTGCTGGCAGTAGTGTCATCACCGCACTCAAAAACCGCCTGAACTCCACCGGTGATGAAGAACAGGAACCAGTTGAATTTGAAGTGCAAACCACTTCAACAGTGTTCACCAAACTGGGAAGCGTCCCCTTTGATGATGTTCAAACCATACGGTTTTAATTGACAATTAACAATTGAAGCATGAAGACGGGGAAACGAAGGAGCATAAAAAGTGGTGAACGGTACGAAAAATTTTTTGCCAAACCGGAGGGCGTTGATCTGACGGTAGAGAAGGAAGCCAGACTAGCCGACACGATAAAGTGGATGAAGCGGGTCATAGCTGAAACACTCGACCAGACAGAAACAATCGCCCGACAGTTACAGGGAGCGAGTGAGTTACTAACCTGTAAGAATATCTGGGAGTTTTGTTTCGGTTACTTCCAGTACAAAAAAGACAAAGACCGGACAGAGCAGATACGAACACCCAATCGTGCGTGGTGGGATCGTAAAAAAGGAATCGACTGCGACTGTTTTACAGTCCTGATCGGTTCCATACTGACACACTTAGGAATTCCGTATGTCATGCGGATGACCCGTTACCAGGAACCGGATTTTGAACACATCTATCCGGTTGCCCTGACAGGAGAAGGAGAAGTAATTATTGACGCTGTAGTGCATGAGTTTAACTACGAAGTGCCCTACACAGAAAAAGAAGACATAGAGATGGAATTACAAGTTTTAAGTGGTGTGGAACGCGAAACCTACAACGAGTTCGGCGACAAAGTTCGCTTTGAACACGATCTGCCGATTGACGCCGAAGACCTGTTTCTTGACCCCGACGAAATGGAATTGGACGGACTGGAAGGTAAAGCCGAAAGGCAGGCGCGAAAAGCAGCCCGGAAGAAAAAGCGGGCTACAAAGAAAGCCGCAAGGAAAGATAAACGGGCCACCAACAAAGCGGAGCGAAAAGCCCGTAACGAAGAAATCAAAAAATTACCCCTCAAGGAAAGGTTAAAGGCACGAGCGGGACAGGCTTTGCATGTCGTCAACAAATTTAACCCGGCAACTGCATTACTCCGTGCGGGAGTGTTAGCCAGCATGAAGCTGAACGTAATGAAAGTTGCCAGTCATTTGCGGTTTGCTTACTGGTCAGAAGATGAAGCGAGAAAGAACGACATGGATATGTCGAAGTTCAACCAGTTGCAGCGCATCCGTGAAAAAATGGAAAAAATCTACTTCGGGGCGGGAGGAAAACCTGAAGCACTGAAAAAGGCCATTTTGGAAGGAAGGGGGAACCGCAACCGTATGGTACGATTAAACGGATTGGGAGAGATCATCCAAAATGTATCAGACGACGACGATTTACGCACGATCCTGGGTGAAGAACTGTACTATGGGGAACTAAACGGTTTTGATGGTCTGGACGGATTCGGAGAACCGGTTACAACAGGAGCAGCCATAGCCGCAGCAAGTGGAGCGATAGCCACGTTGGCAGCCCTTATTAAAAAACTGGGCAATCTCTTCAAAAAGGGGTCGGCCTCTGACCAAAAATTTCAGATTCAGGACAATGCGGACAGTGAGGAAGAAAAGACCCGCAAGTTCAGTTTTGATAATATCAAGAACATAGTACAGAACGTCAAAACCAAGATCAACAATTTCCGGACGGGTGGATCAGGAGAGAGCACCCCTACCCGAAGCCCGGAAGGTGGTGGAGAGTACGATACGTCCCTTACCCCAATGGAGCCGCTGCCGGAGGAAGAATTCATTTTGGATGAGTCAGGCTATAACTACATGAGCAGGTCATCTACCGGATCAGAAGATTCAGGTTCGAGTGAGCGCGAATCAGAGGATGACGGGAAGAAAGAGAACTGGTTTAAAAAGAACTGGAAATGGATTGCAGGTATCGGGGGTGGTGCAGTTGTCATTGGTGGAACCATTCTAACCGTTCGGGCGATCAGGAAAAACAAGTCAAAAAAGTCGTCTGGTTCAAAAGGTGTGAACGGTACAGGTCTGGGAGCAGCACCAAAAACGGGAAAGAAGAAAAAAGGTAAAACCACAAATACAAGGAAGAAAAGCACACGGAAAAAGACCAACCGATCTACAGCCCGCAGGAAAACTTCTACCCATAAGAAAACAACGCGGAAAAAAAGTACCGGAAGCGGCTTGAAAAAATTTGAGTTAATGTAAAACAGGCTAATGCCAAAGGAATTATCCGGTGCTGATTGAACCAGCTACGGATGACAAAAGCGAAGGAATATGAAGAAGAAGAAAAATAAGAGTGGAAAAAAGGGCTTCAAAAAGAGCTGGAACGACTTTTGGGAGCCTGGGATCAAACACACCGAAGGCGCAAAGAAAGGTAAGATCAGTGTTGCCCGTGCAGTAGGTAAACCAGCTTCTGTTTTAGGAGCCGGATTAGCTGGCGGCGCAATAGGAGCGTTAGGCGGAATATGGACACCGTTCATAGGATTCGCGCTAATGGTCAGTGGGCCGTTACTTAAAGACAAAAGCGGCCTTATGACTACTGGCGGTGCGGCAATGATGGCTTACGGAATTGCCAAAGCACAGGAGAATCATGCGGCCAAAGATGCCGGTTCAGTCAACGGAACTGGATCACTCTCAGGAGCCAAAGACCGCCTGCTCGATTTCAAAGACAATTTTTTGAAGGCGTTTTTTATCGACAAGCTTTCAAAGAAAAAAGGCGATACGACCGCAGCGGATGAGACAACAATGGGTGCTATTGACCTTAGTCAACTGGATGCCCTTGAAGATCTGACCGTCCGATCAGCCTACAATTACGAGATGAAACGCGACCGGGAGGCCGAAGAAGAATTAGAAGATTACCCATCCTACGCAATAGCTACGGATGATACTGAAGATGGGGATATGGTGGATGACCTTGAGGGTCTGGACTACACCATTATCGAGGAAGAGGAACCAATCGTTGATTTTTCAACGATCTAGCTTGAGTAGTTGGCGAGAGTAAGAGAGCGTTGAGCCATGACAAGCAGGCTCAATGCTCACTACTCGGCTACGCTCAATCTCATACCAAAAATCTAAAAACAGAACCCTTGAATGAAGCGGCCTGAAAACAGGCCGGATTAGGAATCGCTTGCCCGTGTTATGCCCAATTATCGGCAATCCGGGGAGCATAAAACTGAATGAAGATGATAGATGAAATGTTAGATTCGGAGTACAACAACGTGGGAGAACTGTTCGGCTTCGGGGAACTTGAAAAGGCGACCCGGCACATGTCACCCACCCAACGTGTCAAAGCCATATCAAGGCTGTCACGTCAGGTTAAAGGCTCCCGACGATCACGTGCGGAGATGGAAAAGTTCTTCAAACAACTGCCGGGTCACGTAAAACAAGAACTGGTAAAAGGGAAACTGCGACTGGCTGACTGGACGATCTATTCGATCAAGCAAATCAAGTCGAAGACGATCAAAATGTTTGAGCCACAAGACGACAAACATGTTGGACTTCGCAATATCTCCAATGCCAAACTACCGAAAAACTCGGTGTTCCTGGTAAGCGCTATTATTCTTCTGACCGGGGTATCGGATGACCCTAATGATGAAGAAGCCAACAAGGGGATCAATTTCAAGACAATTTCCACAGTTCCGGCAATTGCCAACGGTGAGTTCTCACTCAAGGCAAACAAGACACAGATCGTGCCGGAAAACCAATCGAACAGAAGGTTTGTAACGGACAACGACCATACACTTCAATGGGGTTACTACAAGCTGGATAACCCGCGCCTTATCAAAGATGAGGAAGTGATTGAAATGGTCATAGAGTTGGGTACACAGTACCAGATTCCACCAGAACAATTTCTGTTCGCTGCCCTTGACGGGACAGCAACCACACCCTAACACGATAATCGTGATTTATCTATTCCATAATAGACTTGGATAAAAGCGATTAGTTAGGAAAGCGGGAGCGGATGGTTTTTTAGTTAGGGTTTTTTCCATCCGCTCCTTTTTACCAAAACCAAATGTTTAAAGCAAGTAAACAATGAGTTACAAATATCAGAACATAAAGGAAAGGTTTGATCTGCACGTGGACGCAGCCAACAAGACGGTGAAAGGTGAGTTTGAACTCGACAAGAACGCCAAACTACTTATTGGGGTTGCAATCACAAGTGATCAGGACCAGATGGTTTTCTATCGCGGTTCACAAAAAATGCAACTGAATGATTCAGAACTGTTCCCTGAAGGGTTTGAATCACGGTTACTTATGAGCAGTGTTTCAGTGCCACCCAATCAGCGCATGATTAAGATCGGGCTGAAGGAAACCGGAAACGGACGAGTAGAAGTTTGGTACACTGACCAGGATCATCCCAATCCGGATGCCGCGTTCAGGCCATATCGGGTCACCTTTTACTTTTTTTCAATTCCGGGAGACAGGTGTTAGTAATTGCTAATTGAACATTGATACTTCATAATTGTGAAAAGGCATTTAATACATATCGAGCAGGTAAAGAAAGCAGGGGCAAAACTGCAATTTCAGATCAGGTTGCCGCGCCGGATCAGCAAGATCACAGGCATACAGGTAACGGTTGTTCCGAAAGCAGGTGATACCCTACCCACGCCGCCGCCACCGGATGGTGAAGATGTACCGCCGGGCGAAGAAGTCCAGGTCGGAAATGTAGAACGAGGCAGGCTACGCCTGCGCATCCCGGAGAAAAGGGATGTATTTTACGCAGAGGATATTTTTTATCCAACTCATGCGCTCGGAGGTTACTACGATTTTAATGAGCCTGGATTAGCACGCAAAACAGAATGGTGGTTTACAGGTGGTCGCTCAAAATACTTTTCGACAGACATACCCATTGTGGACACGCTGGTTGAAGCGTACTACGAGGACAATTCGGTAAATGCTAATCCGGGTGATACGGTGAATTATGACCTAAAAATTTACTTTAAACTCAATGACTATATCGAATGAGAGAAGGAACGGCCATAGAGATTGCCAAGTTCAAAATGAAAGAACTGGGAGTAGGCAAAAAGTATATCCTGCGATACCGTCATTTTGTATTGGACGGTCTGGAGAAAAAGCAAATCAGGGCGGAGAACCATCTGTTTATCCTCATTGGAGAAAATGCGGAGATCAAGATAGAGAGCAAGGCAGGGATTTTTCATCTTGACGAGATGACAATTAACGAACAACAACACGTCCACAGGGGACTGATAAAACTGGAAAACCTTAGTAAAAGGACACTTAGTGTCAGGTTTATCCAGGTCATACCAAAGTTAGAGAAGGAAGCATAAAAAACGAGAATTATGGAGGAGATGGAAACAGACAATAACGGACATTTGGAGGTCGAACGAAAGTCGAACGGCAGCCAGTTATTTACAGAACCGTACAGTGCTGAAAATATCGAGCGGATAAAATCAATGCTCGAAAATTTTCACAATATAGGTGAGAAAAAGTACTACTCGGTTCACGTGGATGGTGAAACGGTTGTAGCCCGTACCTGTGATGCCAGAAAATTCAATGGGTATCTGCCTTTTCTGAACAAACACACAAAAAAAGTGGAGGTAAAACTCTATTCGGGATATTCCCCAAAATGTAACACCTACCTGTTCTATCTGCATAATGCCCTTTCCGGTGTACCACAAAACAATGTAGATGTTCAGGGGGAAATCAAAAAAGCATTGGACAAGCAGAAACTGGAATTTGAACTGGAACAACTCAAATCAAAGCTAAAGGAGAAATCCAAAAAGATCGAAAAACTGGAAGAGGTTATTGAGGGACATTCAAAATGGACACCGGAAAATGTTAATAGTGCCATCAATCAGGGCATACAGGCATTGAGTCAGATCACTTTGCTAAGAAAGGGAGGCTCATTACAAGGCGCACCAGCGGCACATAACCAGCCCCAAAGTGAAGTGCATGTTGAAGTTCAGGCGGACGAGGATGATGAGGAATATTCCGAAACAAGGGAATTCTTTGAAGAAATGCTTGAAGAACATGGAGAGGAAACCATGAAAAACGCAATTGGATGGATGAGCGTACTGGCGGCTTATCCTCATTTGCAAAAGAAGTTGAAAAAGGAACTTGATAAAATCAATGAAGAATCACCTTCAGGTGACAGTGAAGACGGAAAGGAGGATGAAGATGAAGCATAAATTCAGCATAACGATCAGTGGAGACAAAAAGGAGGCAACCACAAAAGCGCAGGCGTTGGGAACACTGGCAGCCTACTTGGATGCCAAAACACTCGCGGCACTAGCCGACGTTGCCAAAAATGATCCTGACAAGGTAGCACTTGCCAAACAATTTTTGGGCCTATAAATAGGCTTTAAAGAACGCAGCTATTATCGCAAGGAACAAGAAAAGAGAGGGATGAAGCAGAAGGCAGTCAAAGCGTCAGGGGGATCAGATAATGCAACCGTTGTTGTTCAAACAGAAAAACAAAGCTGGTGGCAAAGTCTTGACCCGGAGCAACGCAGGCGTATCAATACCATTGCAATCGGTCTGGGGATCTCCCTGATTGCTGCAACTACCATCTTCTTTGGCATCAGGCTTTATCGGAATCAGGTTGCCAAACATGAAGAAAACAGAAGTCTGGGAAGGAATAAACATTCAACATGGGCAAAGTTGATCCAGAACGCTTTTGACAATAACGGTTGGCCGGGAACGGATGAAAAACTTTTGAGAGATACACTTCGGGAAATACCCTCAAAGGAAGATTTTAGAAAAGTGCAGGCTTCTTATCGAAGATTGTTCAGAGGGGATAACCTGGTAGAAGAAATGACTGGAGAATTAAAGCAATCAGAGTACAATGAAATGCTGGCGATAATCAATTCCAAGCCTGAAAAGGCCAAAGATGCGCAACAAGGTGCTGTGATTTATGATCCGCACGGATGGGCCAAACGGCTGAACGCCGCCTTTAATTACAGGTGGGGAGGTTTTTTCTGGGGAACAGATGAAGAAGCGGTCGAAGCGGTCATAGCTGAACTGCCAACACAACAAGCCTACCTCGATACGGCAGTGGCCTATTTAGACCTCTATGGGGTCACACTGGAAACTGATATAGCAGGAGATTTAAGCAGTTCTGAGATCGAAAAATACAGGCAGATCATTAGGAATAAACCAAGAAAATAAGAGAGATGGAAAAGCAGCAGGGGAACAAGAGTACTAAGAAAAACAACACGGTTAAATATGTATTGATCGGTTTTGGAGTGGTTGCAGCAGGAGCAGCAATTTACTTCGCAACACGGCCAAAGAACAAACCGGGATTAGTGGACAATCAAAGTGATTTTGAACCCGACAGGGTAGCAACGTCATCCGGTGGTTCATCCGGCAGCTCGTCCGGTTCGTCGTCTTCTGGTGGCAGTTCCGGCTTTCCACTCAAAAAGGGCAGTCGCGGTGAACTGGTAAAGAACTTACAGGAGGCACTGATTAAAACCTATGGCGCGAGTATTTTACCGCGTTACGGCGTGGATGGTGATTGGGGTTCCGAAACAGAGAACGCGCTTATCTCAAAAGGGCTGCCAACGGTTATTACCGCAGAGACTTTTACAAAGTTGGTCGGTGGTGCAGGAATTTCCAGTACGGACAGTTCAACACCTACAACCACCAAAAACAAATTCAAACCTGCTTTACTGGCTTCCCTGCTTCATGACGCCGTTATCAGTGACAACTTTAGCGAAGCAGTGCGGTTGCTTTCCAAAATTTTTACAACTACCGGTTATGCAAAGGTCAACGGATATTTTAAAGAAAAGCGCATCAACGGAGTTCGTAAAACACTTGTAAATGCCTTGCTTTCTCAATTCACTTCCTCTGCGGAGAAAAAGAAACTCAATACCCATTTCTACCGCATGGGACTGAAGTACAACGGTAGTCAGTGGTCACTAAGCGGAGTGGGAGAAGTGCTTTGCGATCAGATCAGATCACTGCAACCAACAATGGTATGGAACGCCAAAGGCAAACGCCTGAGAGTTCCGCGCAATACCATACTGGGGGAACTTTTGGATGCCCGAAACGGTGTCGCCAAATTCAAAACCCTGGACGACAAGATTCTTTATACGAACACCAATACAATAGGCTATGTTTAAACCAACTATAAAACAGGTCAAAGAAGTACTGGCAAACAAAAAGTACAAATTCTTTGACGGGAACAAACCGTTTGATCTGAATATTATCGGGATCAGGTCAGCCAGTACCATCATGGACTTTTACAATGAAACCATGATGGTGATTTACCGGGATGAACTGGGCGAACAGCAAGCTGTTTATTTTCACTATACCACCAAACCTGGGTTGTATTATTTGAAAAATCCATTGCATCCGAATGGATGTGCGGTGCTATGTGAAGGGCAGCATTTGGGAACCATGAAAAAGCGCAAGCACAGGGGACAATACTATGCGCTGTGCCAGGATAAGGCAATGCCATACTACCGGGACAATGACCGGGATGAAAACCTTGAATTCACCGGGAAGATCTACAAGGGCAAAATCGGGCTGAACATTCACCGTGAATCTGTGGGTAAAATCGACATTAATGTGGGAAGAAACAGTGCTGGATGCGGAGGTATTCAGGCGAACTGGGACTACTTCATGTTTCTGGTGGATCAGGGAATCAAATACTGGAAAAACCAGTTTTCCTACACCCTGATTAACGAAAAAGATTTTTACGAGATCAGATAAGGTCTTGACAGGTAAACAGAACTGACCATGTTAGCGAGGATCAGGAATATAGCTGTAAGAAGGGGTTTTATTATTTACAAGGAACCCTTTAAACTCAATATCTGGGGGGTGCGGTCACGAAGTACCGCACCCAACCGATTTGATGATGAACTGCATATTTTCTTCAACACTTCGGAAGGTCTGATAAAAAAGTGGAAGCATTTTGTTTTTCCCATCACTACTGACCCCGGCACTTACTGGCTAAAGAATCCCATGCATCCGCAAGGGACAGCCATGTTAGCACCGGGGCAGTATTTGAACACCTACAAGATCGCACGGCACAGGGAAAAATACTATGCACTTTGTCAGCGATTGGGTAAGGTACAGGTGATCCGTGATTACAATAGAGATTCTTTGTTGGATTTCTATAATGGCCGACCGGATTGGGGCATGTTTGGAATCAATATACACCGGGCACGAAAGACAGGAACGACCTACACGATTGACAATCATTCGGCAGGTTGCCAGGTATTTCAGAAAGCAAAGGATTTTAATTTTTTTATGCGACTGTGTGAGATGCACAAAAGGGTGCATGGAAATGTGTTTACCTACACTTTGATTGATCGCCGAATGGAGTTCAGAACGGCACTTAAACGTGCCGCAATAGGGCTCCTGGCAGCCGGAGCATTAGCGGCAGGATACTGGTGGCTGAATGGGAAGGACGAATTAGCTGCCGCATAAACAAAAAAACGAGAGATGGAGATAGAGAGAGAGGAAACACTATTAAAGGTTCATGGCGTTGATGGCTACAACAAAGCCTGTAAACATTGCAGGGAATTTTTTTGGACAACCAACGTCCGGAAAATCTATTGCTCTGATAAATGCAGAAACAAGTATCACTATCGGAAGCACAAAAAGACTTTTATAAAAAGTTTGCTAAAACGTTTCGGATTGGGTGTTGTTAAGAATGATTCAGATAAGAAAACGAAAACCCCGGACTATCCCCGGCTAACCTTTCTGCTTTCTGTTATTGGATTCATAGGCAGCATTGGCTTTTATCTGGGGGTGTTGCATCAGGTGTACCACCCTGATAATGACAAGGTCGTAATTGAACAATTACGGTCTGAAAAAAAGGAGTTGCAAAATACCATTCAGTTTTTGATTCAAAGGCAAGGGGATGAGTGAGCAGAGACAACATATCAACGATCAGACGAATTTGCCGGAAATCTCTTTACAATTTCACCGAAGGGGTATTGATATATCAACACAGATAAAACGTTCCGAAGATGTCGCCAATATTATTCGTTCCCTGTATAATGAAGGTGAGATAGAACTCAGGGAATCCATGTTTGTATTGTTGCTTGATCGTGCCAATCATCCAATTGGTTATTACAAGCATTCATCAGGTGGTATTGATGGAACGGTACTCGATATCCGGTTGGTTTTAGCCGCCGCACTCAAATCGTTAACCGGTTCACTGATTATTGCTCACAATCATCCAAGTGGAAACACACAACCAAGTCAGGCTGACCTTCAAATTACCGAACAGTTAAAACTGGCTGCAAAACAAATGAACATTGCCCTGCTGGATAGCCTTATCATTACAAAAGAAAGCTATACCTCTTTTGCCGATCAGGGGTTGATGGGTGTTGACAATCCTTATCCGATCGTTCCGGCTGGTGCAAAAGTGATAGAAGACACGGCTAAAACACCTCGGATAACTGAGAACGAAAAACAGTTCATTGCCAAATTCGTTCATGCGCTCTGGACGGGAGAAAAGAACAATCGAAGATACATTGAAAAGGTAGCCGGAGAATACGGGATCACCGACAAAACCAAAGTCAAGGAACTATCGGAATTGGGAATTGTTATGGCGGCACGTGAGTTGGCAAGCCGCAATGAACCGATTCAGGACAAGTACGATAACATTGTCAGCTTGTACCAAAGACAGGTTAACCTTTCGTTTCGAACCTCGCAGAGTATTCTTCTTCAACAATATTCTACCCCTGCCCCTATTGCTTATCTCATGGGTATTTATTGCGGAATAGATAAAGACTCGAGTGTTTTTGAACCCTCTGCCGGAAACGGACTGTTAACTATTGCTGCCAAACCGGAAAATGTTACCGTCAATGAAATCGACCTGATCAGAAGACAAAATTTGTTGGAACAGGGCTACAAGAAAGTCATTGCCCAGGATGCTTCACAACCTTTCGCCCAATACCGCAATCAATTTGACGCGGTACTGACCAATCCGCCCTTTGGCAGATTGGGCGAACCGGTATTGTATGATACCTACAAAATATCCGACCTCGATCATTTGATGGCCTTAATCGCACTGGATACTATGAAAGATAGTGGTAAAGCTGCAATCATAATCGGAGGACATACAAAGTATGACACAGAGAGGCGAATCCAAAAAGGCAAGAACCGCATCTTTTTCAATTACCTCTATCACAATTACCATGTGGATGATGTCATTGCCATTGACGGCTCCAAACTTTATTCAAGGCAGGGAACCTCATTTGATGTCCGGTTGATTTTGATTAACGGGAGAAAGTCAAGCCCCAACGGAGCAGCACCCTTAAAGACAAAAGAATTGGAAACGGTCATTACCTCGTTCGATCAACTTTATACCAGGGTAATGGCTCATGTCAATACAGAAGATATGGAGAGAAAGAAATTTGACACATTGGAACTTGAAGCCCTCGAACTGGAAGCGGCATTACTGGATGAAACACTGGGCGCACCTTACGTACCATCTTCGGACGCCTGCAACGTATTGGATACCCAAGTACCGGATGCCATGAGTTTTGAAATGCACCAGGCCGTTAATCGCATCAAGGCCGACGTAGGTGGAGATATTGACAATTTCGTACGTCACAGATTAGGGTATCGTACTAAAATGCAACTCTGCAAAGCCCTGTCAGCAGAACAAACGGATGCTGTTGCAATGGCGATTTACAATATTGAAGCATTGCAACAAGCCGTAATAATCGGAGATCAGACCGGAATCGGAAAAGGACGTGTAGCAGCTTCGATTATACGCTATGCAGTTGAACAAGGTAAGTTGCCAATTTTCCTGACGGAAAAAGCCAATCTTTTTTCGGATATATACAGGGATCTTTCGGCAATTGGTTCTGCTCATCTAAAACCCTTTATTGTCAATTCCAGAGATAGTAAGACACATATTAAGGATCAGAACGGGAACGTTGTTTATGAGGCGTTAAGCCAGCCTGAGCAAAAAGCGATTTTTGAAGACAGAAAAGTACCTGATGGGTATGACTATGTGGTTGCAACTTATTCTCAATTCAATTCGCCCGAAAAGAAACCCCTCAAACCTAATTTTTTGAGAGAGATAGCAAAGGACAGCATTATTGTTATGGACGAAAGTCACAATGCCAGTGGTTCATCCAATACCGGGGTCTTTATGCAGTCCATACTGGCTTCTGCCAGTGGCGCGGTGTTCCTTTCAGCCACATTCGCCAAACGACCGGACAACATGCCCCTTTACGCCATGAAAACGGCCATATCTGAGGCGAATATGACCAAAGACGAACTGGTGGAGGCCATTTTGAAAGGTGGTGTTGCCCTTCAGGAAATTCTGGCAAGTCAGCTTGTAGCAGAAGGGCAGATGATCCGAAGGGAACGCACCTATGAAGGGATTGAGGTTAACTACGAGACACTAACGGAACTATCGGCTGAACACATGGCCATTGCTGATAATGTTACACGAATCATTCGGGACATTATCAAATTTCAGGAAACTTTTATTGATAAACGTGTTGGTGAGTTGGACAAGATTGCGGCGGCTGAAGGTGAGGAAGTGGATTTGAGAGAGGGAACCAATAAAGCAGGTGTAGATAACCTTCCTTACTTCTCAAAGGTGTTCAATATCATTAACCAGATGCTCTTTTCGATCAAAGCGGAAGCAGTAGCCGACCGTGTTATCAAACGGCTTAATGAAGGTAAAAAATCCCTGGTGGCCTTTGCCAGTACAATGGGAAGTTTTATTGAACAACTGGAAGATGACTATGGCAGAAATGCGGCTGTTGGCGATACGGTCAGTGCTGATTTTGCGCTTGTGCTGGAAAAAGGACTTGAAGGAGTGTTGCGCTATACCGTGACCTTACCAGACGGTCAGCGCGATTTTAAGGTATTTGACATTACCGAATTATCGCCTGATGCACAGACAGAGTATAACCGCATTTTACAGGCGATTAAAACCGCATCCACAGGGATTACCATTTCACCGATTGATGTCATTATTCAAAAGATTGAGGAAGCTGGGTATTCTGTTGCCGAGGTAACGGGAAGGAAATTACGTCTACAATTGAATCTGAAAACGAATAAAGGATTGATTCAACCGCGAAAAAAGATCAATACCAATGATGCCTTTCGCCAGTTCAACGACAACGAGATTGATGTACTGTTGGTCAACCGCTCCGGTAGTACCGGTGCTTCTGCTCATGCGATTGTGACCGACAAAGTTCCGGCAGAAGAAGTTAAGCAACGAGTAATGACGATCATTCAACCTGAACTGGATATTAGTACCGAAGTTCAGAAACGGGGTCGCATTAACCGGACAGGACAGAATATGAAACCGATCTATGATTCTCTTAGTTCAGTCAT
>JABURP010000100.1 GCA_014762645.1 Crocinitomicaceae bacterium
CTGAATTTTAAGAAGGAAAACCACTTAACTTAGAAGTTGAGCACGGAGATGGTTAGAAAGACACAATGGAAGTGAACCATACTTATAATGAAGCTCAGATTGAATGGTTTAAAGCAGGGTCTGCATTAAATCTTATCAAATTACAAGAACAGGACTAGAATTCCTGGTTAAAATAGAGAATAGAAAAACGTCCCCTGATTCATTGTAATTAGGGGACGTTTTTGTAAATTAAGGTATATGAAGGATGTTTACCTTTTTGAATCAGGATCCACTAAAACAGATTTAATGTATGAGGTGGATGGTGAAAAGCACGAAATAAAATTACCGGGTTTTAATCCGAACAGAAAAAATGGTGCTTTCGAAATTGCTATTGAAGAAGGGGTAGATATTCGTGAGGGGTCAAGTGTCTATTTTTATGGAAGTGGGCTTGGTTCTAAAGAAAACAAGGACTTTGTAAAAAATCTTTTTTCCAATAAGTCCATTCAAAGAATTCAGGTATTTGATGATATTTTGGGAGCCGGGCGCGCCGCTTTTGGCCAGTCAGAAGGAATTATTTGCATTCTCGGCACTGGGGGGCTTGCAGCTTATTACAATGGGCGTGATATCGTGAAGAGACGAGGAGGCTACGGGTATTTGATAGATGATCTCGGGGGTGGATTTGAATTAGGCCAACGAATTATCTCTGCCTGGTTAAATGGTGACTTTTCAGATAGAACAGAAGAGTACATTGAAAGTCATATCGAATTTACAAAGGATCAAATCATTCATGAGATTTATTCAAATAATCGTCTGGATTTAATTGCAAAAGTTCCGTTGATACTTGCTGAAGCCGTAGATGAAAAATTAACCTCTATTCTCAATGAATATTTGAAAGCCTTTGTGCGTCAGAACGTTGCGCCTTTAGCAAAGGAATTTGCCCTGGACCATTTCTCAGTTGTGGGGAGCGTCGGAACCGCATTTTACAGGGAACTCAGGGTGATGGCGTCTATAGAAAACTTCCATCTGGATCAATGTATTCAAAGCCCAGTTCAACGGCTTTTTGACTTTCATACGATCAATCCGTAAACCGATTTAAAGTCGTCATCTGTTTAGATTCATTTTTAGTCTAAACTTTTGATGGTTTAGTAGAATTTAACGTAACCTTTTCATTTATAATTCGGATATTTATGTAAAATATTTAGGACATACACTTTTTTATGGAACCATTACGTATTCAAGCTACAGTTAAAACCCCAGAAATTTTATTTGATCCTGCAAACAACGTCTTTGAAATTAAAGGCAAGTCCATTCCGGATAATGCAGAAGAATTTTATATGGAGGTGCTGAACTGGTTTGATGACTATGTAGCGAATCCGCTAGATGAGACAGTACTTAAAATTGATCTTGAGTACTTCAATATATCCTCCTCAAAACGTCTGCTATTTTTACTGTATAAGCTAAATGAAATTGCAGATTCAGATAAAGTAGTAAAGGTCCAATGGCATTACAATGAAGCAGACGAAGATATGTTTGAGGTAGGACAAGACTACGCTTTTATGGTCAAATTCCCATTTGATTTTATTAGCTATTCAATAAGCCAGCCCAATCTGGTTGAAGCTTCTTAATTACAATTACAATTGGTTTTTTTTACCCTCGCAATTGCGGGGGTTTTTTGTTAATAAATCTTAACGCTTGAAATTATTGTGTGCGATTATGGTTCAATACCCTTTCAATTGTAGATATTGTTTCTAATTTTGCCGGAGCTTAATTAAAACTACGAAATGGACAATAATAAATTAGCTAAGATATCACTGGGAATAAACGCAGTGTTGGTGATCGCGGTGATCATCTTATTTGTAAAAATGCCTGGAGGTAACTCGGCTAATGATCTTGATATTCCAGATTCCCTCTCAACTAAAGTAAATTTTGAAGGAGACGGACTATTGAATATCGCCTACTACAATTCAGATACTATTACTAGTAAATCTGATTTTGTTCAGGAAATTCAAAAAGAAATTGAAGCCTCAAACAAGCGTGGGCAAGATGAAATGCAAGCTAAACAACGTGAGATTGAAAGATGGCAAAAGAAATGGGAAGATATGGGAACCTTGCTGCCTAGAGAACAGGAGCAATATTACTCGGAAGCTCAACAAAAACAAATGGAAGCGGCCCAGTTTGAGCAAAACCTTCAAATGAAAATTGCCGGAGAACAGGAGACGTTAATGCTAACGCTATATAAACGACTTCAAAAATATGCCAAAAGCTTCTGTGAAGAAAATGAGATTGACATGCTAATCTCATTTCAAATGGCGACCAATATTATTTATGTTAATCCTGAGTTTGATGTTACCAAACAATTCCTTAATCATGTTAATAAGGAATATAAGAAAACATCATCCGGAAATGGTTCAGAAGAAGAGGAAGAAGATAAGTAATGCTTATTGCTAAACGAACTAAGGAAAACAATATAGCAGAACATGTGATCTACATGTTTCAGATTGAAGACCTGATAAGGGCCAACAATCTTGATCTTGATACTATTATCAACACTATTATCGAGCCTCAGGTTCGGGATGAAACTTTGTTAGTTGAATACAAAGACTGGTATCAATCCCTTATTAAACAAATGAAAAGAGAGGGTATTGAGAAACAAGGACACCTTTCTGAGATTAACGAGATCATTATGGAGCTTTTGATGCTTCACAATACCTTGCTCAATATTTTGAACGATAAAAATTACAAAGGCAGATTTGAAAAGGCTCTGCCGGCGTTGAAAGATTTTCAGGCTAAAAGTAATTCAGGAGATATTAATATTATCGAAGTAGGGTTTAATGCACTGTACAGCAAAATGATCCTGAAACTTAAAGGACAGAAATTCACCGCTTCTACTGAAGAAGCTTTTACTCAAATTTCTGAACTGCTCGGCTACCTGGCTATCTATTATAAAAAAATGAAGAATGGTGAACTGAACTTTGCGAACAATTAAAACTGCAAGGTACCGTTCATTAGTTTTCAGTTCTTAGATAAGGAATTAATCGTAGATTAGTAATTAAAACCCAACATTGCTGGATAGATTTCTATATTACTGTGTGACGTTACCATGGTCTTATATGCCCTTGTGGATGATCTACAGGGTGTCAGATGTATTTTATGTCGTGATACGTTATATTATTCCCTATCGTAAAGAAGTCGTCCGAAACAATATCAAAAATTCTTTTCCGGATAAATCAGAGGAAGAGAGAAAAAGGATCGCCAAACAATTTTACCGCTACTTTTCGAATCTATTTGCCGAGTCAGTTAAAAATCTCACCATCTCTGAAAAGAAGTTGAAAAAGAGGTTGGTCGTAAGGAATCCCGAGGTAATGTCTCAGCTCTACGAAGAAAAACGGAATGTGCTTTTGCTCTCCTCTCATTACAATAATTGGGAATTTCTAATCAATGGGCAAAGCCTTCTATTCGATTATCAGGCTGTTGGAATTGGGATGCCTTTGTCCAATAAATTTTGGGATAAAAAGCTGAATGACAGAAGAGAACGTTTTGGGATGAAGGTCGTAAATTCAGGTAACTATAAGGAAGTTCTAGCAGAATATGGTGATACTCTGACTGCAACGCTTATCTTGAATGATCAATCTCCGGGTAAGGATGAAAATTGTTACTGGACCCAGTTTTTAGGGCAGGAAACCGCATTTTATTTTGGTGCCGAAATTATCGCGAATCAAACTAATTCTGCAGTGGTCAATGCAATTATCCATAAAGTTAAACGCGGGTATTATGAGATTGAATTGCAACTGATTTCCCGAGACCCTCAAAATGAACCGTATGGTAACATTACAGAGACTTATGTTAGGCAATTAGAATCTATAATTAAAGAGGCGCCTGAATTCTGGCTTTGGTCACATAAAAGATGGAAAAAAGGTGTACCGGAAAACCTGGCTGAGTTAAAAGAGAACCACAAAAAACGCTTCCTGGAAAAATTCAGATCCTAAACGATCTTATTTTGGAAAGTTGGGGTGCTCCATTACTTTTTTAGCCTGCTCTACATGCCTTTCCGTGTGAAAAACAATATACTGAAAGGCATCCCCCAAACGCAATTTCACAATAGGCCTCACCGAAAATGGCGTTTTTGTTTTTCGAATATTGATCTTCCTGGCTTTCTCTAATACCTCAAGCATTTGATTTTGGTATTTCAGAAAATCTTCAATTACATTCTCCATCTTCAGGTTCTTATTAATCAGTGGATTGTAATCTTTTGGAGATTTAAGTTTCCGTTTGACATTTTTTAATTTCCCCAGTTTCACTTTTAAATAGGTGCTGTTCCCTAAAGGTGAACTTTGAAAATAGTCCGCTGGTTCCTGAAATCGCGAATTTCTGATTCGCTCTGTAAATACTGGAACATAAAAACGGTGAAAAGCATTGAGATGAGCAAAACACTGCGCAATACTCCACGAATTTTTGTCCGGATTCCAAAATAATTGCTCCTTAGAAAGGCCTTTAAATTCTGATTCAACCTCCTTATTTAATTGCAAGCAAATATTACTTAGATCAGTAAGTAATGCGTCGGAAGGTCGCTTTTTCATTAAAGAGTTGGCCATCTAATATTCGAATATAATATCAAAGATAAGTAATATTCATGGCTTCAGAGCTTTATCTGCATACCACTTTTCACGGTTTTAATTCAATCAAGAAGTATCACCCGAACTGAACAATTCTCTTATTTTTACGTAAACAACTAGTTTAAGAGAGAAAGCCAGAAACTTAGATGTCGGAACGAAAGAAATTTGGAACCTTTCCAGGTGTATTTACACCATCAATCCTGACGATCCTTGGTGTAATTATGTACCTGAGGCTCGGATGGGTCGTTGGTAATGCTGGTTTGGCCGGAACTATTCTCATTATTCTCCTGGCTCACGTCATCTCAATTACCACAGGATTAAGTATTTCTTCTATTGCAACGGATAAAAAAGTAGGAGCCGGAGGGGTATATTATGTGCTTTCCAGAAGCCTTGGTTTACCAATTGGCGGAGCATTAGGATTAACATTATTTGTTGCGACTGCATTGAGTATTTCCCTTTATATGGTCGGGTTTTCAGAAATACTGAATGAGTACCTGGCCAGTGTATTTAATGGTGGTTTTGGCTATGTGCAAAACGACAACGGGGTGTTTGTTCCCGGTGAGGATTTTTCAGATTCTATCCGGATAACCGGTTCAATTGGGTTACTTGTGCTCACTATCATTGCCTTTATTAGTACTTCAATTGCCATTAAAACGCAGTTTTTTATTCTCGGTGCAATTATTTTATCACTGATTTCTATTTTTTTTGGTGACGGTAGTAACGCTTCTTCGCTTGCGGAAGGTATAGATCTTGGTAAACCGGAAGATTTGGCTGTTGTCTTTGCAATCTTCTTCCCGGCGGTTACCGGATTTACAGCAGGTGTTGCTATGTCCGGAGACTTGAAAGACCCGAAGAAATCGATACCGGTTGGAACTATGGGGTCAATTGCCGTGGGGTTAATTATTTACATGTTTCTGGCCATTTTTGTCTATTTCGCAATTGATGCAGACATCCTCAGAGGAAACCCCAAAGCTCTTTTTGAAATGGCCTGGATTCCAATTCTGGTTTACCTGGGCGTTTGGGGAGCCACATTGTCGTCAGCTTTAGGTGGAATACTTGGGGGACCGAGAATTCTTCAGGCTATGTCCATGGATAAAATTACACCAGCAATATTTGGTGAAGGGGTTGGAAAAGATAATGAACCACGGAATGCACTATTACTAACCGTAATTATTGCGGAAGCAGGTGTGTTGATCGGTGATTTGAATGTTATAGCAGAGGTAGTATCCATGTTCTATCTAGCGGCTTACGGATTTATCAACCTCTCGTTCTTTCTTGAAAGTTGGGCCAGTTCAGATTTCAACCCAACTTTTAAAGTTAAAAAATGGGTAGGGCTACTGGGGTTCCTTGCAACCTTTACCATCATGTCACAGCTCAATGTTGTGGCTATGATTGTTGCTATTATTATCATCTCAGCAATTTTCTACCTGCTGTCCAGAAGACAAATTGCGTTGGGGACAGGTGATATTTGGCAATCTGTCTGGTCAACCATTGTGAAAAAAGGTCTAAAGCGGATGGAGGCCAAACAAGATCACAAACGAAACTGGAAACCAAATACTCTCTTGTTTTCAACGGGCTCAACAAATCGCGCTAAAATGATTGAGTTCTCTAAAGCTGTGTCCGGACAAGCTGGGATCATTACCAATTTTGATCTTACCGAGAATGATGAAGCCACAGTATTATTTCCAAAAAGTAAAGAGTCTGTTAAAGATGACGACCTGGAGAAGTACGGGATATTTGGAAGAAAATTGGAAGTTCAGAATTTATTTCGTGGGATTGAATCTATTGCCTGTACGTTTGGGTTTTCCGGGGTAGAACCTAACACTGTGCTGATGGCATGGCCAGGAGAAACAGAGCATCCAATTTGGTTTACACAGATGACCCAGAAACTCATTGACCTGGATTATAATGTGCTGTATCTGGATTACGACCCGCGTTGGGGATTTAGAAAACAAGAGAAAATCGATCTGTGGTGGAGGGGAGTGAGTAATAATTCGGAACTAATGCTCTTACTGGCCAAATTTGTCATGTCATCACCTGACTGGTCGCATGCAAGCGTGCGTGTCCTTCTGGTAAATGAGTCAAATGTAGACTCAAAGATCATTGAAAACCGCATTCAATACGTGATTGATCAATTTAGAGTGAATGCTGAAATAAAGATTGTAAATAACGAATTGGATAAAAAACCGATCTATGAGCTGATGAAGATTCACTCATCTGAAGCTGATCTTGTTTTTGTAGGAATTCCGGAAATTGAAGCAGGTGAGGAAAGGAAATTCGTGGACCAAACGAATAATCTGGTACATACTATCGGAACTACTTTACTGGTCAAAGCATCATCCCAATTTGAAGAAACTGACCTTAAGATTGAACATATTGATATTAAGGCAGAAACGGAACGTATTGATGAGACTTATTTAATACCATTGAATGATTGTGAAGATCCGGAATTCAATACAATCGCTCAAAAGTTTGATAGTCAACTCAACCGAATTGTTCATGAGTTAACGGAACATTCCGTGGAGCGTATTGAGAACTACCATCACCGCATTATCTCCCAGGTTATTGAGTTGATGGATAACTTTCTGGATGATGTTACACCTGAAGATGAACTACCCGTACTGCACGAAAAGTTAGAGAAAGTATTGAAAGAAGTTGAGTTGGTTTTGGTAGATGCTGTAGAAAACCAATTGCCAATTGTATCTGAACAATTTGCAAAGGACATTACTGCCTATATACGACACAAAGAAGATTTTATTAATCATCTGCCATCATCCATTCCTGTCTCACTGGTTTATGATAATAACAAAGAACTTAAACAGGCGAAACGGAAAGTGAAGTTCAGAATGGCTGTTCAACGCATTTGGTTTTCTGAAGGTATGCTGGAGTCGTATGATCAGTTTTTGGAGTTTGGTTATCAGAATATTATCCTGTTACATCAATCCAAAAACTTGTTGCATAAAATTATTTGGGATTTCCTACTGGTTATTAGAAAGAAGGATGAAATAAGTATTAAGGTAACAGAACTCAAAACAAAACTGGATGAAGCCTTAAAAGAGATTGATGAAGATGCCCTAAATCTATCCGCTAATTTTTATAAACGTATACGAAATAAAGAACGAGAAAATATCAATCAACTTTGTGATATTATTCTTGAAAAGCGGTATAAAGCAATTCTAACTCAGGAGTATCAGGCTAAAGGACCATCCACGGTTAAGTCACTGCGAAAAGAACTATTGCTGTACCCGGATTATTGGGAAAAAAATATTAACGTGTTCACGCAACATTTGATGGGAGATGTGCAATTAATGCGATTCTCAGCCCGAATCCAGGCATTTTCGGATGAAGCCGTTGTGTACACCCAAAAATCTTATCTCAATGGACTTCAACACAACATTGATCATCTGAGGAACCTAATAGAAGACCTTGAAAAAGCAGTAGAAAAAGGTAATCAAAAATCCATTATTGAGGTAGATGTCCATCTCGCTGAAGAAATTTTCCTCAATTCAGAACTTGTTGTCGGAAAGTTGATAGATTCTATTGATAAAGCGCTGGAAGAAGTCTCAGAAGATCTGGAATTAATGACTGCGCAGTCAATTAACCAAATACGAGAACATCAGGGCAACGAAGTGCAAACGGATCATGTGGGGTTAAGAGATATTGCAGAATACCTTGTAAAAAGAGAATTTGAAGATCCAATTCACGAACAGATACAGTTGTTTTATGATCAGCTGAAACGGGCCATTGGTAAAATGATTAATGGATCAAATATGATCCAGTCAGGATTGGATAATTATGCTTCTTCAGAGAAGGTGGATAAATTAATTGTTGCAATTCGAAATGCTAAAGCCGAAATTGAAGAATGTGAATCGCAAATTGAAACGGCACAGGAAGCTTTTACTATTGAGCTAAGAGATCGAAGAGAGGGGTTAAGAAAGGCTTTGGATATTAACGAGATTATTGAGCAGATAGATTCGTTACAACAATATGTTAAGCAACACAAGCGCCGATCAGGAATAAAAGAAGCATTAAAAGTTGTCAATAAAACAGTTGGTTCAAAGATTCGTTCCGGTCTCAATTATTTTGTTCAAAAACAGCAGGATATCACGGCAACTACCTACAAGCGTAAGTATAAAACAGCGATCTCTGAACAAGGTATTTTGGGTGATTTTATGGATGCAATATCCATTAAAGCGGATTTACCTTTCTATTATCAGCAGCTCTATTTAGCCTCTGCTTATTCTGAAGGAGGAGCACTAGAGAATAGAAAAAGTGAGATCGATAAAATTCAGGCGACAATTGACCGCATTAACTATGGTTCGGGTGGAGCTATTATGATACTAGGATCTCCGGGATCCGGCAAGACATTTTTAACCACACATGTAGCAAACTACATGTTAAAAGGGAAAACGTATCACGTACATCCTCCAATTAATAAAACGCGAAAGAAAGAAGACCTGCTTAAAGCTGTGAAAAGAGCCACGGGAATACGTGAAACCATGGAAACAATTATGGAATCCGTTCCTCCTAAGTCTACTTTTGTATTACAGGATTTGGAGCGTTGGTGGATGAAGGCCAAAGACGGTGATGTTTTGATAAACGAAATTGTAAGGTTGGTGGATCAATATAGCGGACAACATTTTTTCGTCATGAATGCAAATATTCACTCCTATCAGCTAATGGCCCGACATACACAACTTCAGTCGGTTGTGGCGCGATCAGTGATATTGGCACCACTAACATCATTGCAAATAAGAGACGCCATTTGGAACAGACATAAAACCGGTGGCTTGATTGCGCATATCAATGGTGAGTCAGAAAGAAATTTATCACCCGGAAAGATCAATAAATTTTTAAGTAAATATCATACAACATCACGCGGTGTGATAGGTTTGGCGCTCACCCAGTGGATTGCAAGCATAGATGAAAAAATAGACAACGATCTTATTATCAGTTCTCCTGAAACAATTGAATTTCCAGCGCTTATTCGAGTAGAATTAAGAAATTTAATCTATCAGCTTTTCATCCATCACGGATTAACAAAACCGGAGTTATTAAAATTATACGGACGTCAACATAAAAATTGGATAGATAGAAGCACACAAGTATTGCTATTGGCAGGTGTGGTAAAAAAGAATGAGAGAGATGCCATCTATTTAGACCCGGTGGCAAAACCTTATATTGAAAATTGGCTAAATGAATTGGGATTTATCAAATAACTGGCAGGCACTGAACAAACAGATAAGCGCCTATCATTTTGGCGAAATCTCAGTGAACACGGTGATCGGATTAATGATCATTGCCGCTATACTCATTGGTTTTTTCTATGTGGTAAGGAAATATGTTGTCCCGTATTTGGGATCAAGAAGAGCCATACGAAAAACACGGGTAGTTATTTATCGTATTGAGGTGCTAACCTGGGCTGTATATACGGTTTTTGGTCTGTATCAATTGTTGAGCGACAGCATTTACATCACCAGTGCTATATTGGTCGTAGTAATTTTAGCGGGATTCAATTTTTGGAGAGATATTTTTGCAGGAATCGCTTTCAGACTGGAGAATAAATTTAAACGTTATGACCCCGTGCGTTATGATAGCTATAACGGAATTATTGAGGAAATCAACCCAAGAAATATTCAGATCAAGACGGATAAAGAAGAATTGGTAACTGTTCCATTCCGTAAATTAAGCAATGCGATATTTATTAAGCGTCAGGCAAAAGGGAAACTACATTCAGCACAGCTTACTTTGAACCTTGGAGCTAAATCTGCAGATGAAATTATGCCAAAATTAGAACATTGGATCTACGAGTGTCCTTGGGCAGTAGATAATGATAATACAGGAGCAAAGGTTATTGGAACCGGGTTGATCCAACTGACAGTGTATGCTGTTGATCGGGAGTCGATCAGTAAAACTGAAGAATATTTGAGACAAAGAATTCATGCGAACTAATAAGGATTGTGTCAGGTAGTAAGTAATCCTTATATTAATCGATCAAAAACAGAAATTATTTCTAAATATGAGTAAAGTCGTTATTATTGGAAATGGAATCTCCGGAGTCACTGCAGCCCGCCATATCCGCAAAAATAGCGACAAAGAAATACTCATCATTTCTGCTGAAACTGAGCATTTTTATTCAAGAACGGCATTGATGTATGTTTTCATGGGACACATGCGTTATGAAGACATCAAGCCGTATGAAGATTGGTTCTGGGAAAAGAATCGGATTGATCTGATGTTTGATTATGTGTCCCACGTGGACACGGATAACAAGATGCTGGAAATGAAATCTGGAGAAAATGTGACGTATGATGCGCTCATCATTGCTACAGGATCAAAGTCAAATAAATTTGGCTGGCCGGGAGAAGACCTCAATGGGGTGCAGGGCTTATATTCCTATCAGGATTTACAACTACTTGAGAATAATTCCAGAGACACAAAACGCGCAGTAATAGTGGGTGGCGGATTAATTGGTGTGGAGATGGCTGAAATGTTAGCTACTCGTAAAATTGATGTTACTGTCCTTGTACGGGAAGATGTTTTTTGGGGGAATGTATTGCCAAAAGAAGAAGGGGAAATGATCTCTAAACACATTCGGGATGATCATCACATTGATCTTCGACTCAATGCTGAGCTGGAAGAAATTATTGACAATGGAAATGGTCGAGTGAAAGCAGTTAAAACAAAAGACGGAGAGGTTATTGACTGCCAGTTGGTCGGTTTGACAGCAGGTGTTTCACCCAATGTTGAATTTCTCAAGACATCTAAACTTGAAATTGACCGTGGAGTAGTGGTGAATGAATTTTTTGAGACGAATATTCCGGATGTCTATGCCATTGGAGATTGCGCACAATTTAAGGAAACCGTTAACGGAAGAAAAAATATTGAACAGGTGTGGTATACCGGTAGAATAATGGGCGAAACAGTGGCACAAACTATTTGTGGTAATAAAATGTCCTATAATCCGGGGCCCTGGTTTAACTCTGCTAAATTTTTTGATATCGAATATCAAACCTACGGTTGGGTATTCAACGAGTTAAAAGAAAATCAGGCAGACTATTATTGGGAACATGAAAAAGAGAAAATTTGTCTGCATTTGATCTGGAACAAAAACACAGATGAGTTTATTGGGATAAATACATTTGGTATTCGATTGCGCCATGATCTGTTTGATAAATGGTTGAAAGAAAAGGCTTCTATTGAAACCGTAATGACCGAGTTACGCAATGCCAATTTTGATCCCGAATTTTATTCGCATTACGAAAAAGATATAGTCCAGGGCTTTAATGATAGCACGGGAAAAGAAATACGATTAAAGCCACAAAAATGGTGGAGAAAACTGATTAGCGCTTGACAAATAAATGGCAGAACAAGAATTAAATTTTTCAGTTTCAGGAAAATACGCTCAGTATTTAAACCTCTGGCAAAAGTTAGGAATGATACTGGCCTTATCCGGAACGGGTATAATTCTGATTACCTGGGGAGGCGTTTCATTGACCAACAATGCTGCCTGGCTGACCGTTGTGATTCTCTCCATTTTTATTGGAACGGTGATGTTCACTTACGGAACCTATGCCGGAAAAACTGCAGGCATCAAGAATGATGGCGTTTACTTTAGAAGTCATACCGCCAGGGGTGCAATTGGCTGGGCAGTAGGAATTGTGCTAACAGCTTTCTACGTATTTTTATATTGGTTCCCTTCTTATTTAGGATATCAAACCGGAGTAAACGGAACCAATGAAGGATTAATTGCGCTCTTTGATCCTCTCAGTTATTTTTTCAAAGGAAAACCAGCCAGCCAGTGGTTTGTGTATGGTAGTATTTATACACTTGTTATCGTTTCCCTTGGCATTAAATTTATTGTCAAGTACCGACATAATCGGTATCATATTATTCGCACCATTTCTGTGATGATTGCACAACTTGGGCTTGCCTATTTAGTACCGGAGATATTGGCAGGTATGAATTACAATGATGTATCACAGGGTGGAGAATATTTGGGATGGTATGATGCAGATCTTAAAAATGTTTGGCCACTTGATTATGACTTTTTCTATGGATGGCATTTGGATGCTATGCAACAAAAAGCATATCAACCGATAGGAATGATCTATCTGGTTTGGGGGATATTACTGTTTTTAATCGTAACACCAATTATAACTTATTTCGTTGGTAAACGCTGGTATTGCTCATGGGTTTGCGGATGTGGTGGATTGGCAGAAACTGCCGGAGATCCGTACAGACATTTATCTTCAAAAAAATTATCTGCCTGGAAACTTGAAAGGTGGCTCATTCATGCTGTTTTGGTTTTGGTCTTTCTGATGACAGCTGTTACACTATACGGCTATTTCTTTAATACGGGAACCTTCTTTGGTCTGGAGATCTATACTTACTTCCAAAAACCGTATGGCTTTGTCATTGGAGCCATCTTTTCTGGTATTGTTGGTGTAGGATTTTATCCGTTACTGGGTAACAGGGTTTGGTGCAGGTTTGGTTGTCCCATGGCAGCTTATATGGGAATTATTCAGCGATTCAAATCCCGTTTCAGAATTACCACAAACGGTGGTCAATGCATTTCGTGTGGAAACTGTTCAACTTATTGCGAACAGGGTATAGATGTTCGTGCCTATGCACAAAAAGGGCAAAATATAGTCCGTGCTTCCTGTGTGGGTTGTGGTGTTTGTTCTGCGGTTTGTCCTAGAGGGGTGCTGAAGCTTGAAAATGGACCTGAGGAAAAGCGCTTAGGCAATGAAGGACCTATTGTGCTGGGAAATGATGGTTTTAAAATCGAAAAATAGGAGCTAGGAGTTTTTCAAGGTGTTATATTCCTGTTCCATATCCAGATGCAAATAGCACGTTAACAAGGCAGATTTGAGATTGGCATTTTCTGGCTCACCTTCAAAGGCATATTCCAGATAAGGCAGGGCTTTCTTAAGCAAACTTAATGCTTCTTTCCGCATGCGTTCAAGCTCATCCTCTGGTTTGTCACTTGATGTTCTTTGTAATAGGTCCGTAGCCTGTCCATAGTAGATCATGCCTATATTATAATTGGCCTCATGATTCTTGTAATCAATATCAAGGACCTTTTCATAGTATGGAATGGCTTTCTGATATTTTGAAATCCACTTGTAGATATCTCCAGCAGTCAGATAGAGTTCAATATCATCCTTCTTAAGTCCTATCAATTTCTCAATTAAGGGGATTCCTTCTTCGTATTCTTCAATTTCAATGAAATAATTGACTTTTTCCATTAATAACAGGGTGTCATTTTCGTACTCCTTTAACCCTTTGTTCAGGTATTTGACAAATTTCTTTGAGTTCACCGGATGAAGGTTTGCACAGTAGTAATACTTCCATGGCGAATCAAAGTTCTTTCGCAGTTTCTTTGACCAAAAACGATATTCTTTTTTCTTCTCAAGAAACCTGGCCAAATAAGCGGACATGTAAACGGAAAACAGTTCACTGTCATCTGCAGAATAACAGGCATAAGCTTCATTGAAAAGCTCAGCATTATACAGTTTTCGGCACTCTTCATTGTCTTTGGGTTGCGCAGAGGCGTAGGTCCATAGAAGAATACCGGAAACAAGAAACACGTGCTGTAGTGTGCGAACTATATTCATAGAGTAGTAGCAAAAATACAGTTTTACTGGCAATTTATTACCTGTTCATACAATGCTTATGCCAAGGAGGTTGCTATTTATTGATGGTTGAGAAAGTTAGCGCGACAAGTTAACAGTAATTAAATCTCACTAATTTCGGCAGATATTTTTTTAGCTTGAAAACATCTCCTAAAATAGTAGTTATCATTCCTGCAATGAACGAGGAAGCCTCCATTGATAAGGTCATTCAGGAGATTCCTACAGATTTAGTGTCAGATGTACTGGTGTGCAATAACAATTCTACTGACCGAACAAAAGAGGTGGCAACAACTGCCGGAGCAATCGTGTTAGATGAAACACGTCCGGGGTATGGTTGGGCATGCCTGAAAGGAATGGAGTATGCCTCTCAAATGACTGAAAAACCTGATATTATTGTATTTCTTGATGGCGATTATTCGGATTATCCAGCGGAAATGCCAAAAGTTGTTGCTCCTATTCTCGAACAGGATATGGATATGGTCATTGGATCCAGGGCTTTGGGAAATCGTGCAAAAGGCTCCATGACCTTTCCTCAACGATTTGGGAATTGGCTGGCTACGCGTTTAATGCGTCTGTTTCATGGTGTTAGGTACACAGACCTCGGTCCTTTCAGAGCAATCAAATACACTTCGTTAATGGAATTGGGAATGAAAGACAAAACCTATGGTTGGACCATTGAAATGCAGATAAAAGCAGCTAAAAAAAAGTTGAAAACTTGTGAAGTACCTGTTAATTACAAAAAAAGAATTGGTCATTCTAAGGTCTCTGGAACAATAAAAGGAGCCGTTTCGGCGGGGGTGAAAATTATCTGGACCATCTTCAAATACCTGTGATAATTTTTGAGTAGGAGGGAAGAATGATTATACGGAATCTGTTTACCGGTGAACGTTTCAATAGTGTTGTCCAGAAATTCGAACCTGGGTACAACATTATAGCATGCAATGCAAATCTTTTTTTTAACAACCCGAAAAAGTGCAGGGTAGGTACAAAATCATGGTTTCCCTGAGATTCGAAGTTGATAATTATAGTTTTCAACAATTTCCAAATGAAGATGCAAAATAGGTATCTTTACCCTTCGTCAAAACCGGAGTTTCAATGGGTAAAATTATAGCAATAACAAACCAAAAAGGAGGAGTAGGAAAAACCACCACAGCGATCAATTTGGGCGCTAGTTTCGGGGTTTTAGAGTATAAAACTTTAATTGTGGATGCCGATCCTCAGGCAAATGCCACGTCAGGAGTTGGTTTGGATCCACGTGAAGTGGAAAAGAGTATTTATGATTGCCTGATTAATGAGGTGCCACCGCAAGAAGTAGTGGTGGAAACAGAAAACCCTAATCTTGATATCATTCCTGCACATATTGACCTGGTCGGTGCCGAACTGGAGTTGATCAATGAGTCAAACAGAGAGCACAAGCTCAAAATGGCATTGGACAAGATCAAAGATGAATACGACTTTATCATTATTGATTGTTCGCCGTCGCTTGGTTTAATCACTGTGAATGCGTTAACGGCATCAGATTCAGTATTGGTTCCTGTTCAATGTGAGTATTTTGCTTTGGAAGGACTTGGGAAATTATTGAACACGATTAAAATCGTTCAGAGCCGTCTGAATGAAGATTTGGATATGGAAGGAATTGTGCTCACTATGTACGATACGCGTTTGCGACTGGCTAATCAGGTGGTGGACGAAGTAAAAACACATTTCCAGGATTTGGTGTTCAACACCATCATTCATAGAAATACCCGATTAGGTGAGGCGCCAAGTTTTGGTGAAACCATCATTATGCATGATGCAACCTGTAAAGGATCAATCAACTACCTCAATTTTGCAAGAGAGATCCTTCAGAAGAATGACCTTACCAAAATGAAGAATAAAGACAAACAACTGATTTAAGGAGATTGAAATGGCGAAGAAAAAGGCTTTAGGAAAGGGATTAAGTGCCCTGTTGGAAAATGCAAACACAGATGTGACGACATCATCTATTGGAACTGAGAGTAAAACCGTTGGTTCTGTTGCAACCATTAGTATTGATAGTATTGAAGCGAACCCATGGAACCCTCGTTCTTCGTTTGAAGCGGAGGCGTTGGAAGAATTGAAGGCATCTATTGAGGTTCACGGAATTATTCAACCATTGACGGTAAGAAAATTGGGAAGAGACCGTTATCAGTTGATCTCCGGTGAACGAAGATTTAGAGCTTCTCAACTTGCAGGGTTGACAGATGTTCCTTGCTTTATCAGGATCGCCAACGATCAAAGCATGCTTGAAATGGCTCTGGTTGAAAACATTCAAAGAGAAGATTTAAATGCCATTGAAGTAGGTTTATCCTATCAACGACTCATAGATGAATGCGACCTTACTCAGGAGAAACTAAGTCAGAAACTGGGAAAAAGTCGTTCCAACATTACAAATTTCTTGCGCTTATTAAAGCTGCCGGTTCCCATTCAAGTTGGAATCAAAGAAGGGCTCATCAGCATGGGGCATGCACGTGCTTTAGTGTCCGCCGGAGATGAAGAGACGCAGATCAACATGTTTAAAAAGATCATTGCGGACGGATTATCGGTCAGAGATACAGAGGCACTTGTCAAAGGAAGAAAAACAGGTGAACCGATTACAACGCCTGTAAAAAAGCCTTCTTACGATTTTGATTCGTCTGCCGTAGATTTTTCTAACCGACTTTCAGAAAAGTTGGGTACAACTGTGCAGTTAACTGCAAACAATAAAGGCAAGGGAAAACTCGTTATCAATTTTGACTCTGAAGAAGAGCTCAATGAGATCATTGAGAAAATTGATGGATAGACCTTTCCGCTTTAAAGGCGGAAATAAATTCTGCTGAAATGGCCAGGTACCTCTTTAGTTGCTTACTTATTTTATACGTTGGATATTCCTTTGGGCAAGATTCCCTCGGTGTGGACAATAAAAAGTCCACGTATGAACATAGTCCAAAAAAAGCAGTGTTGTGGTCAATATTTCCGGGAGCAGGGCAAATTTACAATGAGATTGGTTATCGAAAAGTCTCCAATAAAAAACACCGAGCCTGGTGGAAAGTTCCATTGATTTATGGAGGATTAGGCGTTTGCGGCTATTACTTCTGGCACAATTATTCCCAAAGTCAACTTTTTAAAGAAGAAATCCTATTTAGAAGAGACAATCCGGACTCCACCTTGCATGCTGAATTGGTTAACTATACAACTGAGAGCAGCCTGATCAATGGTTATGGAGATCTTCCTGGCTTTGATACTTATGCTAAACGAAGGGATATATTTATTGCAGCAACGGTAGGTGTGTACGCATTGAACCTAATTGAAGCTTACGTAGATGGTCATTTTGTGACCTTTGATGTGTCTGATGATCTTAGTCTGAGATGTATGCCGGTAATGTTTGATAAATATAGTCCAGGCGTGAGCTTACGGCTCAATTTTTTGTAGACATTTCACTGAGTAACCAGGCTTCTCCTTTCTTAATCGTGCTGAACATTTTGTAGTTTGAGAATTCTGCTTTTCTAAATTTGAAGTATAAATTACCAAGAATGCGTTGATGCAGGTGTTTTACCGTAACTGCAATTGCTTTTGTTCTTTCAGATCTGAATAAAGGTGTTTTTCTTGCTTCTTCAGTAATATCACCAAAGCGACCAGGAACTACAAGGATGTACAATGGTTGTTCCTCGGCTATCTTAAGTACCGCGTTTTGAATCTCTTCTATCTGTGGAAGATCAAGTTCGTATTCTTCAATAAACCTGATCTCGGTCAAGCCATCCGCGCGTAAATTGACCCTTGCAACACTTGTTTGATATGATTGTATTATTTTGCGTCCCTCAGGCATTTACGCACCCTTCTTTCATGTTTTTCGCGTTCTTCAGGGGTTGTGTTCGGAGTAGTTAAAATGGTCTTACAGTGCTTGTCAATTTCATCCCAACGGTCCATAATCCGATTCTGCTCATCTTCGTCTTCTGTAGCCAGGAACGCTTGTTCAACGGAATCATTTTTGACAACACAATCACAGAAATCCCATTGTTTACCATAAGTAGCTTCAATAATATTTTCGGTTTCCAACGATTCGTCAACGTAACCCGAATCATCCATAAAGAGTGATGAGTCAACATTGGCGGTAGTTGTATCTGTTGTATCTACAATTGCTGTGGTATCCGTATCATTGGTTTCACCTTCAGCACTTCCTTTGCAGGATGCTAATATAGCTACAACTCCTATTATTGCTGCGTAAAGAACTTTCCTCATAATTGTGTTGATGAAATAATTGCGTTCTAAAATACAACAATTAACCAAAAATTTCGTATCTTTTGGTGAAGAAGTTGATCTTCTGACGGATAACGTGTGTGTTGAAATGAAAAAGATTGTCTTCATATCCCTTTTGATAGTGAGTTTTGGCTGTTTCGGTCAAAATGACACTTCATTGGATAGTCTTAAAATGTATGAATCGGATCCTATTCCGATCTACAGCAAGGATTATATGCGAAAATATAATCACTACAAGAGGCTAATTCTGAAAGTTTATCCTTATGCCCTCTATGCTTCTGATGTACTTTATCAATTAGAAGCAACCGCAGAAGGTATCGCCAAGGATCGCAAAAAGAAAAAATTCTATAAAACAGCTTATAAAGATCTCAAGGAAGATTTTAAATATGTGTTCCTGGGTATGTACACCTCAGAAGGTCGAATGTTGATGAAATTGGTGCACAGAGAAACAGGAATGACTGTTCATGAAATTGCAACCCTCTATAAAGGAAAGACAAGTGCCACCATATTTGATATCATGGGCAAGATGTGGAACCAGGATGTCCACATTAAATGGGAGGCAACAGGTGAGGATAAGATTGGTGAACACGTTATTCAGGATATCGAATCAGGAATTATCGAGTTTGATAGTAAAGTTGTTCGTGTAGAAAAGGAACAGTACAAAGAGAATAAGCGAGAACACCGTAAGCGCTTAAGAGAAAACAAAAAACGCAGACGCAAAAACAAGCGTTCATGTGATAAAAAGGAACAATAAAGTTCTGTCAATTATCTTCTTCAATTTTCGTATGTGAGGCAACAATTCCCCTAATTAATGAGGATGAAAAACCATTGTGTTCCATTTCGTTTAATCCAACTATGGTGCAACCTTTAGGTGTCGTAACTTTATCAATTTCAAATTCAGGATGATTACCATGTGCTGCAATTAGTGTAGATGCACCTTTTACCGTTTGTGTAACAACTTCAGAAGCTGTCCTGGCATCAAAACCAATCTGGATTCCTCCTTGGACCATAGCCCGCATAAATCGCATTACAAACGCAATTCCACAAGCTCCAAGCACCGTAGCTGCATCCATTAAATCTTCCTGAATACGAATAGAGGTACCAATTGAGCTAAACAACATTTCAACGATCTGATAATCCTCCTTTTCCACTCCGTTATCTGATATGCAGGTTAAAGATTCTCCAACTCCTGCTGCAGTGTTTGGCATTGCTCGTAAAATTGTTCTGTCTTTCCCCAGTACTGTTTCCATTTCCGAAATAGTTATTCCGGTAGCAGTGGACACAATAATTGCATGCTTTGAAAGCGCATCTTTGATTTCTTCACATACTGCCAGTATGTTGTATGGTTTAACCGAAAGAATTACAATACGTGCATCCTTTACAGCCTTTTTGTTATTGTCGGTAACATTAATATCACTTGCCGATAAATGCTGAATTTTCGGAAGGCTTCTACGGGTAGCAGTTACTATGTTATTAGGTATATCCTTGTGCTGAATGATTCCTTTGACAATTGATAACCCCAGGTTTCCACAACCAATTATTGCAATTTTTCTATCGTCCATGAACTGAAAATTTAGGTAAAAGTAGAAATTCTACGGGAAGAACAGGGTGGTCAACAGGTGCGAAGTAAGATGGTATGAATTTATTTCCCCAGAATTTTATTGACCAGCCTTTGGTAGGCTGCAGGTGCGCTTGAAATCTTATAATTTTCCGGGTTGCTGTATGCTTTAAAATAAACCTCTATGAGGTAATAATCAGCTTCCTGTTTGAATTCAGCAAAAACCGAATACCTTCCGTATACCCAGTAAGGTTTGGTCGTCTCATAAATTGCCAAGGTAGATTCCGTTCGTTCCAGCATATCTTCATCCAGCAGATGAAGTGCCACTAGCTCATTAAAAAACAATTGGGGATCCTTTGAAAATTTAACAAACACACAATTACCTTTAAACAGAGATCCTTTCCCCTGGTATTGAATTACGGTATCCATAGGGGAGCTGGCAATCAACTCTTCCTTGGTCTCCTGGGCAAATACCGTGGAGCACCACATAAAAATTATTAAAAAATATACCGCTTTCATGCTTTTGATTTAGCTACACCTCTACAAATTTAGAACCAAAAAAAGGGAAAAAATTACACACTTGTCACCAATTTTTCTTTCAGGAACTTGCCTGTATAGGAAGATTTGTGTTTTGCTATGTCCTCTGGAGTTCCCTCTGCAATTATTTCTCCGCCGTGTTTTCCTCCTCCAGGGCCCATGTCTATAATCCAATCTGCACATTTCAAAACATCCATGTTATGTTCAATCACCAATATACTGTGCCCTAATTTGATGATTTCCTGAAATGCAAGGATGAGTTTGTCTATATCGTGGAAATGAAGTCCTGTTGTGGGTTCATCAAAAATAAATAAGGTAGGCGTTTGTTTTTTCTGGCCTTTATTCATAAAAGATGCCAGTTTCACCCTTTGTGCTTCACCACCACTCATTGTGCTGGATGATTGCCCTAATTTTAAATAACCTAAGCCCAGGTCATACAAAGGTTGAATGCGTTCTATAATTCGCAATTCAGGTCCTGCACCGGCGTCAAAAAATGTCATTGCTTCTTCAATTGGCATATCAAGTATGTCTGATATGGTCTTACCCTTGTATTCTACTTCAAGTGCTTCTTGCGAATACCGTTTGCCCTTGCATTCTTCACATTCTAACTTCACATCTGCCATAAACTGCATAGAGATGGTAATCTCGCCTTCTCCTTTACAATTTTCACAACGCCCTCCCGGAACATTATATGAAAAGAATCCGGCTTTGTACCCCCTGATCTTAGAAAGCTGTTGGCGCGAAAAGAGGTCACGGATATAATCAAATGCCTTAACGTACGTGGCAGGATTTGATCGTGATGAACGACCGATTGGGTTCTGATCGATCAATTCAATCTCTTCTATTCGGGAGACATCTCCTTCCAATCCATCAAACTCCCCAATTTTATTACTTGATTTTGCCAATGCTTTTAACATAGCAGGGTGCAGAATCTGCTTAACAATGGTAGATTTTCCAGAGCCTGAAACACCGCTAATACATACCAAACCATTCAACGGAATATTCAGATCAATGTTTTTAAGGTTGTTTTCACGCATCCCTTTTAGTGAAATTCTGCTATTGAGTTTTCTTCGGCGTTTAGGAAGTGGAATTTCCATTTTATGGGTCAAATATTGCGCGGTAAGACTATCTTTTGCCTTTAACAATTCTTTGTGTTTACCCTGAAAAACAATTTCTCCACCAAATGCTCCGGCCATTGGTCCTAAATCGATAATCTGATCAGCAGCGAGCATTACTTCTTCTTCATGCTCCACTACAATAACGGTGTTACCTATCTTCTTTAATCGTTCTAATACCGCAATAAGTCGCTGAGTATCTCTCGGATGAAGTCCAATAGAAGGTTCATCTAGAATATACATGGAGCCCACCAAAGCTGAACCCAGCGAAGTTGCCAGGTTGATGCGTTGAGACTCTCCACCTGATAGCGTGGCAGATTGACGGTTTAACGTCAAATAACCCAATCCGACTTCATTGAGGTAGGACAAACGGTTAGAGATTTCGAGCAGCAATCGTTTGGCAATTTCCTGTTGATATTTATCCAGTTTTATCTTTTGAAATACCTCATTTAGTTCGTCCAGTGGATACAACAAGAGATCCGAGATGCTGTACCCGTCAATTTTGACGTAATTGGTTTCTTTACGCAAACGAGTACCCCTACAGTCCGGGCACAGGGTTTTCCCCCGATACCTGGAGAGCATTATTCGATAATGAATTTTGTATGATTTTGATTGCAAAAAATCAAAAAAGTCAAATAGTCCGTTTAAATTTTCATCTCCGTGCCAAAGTAAATTATATTCCTCTTCGGTCAAATCAGCAATGGGCCGGTGAATAGGGAACTTTGATTTTGATGCATTTGCAATAAAATGTTCCTGCCATTCTCTCATTTTTTCACCACGCCAGGGCGCAATGGCATCATCATAAACGCTTAATGTTTTATCCGGTATTACGAGGGCCGGATCAATTCCTATAGTGGAACCGTATCCCTCACAAGTTTTGCAGGCACCGTAAGGATTATTAAAACTAAAGAAGTTAATGGAAGGTTCTATATATTCCGTGCCATTAAGTTCAAACCTGTTTGAAAATGGAGTTTTGCTGGTGTCTTTAAGGCGATAAATTATACAATCCCCGTAACCTTCGTAGAATGCTGTTTGCACGGAATCTGCAACACGTGATAAGTAATCTTCATCATCACTGTGACTGAGACGATCCACAATAATATAACTGTCATCTTCAGAGTAAGTGGTAGGATCAAATTCCGTCAAATCAATGGTGTCTTCGTTAATTAGTACTTTAGTGAAGCCTTGAGATTGAAGAACTTCTGCTGCTTTATCAACCGGAACATCTTCTTTTATTTTCCAGGGGGCCAGAACCATGTACTTCTCTCCTTCATCAAACATTTGAACAAATTTGACTACGTCAGTTACAGAGTGTTTTTTTACTTCTTCTCCGGTTTTTGGATCATGCGTTTTACCAATTCGTGCAAAAAGTACTTTGAAGTAATCATAGATCTCAGTTACTGTTCCGACCGTTGATCGGGGATTCGTACTGATTACCTTTTGTTCTATAGCAATGGCTGGTGATATACCTTTAATATAATCGACATCAGGTTTATCCAGTCTTCCCAGGAATTGACGGGCGTATGAGGATAGACTTTCTACATATCGTCGTTGACCTTCTGCAAAAAGTGTGTCAAATGCGAGTGAACTTTTACCTGATCCAGACAACCCCGTAATTACAACAAGCTCATTATGAGGAATGGTAACATCAATATTCTTTAAATTGTGTACACGGGCTCCTTTAATTTCTATTTCTTTTTGTTTTGGCATGTTGTAACTCCCTAAGGAAAGATTTGGTTGAATGAAACAGGTCATCAAATTTAGCAATTCTTCAGGGGGAATTGACGTCTGAAAAGCTACGAGACAAAAAATAAATCAATTTTTTTAGTATCCGACCCAACCTTTTAACGTTATGTTTCCGTTAAGTAGATAAAAGGTACCGTTTATACATTAGTGGATGTTGGAACAACGGTATATTTTGAAAAACCACCTAAATCGCTTATATTTGGGTGCACAAAACGAAAAATTGTATTGCCTATAGAACATATTTACTCTTTTGATTAAATAAATGAAAAAAACACCCTGAGCACACTACGTTGCTGAGTGTCAAGCTCCAAGGGTTTTAAAGAGTAGATTATGGGACAAGCAGTTTTATCTGATAAGGAATTGATACGATCGTATCTTTCTGGAGACGAAAAATCATTCGAAATCTTACTAAAACGAAATAAAGACCGAGTCTTTGGTTATATTATTTCTAAGGTAAGGAACGAAAATCTGGCCAATGATATCTTTCAGGAGGTATTTATTAAAGTAATTAGAACGTTCAAGAACGGTTCTTATAACGAAGAAGGTAAGTTTTTACCCTGGGTATTAACGATATCCCATAATTTGATTGTAGATCATTTTAGAAAAGCAAAGAAAATGCAAATGATCTCAGAATCAAGCTCCAAAAGTGAAGAATTCAATATTTTCTCCGTGTTAAGTCTTACGGACAATAACATTGAAGACGATATCATAAAAGAGCAAATAGAGACAGATGTTGTACGATTAGTTGAGTATTTACCTCTCGAGCAGAGAGAGGTACTGAAAAACAGAATTTTCAAAGGCATGAGTTTTAAAGATATCGCTGAAGCTGAAGATATTAGCATTAATACTGCGCTTGGTCGTATGCGATATGCACTCATCAACCTAAGAAAACTAGTGGAAAAGCATAACGTTTCCATTACTGCGTAAAAGTCCATTCTACCAAACCATAAAACAAAAGATCCCAGATAATACTGGGATTTTTTTTGTGATATACACAATAAACAATAAAGGCTCGCGTTTTACTGTAAACACTTTAAAAACAAACCTTTATTTGCCTATGCAAAAAATCTACCTAGATGATGTAAACACTTCCGGAAAAACTAAAAGTCAGCCAAGACAAGATGTGCTCAACAACATACTGGCTTTTTCTAAATCACTGGAAGTTCATAAATCGAAAAAGAAAACAGTTGAGCTAAACTTAAATTAATTACAATCCCCGGCTTCTGTCGGGGATTTTTTATTTCTGTTTTTAGCAGATGAGCCAATGCTTCTTAATTCTGGATTTTTTTGGAATTTAAATGTTTGTTAAAACCTCACCAACTATCAACCAAATAATTTGTTTTAGTCAACCTAAATCCTTTAATTAATAAAAAGGATTATTAATCCTGAACCTTAATTTAGAATGGAGATACTGTATATTCTTCTCATTTTATTGGTCACTACCCGTATATATGGGGAGATTGCCAGGCGTTTAAACGTGGCGGCATAGGCTGGCGAAATTATTGGAGGTATTTTACTTGGACTCATTTTCAACAAGTATTAAGACACATTAACTGTTTTATCAGATCTTGAACACAATGAGGTGTTCCACGAAATTA
>JABURP010000054.1 GCA_014762645.1 Crocinitomicaceae bacterium
TGTATAAGAGACAGGATATAATATAAATATATTCCTGACCTCAATCCTGCTAAATCAACAATATATTCATAATTGCCCACTGGAAGAAAGCCTTCATAAACATTCAAAACTAACTTACCGCTAATATCATGAAGTGAGATTTCAACGTAAGACTTTTGTTTGTTAGATATTGATATTTTTTGAGTATTATTGAATGGATTTGGGAATACTTTAATGAAGGAATTTATTTTATGTGAAATATTTCCCAAATATCCTTCAGTGTACTTTGCAATGAACATACTTCTATTTGTATAGTTTTGAAGTAAAAATGTATCGGTTGATGGATCAAAATCGGCTTGCCCATCAAAAAAACCGGACAAGAGGATATTACCATCTGAATCAATGGCTAAGGCTTCTGAATCATCGGTATTTGATCCTCCTAATGAAGCACCCCAAATAAAATTTCCATCTGTGTCCAATTTTTCTATGAAAATATCTGAAAGTCCAATCGCTGTGTCACCATTAAATAAAGAGTCTGGATTATAATCTATTACGCCATAATAGTGTCCTGAAATCAAAATATTGTATTCGTTATCGAGTTCTATTGATTTTGAAATATTATAATTGGAACCTGATGCTCCGTTACCTGCCTTGATAGTTTTTACCCAAATAAAATTACCTAATGAATCTACCTTTTGCACAAAACAATTCATATAACCTACTGAACTTTGAATTGAGCTATTAGTACTTGGATCAAAATCAACAGACCACCTGAATCGACCCAAAGTATATACATTACCCATACTATCAACAACTATATCATCACCATAATCAGTATGACCACCCCCAAAACAATTAACCCATTCAAATTGACCGTTCTGATTTAATTTCAATACAAAAACATCTCCGTACGAACTATTATCAGAATATTCAACTACTGATGAATCTGGATCAAAATCTACCGTGCCATGAAACCTACCAGTAATCCAGTAATTCGATCCGTCAGTTGTTATTGCATTTCCATCATCAGCTGAATCACCACTTAAGATTTTAACCCAAATCAAATCTCCTTGAGAATTCAATTTTTGAATAAAAATGTCAGTGGATGACATTGATGTTTTCAGTTCGCTGGAAGTACCTGGATCAAAATCTACCGTTCCAGAAAACTCACCTGTGAGAACTATATCACTGTTATCATCAATAACCACAGAGTTTGCTCTGCCATCAACAAAACCTGAAATATTTTTCATTGTTCTAACCCAGACAAATTCACCACTACTCGTTAATTTAAGTACAAAGATCTCAGAATAATTAGCTGATTCTATTGCCTCATTTATACTTGGATCAAAGTCGGTAGAACCAAAATAAGTTCCACAAAAAATTAAATCACCGAATATGTCAATGTCCATTGAATTACAAATAACTTGTGAAGTGCTAATAATACTTTTCGTCCATAAAAGTGAGCCATTTGGGTTATACTTTTGAATTATTGTACTGAAGGCATTATTAGATATAACAGTATCAGTATTTTGTTGTGAAACCAGAATTAATGAATCCTTAAATTTGGCAACTGTATAGATGTTGTTATTTTCATCTGTACATACTGTCGTACCCCAAGTATACCCTGTTTCAATACCATAACTCCAATCATGATATGGACCCTGACTTTTAGAAAAGAACGGTGTAATAAAAAAAGTCAATAAAACAATCGATTTACTCAAACACTTTATATTTGCTCTATTATATTTGATCAATTTACTATTCTTTAATTATTCTTTGATATACAGTAGTACCATCTTCGAACAGAATGCTATATATATAAATACCTGAATGTAAATTAGAAAGATTAATGTAAAAATCATTTCTTCCATCCATCAAATGTCCATTATATATTAGTTTAACAGTCTTTCCACTTATATCTATTAAACGAATTTCCGTTGCCATAGGTTGATCCATGTGAATTACGAGTTGTTGAAATGAACTTGAAGGATTTGGAAAGATAGTAACACTCCTATCAGTTGATTTAATTTCTGGTTCATTTAAAAATACAGTTGTATCACTGGTCAAAACAGAATATGTAAGTTCCTTCGCATAATCTAAATTGAATGGCCACCAACCAAGCGAATTACCGCTCGTATCACTAACTTCATATATATAACCGTTTAGTGTTGCAGACATATTAGACAGAGATGCGATATATAGTCGTTCTCTCGGTCGAAGAGTTTTTGTACCATTATCAAATAGTTCAAGTAAGTTACTAGAACTAGGTCTAGGCCAATATGCCAGAATTGTATCATTCGTACCTATTCCATGTGTTGTTACAATTTGGATTTGATGAGTTTTTATAACGTAAGGAATATTTGGTAAATACCAGTTGCCAGATTGGTTTTCATACCTTTCAGTTAGTGTAATTGTGTCATTATTTGAGTATACAGATGAAGAAATAGAAAAAGAATTTACATCAGTACCAAAGTGGTACAAGGTGTATTTCAATGTATCAATCTGTTTCAAAGCTGCTCCTGCATCTATTAATCCGTAACCAGTTAGTGAATCTACACCAGGGAAATTAGCCGTATCTCTATCAATAGCTGTCATTTCTAGAATATACTCAATATCCTCAGGAGCAAGATTTTTGTGTGCAGCTATCGTGTCATTATAATAACTCATCATCAATCCAGCTGTACCAGTAATGTGTGGTGCAGCTGCTGATGTTCCACTGAATACATTAACAGCGTCAAACGGAGCGGTTGTCCAGTTGTGTGCTCCATTGGAAGCTGCAGAAACATCAATTTCCCATCCTCTTGAAGTCTTATAATCATATTCTAGTGCATGATCCATATTATGATAATTACCGTCGGTTCCTAATCCACCAACACAAATAATCCAATCTTCATCTAAAGTACCAGGGTAATTATGATGTACGAATCCCGAATCCTGGAGATGCCCCTTGTTTCCTCTTGTAGCTACCATTGTCACTTTGTTTCGGTTAGCAAAATGAACTGCTTCTCTAAGCATTACGATATTTGTGTCAAGCCACCACGGGTTAGTTGGTCCCAATACAGGATGGTTAGAAAGTCCCCAACTACAATTCATTATGTGAAGCCCATAAGTATTAACTGAGGTATCAGAGTCAATTGAAGAATTAAATATTGCATCTGCTACATAATCCATAATTAGACTACTAAAATTGACGGTAACATTAATTCCATACAATGCACATCCAGAACTATCAATATTGGCTCCGTTTGTATAACTTCCACCCGTAATTCCTGCAATAGCGTAATCGTTATTTCTAATTGCGCCAACAATACCAGCTACCTTAGTTCCATGATTTTCAGCAACAGATTGAGGCCCTGGAGCATTATACATTGACATACCTTGATAATAATCCCAGCCATTCATTTTTGTATTCGCACTATCCCCAAAGTCAACGTGATCCCATTGTACCGCTTCATCTAGGATTCCGATCCTTATGTCTCTTCGTCCCGCTGTGTACTCCCAGGCTGGCTCAACATTTATATGAGCGTCGGCCCATTGGTTGTACGGATCATGCTGTAATGATGCTTGTTGATCCCATTCTGGATCATCTGGCTCTGTATTGTCCAAATATCCAACTAGGTTATATGTTGAATATTTAATATCAGGAAATAACTGTACGATTGTATCAGATGCATCAGTGATATTTACACCATTCGGAAATTCAAATAGGAATGTTGCCCAAACTGTAGGAACATGTACTGTATCGCCTAACCTTGATATACTCACGGTATCATATGTGGTGAGATTCCTATATATTCTAAAAACTTTAATTGGACAAGAGTTATCACTACAAATTTCCTTCAATGACTCTTCTATATTAGATACCAAGGTTGAATCGAATATATCATCTAGGGACCAAAACTCATACTCTAACTGATCAACCATTTTCTGATTAACAAGAGATGTGTCTACCCTAACTATTAATTCTCTATCCTTTCGCCAGGCTAATCCAGAAGTACTATTGTATTCGAGAGATGAATCTCTTTCTGTTAGTGAATATTTTAATGAAGTCATTCGCGTTCCACTAATCGTTTCAGTAAATCCCGTTAGATATACACTTTCTCCATCTACTTGAATGTCAAATCCATCATTATCTAGACTATCAGTTAAATATTCTCTATATAATTTGATTTGGCCATCAGAATTGTATTTAAAGAATGCGAATGAATTAGGTCCATTTCCGTAAGTAGTGCCAGTAATGTAAATATCACCATTACCTTCGACGGACATTTTCTTAGCATTTACACCATCTTGCGATATGACATTACCGAAAAGCTCGGTCCATAATGTATCTCCATCGGTTATGGCATATTTTATTGTGACTGCTTTCGTTTTTCCATTGCCTTGATCAGAATAGCCAGTAACATAAACATTACCGTTCGCGTCAACTCCAATATCATTGCCAACATCATCATTTCCGCCATCATAACCGGTTATCCAGTCTATAGTAAATGTAGAATCTAATTTTATAGTCTGAACATTCTTTTTACCAGCTACTTCTTCAAAGCCGGTAATATAAATGTTATTCTCGTCATCTATTATCATTGCTGTAGCCTCAACCAGAGTTACATCTGTACTTGTAGCCTCCACTTCACCTAATATAGAACCGTCTGTTTTATCCAAAGTCAGTGTTGTAATACTCCAAACACCTATGCTATCGTTAGTTCCTCCTGTAACTACTAGTCCTGCTTCAGCATCAAATAGTATGTTAGTTGCTGCATCATACAAGCTATCACCATCATACTGCATATCCCAATCTAAAGTCCCGCCGCCATTTTCAAGCTTAATAACTCCATAATCGGAAAATCCAAAGGCATCTTTTGTTCCACCACAAATATATATTTCATCATTACCATCTAAAGTGACATCAGATGGGATATCAATTCCACCTTGCGGGCCATCCCAACTATAATCCCATTCAAGAGAGCCATCAGAAATCGCATATTTCAAAACGGTATAGTCGTTGTCACTACCAGTATTTCTTGTTGTGCCAATTACAATCAATTCATTGCTGTTATTCATTATTAGATCAATACCATAATCATCTTCACCTGAACTGCCTTCATATGTTTTGCTCCATACAGTATCTCCATCAGAATTATACTTTATAGTTATAATATCCGTATCGCCATTAGAATTTAGTGTATGACCTGTTACGTATAGATTTTTATTATGAACGATACTTGACGTATGCTTATAGTTACTACTTGTTAAAGGCGAATGTTCTACCCATTCTCGATTAGCATAGGTGACCTGGCTTAAGGCATTTTGAGCTATAAATAGCGTCAACAATACCAATGTAGATAGAGATCTTGTTTTCATTTTATTAGGATTTTTAATGTGATTCTTTATTCTTTCATTACAATTACTAATGATCCGAAGCATATAGGATTAAATGAAATCTCCATTCTTCCAATAGCTAACATCATGATTTCAAATATCTTAACTACAACCTTACGGAATATTTTTTAACAATTGGTGTATTACATGTCATTTACCGTAATTCCCGCAATAAAAAACGTATAATTACGGTTGGGAATCTTCAACAGCCTCAAAAACCTCTATTTCATTGTGATGTTCGATTAAAAGTGATGGTTCATCATTATTCTTTTTATAATCGAAGCCTTCTTCAAATAAATACCAGGTACCATTATAAAACCTAACCACCTCAATTAACCAAAAACCAGCCATTTGAAAAGTGCCACTCTCTCTCCACGAACGACACCGATCATTTTCAAAAATCAACCTCCCATGCTTATCTGGGATGTTAGTACATCTTCTTGAATCGTCTTTCATAAAATTTATTTTGGGTCACACATTCAATGAATTACAAGTAAATATATAAAGCATTATTGAAACGTCATAATATATTATGACGATTTATTAAGAGTCAACTGCCAACTTTAATGTCAAATATTAAATTGACTTGAGCAAATTACTCAGTAAATCAGAATTATCATCAAGGATAGGTAGTCGAATCAAACAGTTGAGAGACCTAAAAGGTATTTCACAGGCAGAGCTGGGACGATTATGCGAAAAAGATCGACAACATATTGAGTTGATCGAGAATAATAAAGTTTCAGCGAATATCTACACACTCTATTTAATATCTAGAGCACTTGAAATAAACCTTGATGAGTTATTTGATTTCGAACAATTAGACCATTAGTACTAAAATAACCCTTTAGTGTTATTTGTGAGTCGTTGGAAAAAGTACATAATACCACACCGATTTTAGACAAACGCGAATGAACCTTAATAGATAAGGCTTTTTTTCTTTCTTTTTGATATATCCTCTAATACATCCATCATTAATGAAATCCATGATTTTCCATACGATAACCATGAGTAATCCATGTGGTAACCATGAGGTTTTTCTAGGTTTCTTGTAAATCCAGGTGTTTATGGTTTTTGTTTTGAATTGACTTTCTGAAGACCATGAAGTCCTTCTACTACACGTTCGGCTCTACGTTTTAGAAATTGTGTATGGTAGTCGAGAAAAGCCTCAAAACTCTCTTTTTCAACCTCTACAGTCGAAGGATTTTCATCTACATACTTACCAGAAATAATATCCTGCTGAATCCAGAGCAATAAGTCATGTTTTGTCCAACCCCGCTCCTCGGTTCCAGGATATAAACGATAGAGATCGTCGATTGAATAATAAGTAAGCTTTTTGGACATATTTGGTTTACCAAATTTATTTAAATGTAATGTTTTATCTTCTAATCTCATAAAGACGATTTAATTACTCATGGTTACGCAAGTTTGAAATTCGTTTAAAACGGTCATTTGTGTAATTAATCAAACGGTTTACACTACTCACAGAGACAAGCTTTCGAGCCTCTTTCGAGCAGTATTTACCTAGTAGTAACTGAGCACTACAAAGTAATCCCATAATCGTCGGTGTCCAGTTATAAAATTCCGCTTCAGGAAAATAGTTTAAAACCTCTTCATAACTCATAAATACTTCATTCGGGTCTTGCTTCAACCTATAATTCTCCATACAACAGTCATGTACGAATTCGATTAAGCGGATCATACTGGATTCATCTACTGAAAGCCGGTTGTCACCAAATCTCCGGGTTTTAATAAGTAAGCACCTGTTAAATACACCTATTTTTTTTGCATCCCACCCCCACAAGGTGACGCAGGGGTGACGCACTATTAAATCATTACACGTGAGATACATATTTCCATTACTTTTTCAATTAATTAGTTTGGGGTTGTCTTTTTAATAACTGAAAAAATCCTGAAAAATTACGCTAACCTTTATTATCCGTGCGATTTCATTGATTGAAACGGTGTGTTTTAACCGATTTTAACAAATCTCTATTAAGAAACCTTTGGGTGGAAAGGTACCCCTTAACACCTAAAGGTATTGAGAATTGCATTTTTTCTTCCTGAACTTTGATAGGTAAATCACTGGGAATGCCCAGTTCAGAGCGAGAAGGATATGAAGATGAGCGAGAAACAAATTAGCGTATTGATACTACACTGGATCAAAGCAAATGGAGAGTTGCATTATATCCTGCGAGATATTCAAATTAAGTTACTGTTTGACAGGTTAGTTCTCAGAATGACCTTTGATGAACTGGCAAAAACGTTCAGATCAACACCGGGAAAAATCCGACAAATCTTTGAAGCATTACTCATTCGAATTGAAAAATACATGAGTTGTGAACTTGCTAAACTTCTACGGAATTATAGCAATCACCTTGATAATATGCCTAATGTCCAACCCCATGATTTTGAGTTCAGTCGGATTTTTTTGAATTAACAATTTTACAGAAGGGAGAAGGATATGGAGAAGGAGGAAAAGAAAGAAATAAGATTAAAGGGAGGGATCTATATTACTCCAAAGGATATTCAAGTACTCAGTAATTGTACGATTCAACAAGCCCGCCTGGAACACCAAACGATAAGAGATATTTTAGAGGTAGAACGGACTAAACTGACAGTGAAAGCCTACTGTGAATATTTCAAGCTAGACTATGATTTAGTCGTTTCATATCTAAACCCATACCGTTAAAAAACGCAAGAAAAAGCAAGAAAAAGCAATTAAACGAAAGCAAACACAAGCAATCAAAAATGATACCGCCAAAAGGTTCGGAACTTTGGTAGTACCAAACGGGGAATGGCCCGGCATTAAAACACTAACAAAATTAAGAAGATGGAAAGAGGAGTTGGATTAAATGGGGAAGACTTATTGATAACCCCAAAACACATTCACCTAATTACAGGAATGGATTTGGAAACAGCAGAGCGTGAACATGCCTATCTGAGAAAGCAATTAGGTTTTGGATCAAATGATCTTCTATTAAGTCAATATTGCGAGCTTAATGACCTGGACAGAGAGGAGATAATTTCATTCCTGTATCCACGCAAAGAGAGAAACCTAAAGTTCATTCCAAATACAACTAATGAAATTGAAAGAAGAAATAGAGATGGAAGCACTTTTAATAATCAATAGCCTTTTAGTTGCAGTTTGCCTTTATTTCATAAAGGATTTTCACGCGGACTTTAAAAATGTGGCGAAGACAGTTCAGGGTTTGAAAGAAAAATTCAATGAAATGTCTATTAAGGTCAATACGCATATCAAGAGTGTAAAGAAGCGGCTGAGCCGATTGGACAAATCTGAGAAAAAGTGAACAAGGCATTAATAATCATAGGAATCGGAGGGTTGGCCTTTTTAGGTGGTCGATACCTCTGGCAACTGAACCGGGCTGGAGAAAAGACGGCTATTGAGGTCAGTGGCCGGGTACACAAAATAGCCTTGAACGGGATTGAAGTTGTACTGAGTTACAACATCAAGAATCCCACAAATGTGGCGATCGAAATGGCAGTACCGCTTGTGAAACTGTCACACAAGCAGAAAACGCTTGCTACAAGTTCAATGTCAATGGTCAGTATTCCCGAAAATGCGAAAACCGCTAATGGGAGGATTAAGATAGCCCCAAATTCAGAAACGGGCTACATCCAAACGACTGTTTTGATACCGTACCTGTCACTTATAGGAGCTGGCAGCAGTGTCATCACTGCACTCAAGAGCCGTCTGAACTCCGCTGGGGAAGAAGAACAACCAGTTGAACTTGTAGTTCAGACTACTTCAACCGTGTTCACCAAACTTGGTAGTGTTCCTTTTGATGATATACAAACCATAAAGTTTTAAGTATCAATTGCTCATGAGCAATAAAACAATGAAGAACTGAATACTAATTATTGCACATTGAAAATTGATGATTGAAGAATGAAGACGGGGAAAAGAAGGAATATAAAAAGCGGAGAACAATACAACAGGTTTTTTGCAAAACCAGATGGCGTTAACTTAACGGTGGAGAAAGAAGCCAGACTTGCAGACACCATTAAGTGGATGAAACAGGTCATAGCAGAAACACTTGGCCAGACAAAGGAAATTGCCAGATGGTTACAGGGAGCGAGTGAGTTACTAACCTGTAAAAACATTTGGGAGTTTTGTTTCGGTTACTTCCAGTACAAAAAGGACAAAGAACGGACAGAACAAATACGAACACCCAATCGTGCGTGGTGGGATCGAAAAAAGGGGATCGACTGCGACTGTTTTACAGTCCTAATAGGTTCCATCCTGACACATTTGAAGATTCCGTACGTAATGCGGATGACTCGTTACCATGAACTGGATTTTGAACATATTTATCCGGTTGCTTTTACAGACGAAGGAGAAGTAATTATTGACGCTGTAGTGCATCAGTTTAACTATGAAGTGCCCTACACAGAAAAGGAAGACATTGAGATGGAATTACAAGTTTTAAGTGGGACACCAGCATCTTTATCGAACAATTTGTCAGATAAGAAATTGGTAGAACGCGAAGCCTACAACGAATTTGGGGACAAAGTTCGTTTTGAACACGATCTACCGATAGACGCAGAAGACCTTTTTTTAGACCCTGATGAAATGGTACTCGACGGATTGGATGGTAGAGCTGAGCGTTTGGCGCGTAAAGCCGCCCGAAAGAAAAAGCGAGCAACCAAAAAGGCAACAAGGAAACGAAAGCGAGCAACCAATAAAGCCAATCGAAAAGCACGCAACGAAGAAATCAAAAATCTACCCTTAAAAGAGCGTGTTAAGGCACGCGTAGGACAAGGTTTACACATCATCAACAAATTCAATCCGGCAACAGCATTACTTCGTGCAGGAGTTTTAGCGAGCATGAAGCTTAACTTAATGAAAGTTGCCAGTCATTTACGTTTCGCATACTGGTCAGAAGATGAAGCTATGAAGAACGACATGGACATGACTAAGTTCAACCAGTTACAACGCATCCGTGAAAAATTGGAGAAGATCTACTTCGGGGCGGGGGGCAAACCTGAAGCGCTCAAAAAAGCTATTTTACAGGGAAAGGGTAATCGCAACCGTATGGTGCAATTAAGCGGATTAGGAGAGATTATTCAAGATGTTTCAGACGACGACGATTTGCGAACGATCCTGGGTGAAGAACTGTACTATGAAGAGTTGAACGGATTTGATGGCCTGGACGGACTTGGTGAACCAGTAACAACAGGAGCAGCGATTGCAGCAGCGAGTGGAGCAATTGCAACATTGGCCGCCCTAATCAAAAAACTGGGAAACCTCTTTAAAAAGGGTTCAGCTTCTGAACAAAAGTTTCAGATTCAGGATAATGCTGATAATGAGGAAGAAAAGACCCGAAAATTCAGTTTTGACAATATCAAAAGGATTGTAAACAACGTTAAAACCAGAATTAACAATTTTCGTTCAGGTGAATCAAAAGGAAGTACTGCGACACGAAATCCGGATGGTACTGAATATGAAAGTTCTCTCACACCAATAGAGCCTTTACCAGAAGAAGAATTTATTTTGGATGAATCAGGCTATAACTACATGAATAGATCATCTACAAGAACTGAAGATTCTGGTTCGAGTGTACAAAAATCAGAGGACGACCAGAAAGATGATAACTGGTTTAAAAAGAATTGGAAATGGCTTGTTCCTGTAGCAGGTGCGGCCACTCTTGGAACCATTCTTACAATCAGAGCGGTCAAAAAAGGCAAAGGAAAGAAAGCTACCGGCTCAAAGACAATAGGAGGTGTGACCCAATCCAAAAAAAGAAAAAATAGTAAATCTGCCAAGACTGTTAAAAGAACCACTAGTAAAAAGACCAATAGATCTACCAACCGTAAAAAGCCATCAACACGAAAGAAGACAACGCGTAAAAAAAGTACCGGTACGGGTATTAAAAAATACGAGTTAATGTAAAACAGGCTTATGCCAGAAGAAGCAGAAGGAATATGAAGAAGAAAAAAAGCAAAAATAACAGCAAGAAAGGTTTCAAAAAGAGCTGGAATAACTTTTGGGAGCCTGGGATAAAGCATACTGACGGCGCAAAGAAAGGCAAGGTTAGTATCGGTCGCGCAGTAGGTAAGCCCGCTTCGGTTCTTGGAGCCGGAGTAGCAGGTGGAGCAATCGGAGCATTAGGTGGAATTTGGACACCCTTTATTGGGTTTGCTCTCATGGTCGGCGGTCCACTTCTTAAAGATAAAAGTGGCTTAATGAGTGTTGGTGGAGCTGCAATGATGGCATACGGAATTGCAAAGGCTCAGGAAAACCACGCAGCAAAGGATGCCGGATCAGTCAACGGACTGGGATCACTTTCAGGTGCAAAAGATCGCTTGTTAGATTTTAAGGACAATTTTCTAAAAGCGTTCTTTATCGACAAGCTATCCAAGAATAAAGGTAGTACAACTGTGGATGATGAGGCAACAATGGGAGCAATTGACCTTAGTCAATTGGATGCCCTGGAGGATCTCACCAAACAATCAGCCTATAATTACGAAATGAGACGATCCATTGAGGACGAACGAGACTTAGAGGACTATCCTAATTATGCGATAGAGTCCGAAGATACCGTAGATGAGGATTTGGTGGATGATCTGGAAGGACCAGGATACACTATTATCGAGGAAGAGGAACCAATCGTTGACTTATCAACGATTTAGTTGAGTGGCAAGTGAGTGAGCAAGAGTGTTGAGCCATTGCAATTAGGCTCAATACTCACCACTCAGTTACACTTAATCTCATACTAAAATTTAAAAAAGAACCCTTAATGAAAGTGGCCCAAAAATGGGTCGGATTAGGAATCGCTTACCCGAATTGAAGCAAACGGGGAGCATAAAACTGAAGAAAGATGATAGATGAAATGTTAGAATCGGAGTACAACAATGTGGGAGAACTGTTCGGCTTCGGGGAACTTGAAAAGGCGACCCGGCACATGTCACCCATGCAGCGTGTCAAAGCCATATCCAGGCTTTCACGTCAGGTTAAAGGCTCTCGAAGATCACGTGCGGAGATGGAGAAATTCTTCAAACAACTGCCTGGTCATGTAAAACAAGAACTGGTCAAAGGTAAATTGCGATTGGCAGACTGGACGATCTATTCGATCAAACAAATTAAATCGAAAACGATCAAAATGTTTGAGCCACAGGATGATAAACACGTGGGGCTTCGCAATATCTCCAATGCCAAATTGCCGAAAAACTCAGTTTTTCTGGTGAGTGGTATCATTCTCTTAACAGGAGTATCAGATAACGCGGCTGACGAGGAAGCGAACAAAGGCATCAATTTCAAAACAATTTCTACTGTTCCGGCTATTGCCAACGGTGAATTTTCACTCAAGGCAAACAAGACTCAGATCGTACCGGAAAATCAATCAAACAGAAGATTTGTGACAGACAATGATCATACACTTCAATGGGGTTACTACAAGTTAGATAACCCACGACTTATCAAAGATGAGGAGGTGATTGAGATGGTCATTGAATTAGGTACACAATACCAAATACCACCGGAACAGTTCTTATTTGCTGCTCTTGACGGAACAGCAACTACACCCTAACACGTTAATCGTGATTTATCAATTCCAAAAAGGACATGGATAGAACCGATTAGTTGGGTAAAGGGAGCGGATGGTTTTTAGTTAGGGTTTTTTCCATCCGCCCCATTTTTTCAAAACCCGTAATCAGATGATGAGCAAGAATGAATACATATTGGTGACAGATACCGGAAGTCAGGGTTTACTTCGGAAAATTAATGAGAAGGTAAAACAGGGGTATTCTCTATGCGGAAGCCCTTCAATTTCAGCTGATCACGGCTTTCCAAGAAGGGTTTTTTATGCTCAGTTAATGGTAAAAAAACGATCATGGATACAAAGATTATTGGGTACAAAATAGGTTGGGCAACCTCTCTGAATAATGTATATGAATTCATGGATATAGAGGGATGGATTTATCCAGATGGAATGATTGAACGGTTGGTATACTTGGATGAAGAATGTTTGATTTTCCGATTTCCTCAACCTATGACTAAAGCTGAAATTAAGGCATACGACCCAACAATATTAAATGAAAAATTGGGATATGAATTGATCAAAGAACTGCCTGCAAAGGTTTAAAGAATAAACTATGAGTTATAAGTATAATAACATAAAAGAGCGATTTGATCTGCATGTTGATGGGGCTAACAAAACTGTGAAGGGAGAATTCGAATTAGACAAGAATTCTCATTTATTGATGGGAGTAGCTATAACCAGCGATCAGGATCAATTGGTATTTTATCGAGGTTCACAGAAGATACAACTCAACGATTCAGAGTTGTTTCCTGAAGGATTTGAATCAAGATTACTAATGAGCAGTGTGTCAGTTCCACCGAATCAACGAATGGTGAAGATTGGATTGAAAGAAACTGGAAATGGACGGGTAGAAGTTTGGTACACTGATAAGGATCACCCGAATCCGAATGTTAAGTTCAGACCATACCGTGTCACTTTTTACTTTTTCTCAATACCAGGTGACAGATGCTAATTAAGAATTGCACAATTCAAATTGCAAATATGAAAAATGAAAAGACATTTAATACATATTGAGTCAGTTAAAAAGGCAGGAGCAAAACTGCAGTTTCAAATCCGGTTACCTCGCCGAATCAGTAAAATAACAGGCATACAAGTAACTGTAGTTTCGAAAGCGAATGACATATTACCAGTTCCACCACCTTCAGATGGTGAGGATCTACCACCAGGTGAGGAAGTTGTATCAAATTATGTAGAACGCGGAAGGTTATTACTTCGCATACCAGAGAAAAGGGATGTGTTTTATGCAGATGATATTTTTTATCCAACACATGTCCTGGGAGGTTATTACGATTTTAATGAGCCGGGATTATCAGGTAGGAAAGAATGGTGGTTCACTGGTGAGAATTCAAAATACTATTCAACAGACATACCCATTGCTGATACTCTTGTGGAAGCATATTACGAGGATAATGCGGTTAATGCTAATCCAGGTGATTCTGTGGATTATGAACTAAAAATATATTTCAAACTGGATGACTATTTCGAATAAGTAGTGATTAGCCCTTAAAAAACAATAATTAAGTGAGAGAAGGAACGGCTATAGAGATTGCAAAGTTCAAAATGAAGGAACTGGGGGTAGGAAAAAGATACATTCTGCGATACCGTCATTTTGTATTAGACAGTTTGGAGAAGAAGCAGATAAAGGCTGAGAATAATCTCTACATTCTTATTGCTGAAAATGCTGAGATCAAGATTGAGAGCAAAACAGGAGTATTCGATTTGAAAGATGAGGGGATCAACGAACAGCAACACATTCACAGGGGATTAATAAATCTGGAAAACTTTGATAAACAAATACAAGCTATTCGGTTTATTCAGGTAATACCTATACTCAAGAATGAATTTTAAATAAAGGTACTATGGAGGAGATGGAATTAGATGACAACAGACATTTGGAGATCGAACGCAAGTCGAACGGGAGCCAGTTATTTACTGAACCCTACAGTGCGGAAAATGTCGCACGGATCAAGACAATGCTTGAGAATTTTAATAACACCGGGGTCAAAAAATTTTACTCTGTACACGTGGATGGTGAAACAGTTGTACAACGCACCTGTGACGCTCGAAAATTCAATGACTATCTTCCTTTTTTGAATAAACACACCAAGAAGGTGGAAGTCAAACTTTATTCAGGGTATTCACCCAAGTGCAATACTTATATGTTCTACCTCCACCAAGCATTATCAGGTGTGTCGGAAAACAAAATAGATGTGCAGGAAGAAATTCAAAAGGCATTAACTCAGCAGAAATTGGAGTTTGAGTTGGAACAGCTCAGGGCTAAATTAAAAGAAAAAAACAAGAAGATTGAAAAATTGGAATCAGTCATAGAGGGACATTCTAAATGGACACCTGAAAATGTCAATAGTGCTATTAGCCAGGGCATACAAGCATTAGGACAGATCAACCTAATGCGAAAAGGAGTAGGACTTCAGGGCGCACCTGCCGAAAATCATCAACCACAAAGTGATGTTCAAGTTGAAATTCATAATGATGAGGATAGTGAAGACTTTTCCGAATCAAGAGAGTTTTTTGAAGAAATGCTAGAGGAACATGGAGAAGAAACCATGAAGAATGCAATAGGTTGGATGAGTGTTTTGGCGGCCTACCCTCATTTACAAAAAAGACTGAAAAAGGAAATCGATAAGCTAAATCAAGGCGAAAGTCAGGATAATAATGAAAATGGAAAGGAGAGTAAAGATGAAGCATAAATTCAGCATAACGATTAGTGGAAGTAAGAAGGAAGCTACTACAAAAGCACAGGCCCTGGGAACATTAGCTGCTTATTTGGACACACAGACCTTAGAGACACTTGCCAATGTGGTCAAAAATGACCCAGACAAAGTTGCCCTTGCAAAACAATTCTTAGGCCTATAAAGTGGCTTGATCGACTTAAAAGTAAAGAATTGATTAAAGTCTCTGTACGTGCAGTAGGAAAAGAAGAGAGATGAAGCAAGAGGCAGTCAAAGCACCTGGGGATTCAGATAATGCCACTGTTGTTGTTCAAACAGGAAAACAAGGATGGTGGCAAAGTCTGACTCCGAAGCAAAGGAAGGTGATAACTTCCATTGCAATCGGTCTGGGAATTTCCCTAGTCGCCGCGGTTGCCATTTACTTCGGTGTCCAATTTGTCCGAAACAAAGTTGCCAGCACAGAAGAAAACAAAAGTCTTGGACGCGACAGTCATGCAACCTGGGCAAAACTCATTCAGAACGCTTTTGACAACAACGGCTGGCCAGGAACGGATGAAAAATTACTGCGGGATACCCTTCGGGAAATACCTTCGAAGGAGGATTTCAGAAAGGTGCAGGTATCCTACCGGAGATTATTTAAGGGGAATAATTTGGTAGAAGTAATGACAGGTGAATTAAAACAATCTGAGTATAACGAAATGCTGGCGATCATCAATTCCAAACCTGAAAAGGCTAAAGACGCACAGCAAGGTGTAGTGATTTATGATCCCCACGGATGGGCTAAGAGATTAAATGCCGCAGTCAATTATAGATGGGCAGGTATTTTCTGGGGAACTGATGAGGAAGCCATTGAAGCAGTTATAGCTGAAATGCCAACTCAGCAAGCTTACCTTGACACTGCAACAGCATATTCCGACTTGTACGGAGTCACATTAGCTGAGGACATAATAGGAGATTTAAGCAGTTACGAGATTGAAAAATACAGACAGATTATTCGGAATAAACCAAGAAAATAAGAGAGATGGAAAAGAAGCAGGGGAACATGAGTAATAAGAACAACACTAAAAGATATGTGTTGATCGGGTTGGGAGTAGTGGCGGTAGCCGCAGCAGGTACGATTATCTATTTTGCAACAAAACCTAAGAAAAAACCAGGTTTGTTAGACAATCAAGGCGCATTTGAACCCGAAAGTGTCGCAACTTCGCCATCTGGACCGTCTGGCAGTTCTTCTGATTCGTCATCATCTGGAAGTAGATCCGGTTTTCCACTTAGTAAAGGTAGTCGAGGTGAACTGGTAAAAAATTTGCAGGAGGCACTGATTAAATCTTATGGTGCGAGTATTCTTCCAAGGTATGGTGCAGATGGTGATTGGGGTTCAGAAACAGAAAACGCCCTAATCTCAAAGGGGTTACCGACGGTTATTACCGCTGAAACTTTTATAAAGCTTGTCGGTGATTCTGGAAAATCCAGTTCGGGAAGTTCAACTTCGACCCCGACAAAGAAAAAATTCAAACCTGCTTTGCTAGCTTCTTTACTTCACAATGCAATATTAGGAGATAATTTCATTGAGGCCTTGCGATTGCTCTCTAAGATTTTTACTGCTAGCGGCTATGTGAAAGTCAATGGTTACTTTAAAGAAAAGCGGATTGGTGGAGTACGCAAAACATTAGTTAATGCCTTGCTATCGCAGTTCAATTCTTCGGCAGAGAAAAAGAAGTTGAACACTCATTTTTACCGCATGGGCCTGAAGTACAATGGCTACCAGTGGTCACTAAGCGGAATTGGTCAAATTCTCTACGATCAGATCAGATCACTTCAACCCACAATGGTATGGAACGCCAAAGGCCAGCGAATGAAAGTTCCACGCAACACTATTCTTGGGGAACTACTAGAAGCACGTAATGGCGTAACCAAGTTCAAAACCCTGGACGACAAGATTCTTTATACGAACACCAATACAATAGGCTATGTTTAAACCAACTATAAAACAGGTCAGGGAAGTGCTGGCTAAGAAAAAGTATAAATTTTTTGATGGAAAAAAACCGTTTGACCTGAACATTATCGGGATCAGATCGGCAAGTACGATCATGGATTTTTACAATGAAACCATGATGGTAGTCTATCGGGATGAACTGGGAGAACTGAAAGCAGACTACTTTCACTTTACAACCAAGCCTGGATTGTATTACTTGAAAAATCCCTTGCATCCTAATGGGTGTGCTGTGTTATGCGAAGGGCAACACCTGGGAACTATGAAAAAACGTAAGCACAGGGGACAATACTATGCGCTGTGCCAGGATAAGGCAATGCCATACCACCGCGATAATGACCGGGACGAAAACCTTGAATTCACCGGCAAGATTTATAACGGCAAAATCGGGCTGAACATACACCGGGAATCTGTAGGAAAAATTGACATTAATGTGGGAAGGAACAGTGCAGGTTGTGGTGGTGTACAAGCCAACTGGGATTACTTCATGTTTCTGGTGGATCAGGGAATCAAATACTGGAGAAATCAGTTTACCTATACCCTAATCAACGAAAAGGATTTTTATAAGATACGCTAGCCATTTGGAAGCAGAAGAAGTAGGTTGTGTCAGTACTTAGATTGAAAAATATAGCGGCAAGAAAAGGTTTTTTGATATACAAGGAACCCTTTAAACTCAATATTTGGGGTATACGCTCAAGAAGCACTGTACCGAACAGATTTGATGATGTGTTGCATGTATTTTTTGTCAGTGATGGTCAGCCGATTAAAAAATGGTATCACTACGTTTTCCCCATAACCACTGACCCCGGAACCTATTGGTTAAAGAACCCCATGCATCCACAAGGAACAGCTATGTTGGCTCCCGGTCAGTATAGGGACACGTACAAGATTGCCAGGCACAGAAATAAGTACTATGCCCTTTGCCAACGCTTAAAACCGGTACGTATTATTCGGGATTATAACAGGGATGCTGTACTGGATTTTAATAATGGCCGACCAGCTACTGGTATGTTTGGCATTAATATTCATAGGGCAAGAAAAACAGGTACAACCTATACAGTAGACAATCACTCGGCGGGCTGTCAGGTCTTTAAGAAAGCAATGGATTTCAACTTTTTTATGAGACTTTGTGAAATGCACAAAAGGGTTCATGGAAATGTATTCACCTACACCTTGATTGATCATAGAATGGAATTCAGAACGGTACTTAAACGGGCAGCAATCGGAATTCTGACCGCTGGAACATTGGCAGCCGCGTATTGGTGGCTGTCACGAGAACAGGAAATAGCAGCAGCCTGAACCTATCAATAGAAACTAAAAAACGAGAGATGGACGAGGAGAGAGAGAAAATAGAACTTAGTATTCATGGTGTTGATGGCTACAACAAGGCGTGTAAACTTTGCCGGGAATTTTTCTGGACAACCAATATTAGAAAAATCTATTGCTGTGATAAATGCAAAAACAGGTATCACTATGAAAAGCATAAAGGAACTTTCCTGAAAAGTTTGTTGCAACGATTTGGATTGGGTGTTGTCAAGGATGACAAGAAAAAAACACCTGATTATCCCAGGCTGACCTTTATCCTGTCTGTTATCGGGTTCATTGGCAGTATTGGTTTTTATCTGGGGGTGTTGAGACAAGTTTATCATCCGAATAATGACAAAGCTGTAATTGAACAACTTCAAGCTAAGAACAGAGAGCTGGAACACACCATAATGGTATTGATTGAGCAAGGAGTTGATGAGTGAAAAATTATCACATATCAACCCTAAGTATGAACTACCTGAAATCAATCTGAAATACTATCGCAACGGAATTGATATTTCAAGAGGAATTGCTTCACCGGATGATGCGGCTAAATTAATTCGTTCATTATTTGCCGAAGGTGAAATAGAACTGCACGAATGTATGTTTGTTGTGTTCCTTGACAGAGCCAATCATCCTATTGCTTATTATAGGCATTCCGTTGGTGGGATTGACGGAACCGTTCTGGATATGAGAATTGTTCTTGCCGCTGCTTTAAAAACACTTGCAGGATCAATTATAATTGCACACAACCACCCAAGTGGTAATACACTACCAAGTGAAGCTGACAAAAAAGTTACTAATGATCTAAGGGCAGCAGGGCAATTGCTGAACATTCACTTACTGGATAGCCTCATTGTAACCAAAGAAAGTTACCGATCCCTGGCAGATGAAGGATTAATGGGTATTGATAGTCCCTATCCCATTGTTCCAAAAGGCACAGTGGTTGTAGAAAATACACCTGATACCAATGGAATATCCCAAAACGAAAGAAAATATGTTGACCGAATCATTCAGGCGATCCGGAACAACGAAAAGAATAATATCAGCTATTACAAAAAGCTGGCAGGGGAATATGTTATTACCGATAAAACCAAAATCAAGGAACTTTCGGAACTGGCTATTGTGAAAATGGCAAGAGAGCTGGCCCATAAAAGTGGAACCGTGAAGGAAAAGTACAATCGTATCGTAGAACTATATGAAAAACAGGTCAACCTGTCCTTCCGAACCTCTCAGAGTATTTTGTTACAACAATATTCCACACCTGCGCCAATAGGTTTCCTTATGGGCATCTTCTGTGGAATTGATAAAGAAAAAAGTGTCTTTGAACCGTCAGCTGGAAATGGTCTTTTAACAATTGCTGCAAAACCTGAGAATGTAACAGTCAATGAGATCGACCATGTACGCCGTCAGAATCTTTTGGAGCAGGGGTACAAAAAAGTACTCGCACTGGATGCTTCTGAAACATTCACGGAATTCCCAAGAAAATTTGATGCCGTGCTGACCAATCCACCATTTGGTCGATTGGGTGGCACACATTATTACGCCTCTTACAAGATCACAGAACTGGATCACCTGATGGCACTCAAGGCTCTGGACACTATGAAAGTGAATGGCAAGGCTGCCATTATTATAGGAGGACATACCAAATGGGATGAAAAAGGTCGCATTCAAAAAGGCCGGAACCGGATTTTTTTCAACTACCTCTACGGGAAATACAATGTGGTGGATGTGATCCATATTAATGGTCGCAATCTCTACTCAAGGCAGGGAACTTCTTTCCCTACCAGATTGATACTAATAGATGGGGTAAAAGAAGCATTTAAGGGAACTGCACCCTTAAAAAATGAAAAACTGGCAAGTGTGGTTAAAAGTTTTGGTGAACTCTATGAGCGTGTAATGGCTCATATCAATACAGAAGATATGGAGAGAAGGAAATTTGATGCGTTGGAACTAGAAGCGCTTGAACTGGAAGCTGCATTGCTGGATGAAACGTTGGGTGCGCCTTATGTACCTTCCTCAGATGCCTGTATGGTACTGGACACACAAGTACCAGATGCCATGAGTTTTGAGATGCACGAGGCAGTCAACCGCATTAAGGTAGATGTAGGTGGAGATATTGACAATTTTGTGCGACACCGATTAGGGTACAGAACAAAAATGCAATTGTGCAAAGCCCTGTCCGCAGAACAAACAGATGCAGTGGCAATGGCCATCTACAATATTGAGGCTTTGCAGCAATCCGTGATAATTGGCGACCAGACCGGAATCGGAAAAGGTCGTGTAGCTGCCTCGATCATTCGCTATGCCGTTGAACAAGGCAAAACACCCATTTTCTTGACAGAAAAAGCTAATCTGTTCTCTGATATTTACCGTGATCTGTCTGCCATTGGTTCTGCTCACCTGAAACCGTTTATTGTCAACTCCAGAGATACTAAGACACATATCAAGGATCAGAACGGCAATATTATCTACGAGGCATTAAGTCAGCCAGAACAGAAGACCATTTTTGAGAACAAAGAAGTACCACAGGGATATGATTATGTGGTGGCAACTTACTCTCAGTTCAATTCACCCGATAAGAAACCACTAAAGCCTCAATTTTTGAGTGAAATAGTAAAAGAGAATATCATCATTATGGATGAAAGCCACAACGCCAGTGGATCATCCAATACCGGAGTTTACATGCAATCCATATTGGCAAAGGCAAGCGGTGCAGTATTCCTGTCTGCAACTTTTGCTAAGCGACCAGATAATATGCCTTTATACGCTATGAAAACTGCCATATCGGAGGCCAACATGACCAAGGATGAATTGGTAGAGGCCATACTAAAAGGTGGGGTTGCACTTCAGGAGATTCTGGCAAGCCAGCTTGTAGCAGAGGGGCAAATGATCCGAAGGGAACGTACCTATGAAGGGATTGAAGTCAACTATGAAACACTGACGGATCTGGCGCAGGAACACAAAGCGGTTGCAGATAATGTCACACGCATAATACGTGATATTATCAAATTTCAGGAAACTTATGTGGACAAACGTGTAGGTGAACTGGATGAGATAGCAGCAGCCGAAGGTGAAGAAGTGGACTTACGTGAAGGAACCAACAAAGCAGGAGTAGATAACCTGCCCTACTTTTCCAAGGTCTTTAACATTATCAACCAGATGCTTTTTTCGATTAAAGCAGAAGCTGTTGCTGAAAAAGCCATCCGAAGGTTGAAGGAAGGTAAAAAACCGATCATTGCCTTTGCCAGTACAATGGGAAGTTTTATTGAACAACTGGATGACGGCGGAGGAAGAAGGGCTGTTGAAGGTGATACGGTAAGTGCAGATTTTGCCTTGGTTCTTGAAAAGGGTCTGGAAGGAGTTTTGAGATACACCGTTACCTTACCTGATGGGCAACGGGACTACAAAGTGTTTGATATAACTGAACTTTCACATGATGCACAAATGGAATACAACCGGATTCTGGATGAGATCAAAACGGCTTCCACCGGAATTACCATTTCACCCATTGACGTCATCATACAAAAGATCGAATCCGCCGGGTATGCTGTTGCTGAAGTAACAGGAAGACGGTCAAGGTTACAACTGAACCTTAAAAATAATACCGGTATCATACTTAGCAGGAAAAAAATCAATACCAATGATGCTTTCAGGAAATTTAATGACAATGAAGTTGATGTATTACTGATAAATCAGTCCGGAAGCACAGGTGCGTCCGCCCATGCCATTGTAACAGACAAAGTTCCGGCGGAAGAAGTCAGACAAAGAGTGATGATTGTATTGCAGCCGGAACTTGATATTAATACAGAAGTACAAAAAAGGGGACGTATTCACCGTACAGGACAAATCCTGAAACCGCAGTATGACTATATGAATTCTGCCATTCCTGCGGAGCAGCGTCTGATGATGATGCTCCAGAAGAAACTAAAAAGCCTGGATGCAAACACTTCGTCCAATCAAAAACAAAGCAGTGATGTACTAGATGTTCCTGACTTTTTAAATAAGTATGGAGATGAAGTAGTAATAGAATACCTCAAGGAAAATGAAGAAATCAATGCCTTGTTAGGTGATCCACTCAACATTTCTAAAGGAAGCGGAACAGAGCAAAAAGAAGGTGCAGCACATAAAGTGTCGGGACGCGTCGCCGTACTGTCCACCAAAATGCAGGAAGATTTTTATCTGGAGATCAAAGACCGCTATGATACGCTTGTGGATTATCTCAAGCAAACAGGCGAATATGATCTTGAAGTGGAACAACTCGATCTACAAGCCAAAACCATTTCTCAGTCTGTCATTAAAGTTGGGAAAGGCGGAATCAGTAGTTTCGGTGAAGACAGCATTTTAGAGAAGGTTGAAGTCAATATTTTAAAGAAACCGTTTAAGCGAAGTGAGGTTGAAAATCTCATAAAAGAAAGTCTGGAAGGTAAAAGTGCCGATCAAATTTCTGACATGCTTGTTGCCGAATATGAAGATTCAGAACAAAAGTTACTGGATGAAAAATCAGATGAGATCAACGAACGATACGACCTACTTCTAAAGGATGTTCCGAATGAGAAAAAAGTGCAAAAGTTGTTGGATGCCGGAGATCATAACAGTGCTGATGTCCTCATCTTAGAACGCAGAAAGGAATTGGAAGCCGCAAGGGAAAAAAGATTGAATGATGAAAGTACAAAATTCAACAACCGTAAAACGTATCTGCGTGGATTGTTCAAGTTCTTTACCATTGGCAAAAAACTGGAATATCCAATAGAGTCTTATTCAGGAGTCGGTGATAACCAACTAGCTGTATTTGTCGGTTTCCAAATTGACCGAAAGAAAAAGAATCCCTTCGCACCGAGTGGGGTTAAACTCAAATTTGCTGTTGCATCCAGTAAAAAATTCGTTGCTATTCCGGCCAGTTATGTGAAAGATGTCAATGCAATCAAAGGTGCTAGCGTCAATGTCTCCGATCATGGATTGAAAACTACCCTCAATGAATGGGAAACAAAGATTACGGAGAATACTAAAGACAGGGGTCACAGACACATTGTAACAGGAAATCTATTACAGGCATTTGCTGACTTCAATGGAAAACTGGTGAGCTACACCACCCTAGACGGTCAGGTAAAAAAAGGGATTCTGTTACCTGAAAACTGGGAGCAGTCCAACGAGAACCAGGGTAAGGTAACCGTTCCGATTGCAAAGGCACTGAAAGTGATTCAGTCTCTCACGACGGGGGCGGCGATCTATGCGAGTAGCGATATAGCAATTTTCAAACAAAATGACATGCAGTTTAGAATTGCTGTACCCGCATCCAGAAAGAAAGGAGGAGACATTTTCCTGAACGAAGGATTGATGAAACTGGTCGAGAAGAACATCTTTGAAAAGATCGGTGATCGGATGGTGGCCATGTTGCCGATTGACAACTTACCCAAATTTGTTGAGATACTTCAAAATGAATTGGGTGTAACGGTTAGTCTTTTCCAGAACCAAATTGATTCGGTTGGTCTGGTTAGCACAAAAACCAAAAGAAAAGTGGATATCGCCATACCACCACCGGAAGAAAGTGGTGTTGATCCATTTGAAATTGAATTGTTGGAACTGGAAGCTGAGGCATTGGCTCTAGAACTAGAATTGGCAGCGTAAAGTGTAAGAAGAAAAGGAGGAGAGAGATGATTACGATTATTAACTATCATGAGACTATTAAGAGTAAAGGGATCAAACGAAGTGATCTGAGTGAGAA
>JABURP010000112.1 GCA_014762645.1 Crocinitomicaceae bacterium
AGATAATGATTTACAACGATCAATCGCTTATGACAATATGGGCACTGACTATATAAATTTAAAAGATTTCGAAAACGCAATTGATTGTTTGTACAAGGCACTGGAGATACGTAAGAAAAGGGACAGTGGACTCGAGCTTTCTCGATCTTATTCCAGTTTGGGAGGTGTGTATTTGGATCTGTTGAACGAAGGAATTAACTGGAATGGTTTATCGAATAAGGAATTACTTGATTCAGCAAGGATAAATTATGAAAAGGCACTGCCATTAGCAAGGATTCATGAAGATAGATATGGAGAAACAACCATCCTGAAAGGACTTGGAGATGTAAATAAATTACTGGGCAACAAGGATAAGGCCGTTACATTCTATCAACAATCTGCAGAACTAGCCAAAACGCTTGGTGGTTATGAAGAAATTAAAATGGTAACACGAAACCTGGCCAGGCTAAAAGCAGATAAAGGTGACTTTAAATCAGCGTATTACTGGTTAGATCAATATATCAATGCGAAAGATTCCCTGTATAACGAAGACAAGGCGCGTGAATTAACAAAAATGGACATGCAGTATACGTTTGATAAAGAAAAAGCACTGGAGCAAACAGAACATAAGCATGAACTAGAAACACAACAGGCCATAGCTGAGGCCAATAAAAAGAAACAAACCGTCGTAATTCTCTTGGTAAGTGCAGGATTACTCATTGTACTTGTGTTTTCATTCTTTCTTTATAAAAGATTCAAGGTCACGCAAAGACAAAAAAATACGATTGAAGAACAAAAACAGGAAGTAGAGCATCAAAAAACGTTAGTTGAGGAGAAGAACCAGGAGATAATGGACAGCATACAATATGCAAAACGGATTCAATCTGCCATTTTACCTCCGGATAAATTGGTGAAGGAATACCTGCAAAACAGTTTCATTTTGTATAAGCCAAAAGATATTGTTGCTGGTGATTTTTATTGGATGGAACATGTGGAAGATACCGTTCTGTTTTCAGCAGCAGATTGTACCGGACATGGTGTGCCAGGTGCAATGGTGAGCGTGGTTTGTAATAATGGGCTAAACAGGTCTGTTAGGGAGTTTAATTTGAAAGAACCCGGTAAAATATTAGATAAAACCCGTGAAATTGTTGTCCAGGAATTTGAAAAATCGGAGGAGGATGTTAAAGACGGTATGGATATCGCGCTATGCAGTTTGAGAATGAGAAATGAGAATGAAGATAATACTGATTCTCAGTCTGCTTTTCATTCTACCCTCCAATACGCCGGGGCACACAATCCATTATGGATTATTAGAAAAGGTGAGGTGAATGAAGATGATCTCAACCTGAAATATCCGGGTAGGGTTAAGGTTGAAAAGTTTAATGACGGTTATACCCTGATTGAAATACGTGCAGATAAACAGCCGATTGGAAAATATGATAATCCTGTACCTTTCACAACTTTTACCATCAACCTGGAAAAGAACGACAGTTTCTACATTTTTTCTGATGGATTTTCGGATCAGTTTGGAGGGGATAAAGGGAAAAAATTTAAAGCCAAAAATTTCAAAGAATTGTTGGTGTCTGTACAGGGAGAATCAATGAAGGATCAAAAGATCAAAATTGATTCGGCTTTTGAAGAGTGGAGAGGAAGCTTAGAGCAATTGGATGATGTGTGTGTAATCGGGGTGAGAATTTAAAGCTTCACTCCAACGGTTAGATAAAAATTTATCCCATCTGCCGGAATTATACCAGGCCCAGGATAACCTGATGCACGTCTGGTAAAGTACTTGTTGTTCGTCAAGTTGTTCACACCTCCTTTAAATGTCAGATACTTGTTCATCTCAAATGACCCTCCAATATCCATAACATAATACGAAGGAATAATTCCTGCTATGGCATTAGGGTCAAATTCAGCATTGGTACCGTCCGTATAATGTTTGTGGACGTAAGTAAACAGATAGGATGCTGTCCATTTCCCGGCGTGGAGTTTTACACCAAGTTTTGCAGTTACAGGAGGTACTAGCTCTACCCACTTATTACTGTAAGCAGATTCCATGGATTCCCCATATTTTGCATACACATAGGCAACATTCCCAAATGCACTTACATATACGTCAGAAGAGTCATGTTTTCTAAAACTATACTCTCCGAATAATTCGACTCCGGTACTGTATGCCTTGCCAATATTGGTTCGGTAACGAACAAATTCATAGTCATTGATCTTTTTATTGATCACCCCAATTTTATTGTCATAATACAGAAAGAATGCGGACGCATCATACGTGAAGTTCTTTCCCTGTCCCCTAAATCCCAGGTCTGCATTAAACCCGGTTTCGTCTGTAATACTCGTATCTACTTGTTGATTTGGGTTGTTTATCCGGATATCGGAGAAGTTGATTCCTCGATAGTTTTGCGCTATATTTCCATATACTTCAGCACCTTCAATTACACGCCAGGTAACACCTATTCCTCCGAGGAAAATGTCGCGGACAGAGTTTTTGTTCTCAGAATAGGTAGTGTCAAATAGCACTTCGTTAGTTAAAGGGTGAAAATTTCTTACCCGGTAAGATCCTTCAGCCTGAGTTTTGATGTGTTCATACCTTACACCAGCAGAAATCCATAACGAACTCGAAACCCGCACCATATTTTCAACAAATGCGGAGTAATTCTGAGAAGGGAATACATAGCTCGATCCCTCCAGATTATTTGGGTTTAAGAATTCGAAATCAGGTCCGTAACCGTCATTGGCCTCTCCTTGTAGACTCGTAGTTTTTCCCTGGTAAAACCGAACTCCGGACGCTAAAGTTCCTTTTAATTTCTTTCCGATAGGGTAATGGTTCAGCAAGCGCAATTCTGCCCCAAAGTTGTTGAAATCGCCAGCTATCAGATCCCTGTTTTTGTAATCATCCAATCGGGATATCTTGTCCAAATTCCCTAGAGCGTCACGTGATGCTACCACTTTAAAGGCTTTGGCATCAATCACCATTTTTCGCGATACCACCCAGTTAAAATGGGCAGAAAACAGGTTCCAGTTTACCTTGAACCAGTTTCGCTCACGAATGGATTGTCTTGGATCTTGCTTAAACAGTGCATCCGTTAAACCTCCAGCCTGTTGCGCCAGGTAAGACATATAGGTATATTCTGTGCTTAAAAAGATGTTGTCTGTGAACTGGTATTTTAATTGTCCAAAAGCATTGTGTTGTGAAAACTGAGAATTATCCCGCCATCCGTCTCCACGCTTATACTTGTAATACGCCAAGTAAGAAAACTTCTTGTTTATGGTACCAGAAACAGAATTAAAGGTGCCCAGGTAGTTGTAACCACCATAGGTATGCGAGCCGATATATTCAAATCGTTTACTAGAGGGTTGGATCAGATTAAAATTCAACATTCCGCCGAATTGAGGCCCAAATTGTAAGGAGGCCGCTCCACGAATCAGTTGTATAGATTCAATGGCTTCTGCAGGAGGTGTGTAGTACGATTCAGGATATCCCAAAGCATCTGCAGAGATGTCATAACCGTTTTGTCGTGTGTTAAAATGTGCCGTACGGTTTGGACTTAATCCCCTGGCGCCAATACCTAGCTGTAAACCACCACCGTCGCTCTCCCAAATATTTAGGCCTGGAACCGAAGCATATAATTCACGCGCATTGTTGGTGGATTTATTTGCCACCAATTTATCAACCTCAATGAGCTGGGTTTTTTTGCCATGTGTAAGCGTCATTCCTTCAATGGTTCGCATTTTTCTGGTTGAAAAGGAATTATCCGCATACACTTCCACCTTATCCAATTTTAACGTGTCCCGAATTCTAAATTCATAGTTATTGATTCCATCATGTATCGCCAATGTATCTTCATAATCGGCACATCCCAGTGATTTAATGCGGATTCTATAATCACCGGTTTCTAATTCATTGAAGTAATACCGGCCAAATTCATCTGTCAAAGCAAAATAGGTGTGCTTAGATTGAAGAGACACCTTTGCATACGGAATTCCCTGTTCGGTATCCGCATTTTTCACATAACCGTATAGTTTCCCCTGAGCGAATGAAAATCCACAAAGAAGACAAAGGCAATATGTGAGTATCCAATTCTTCATTCTTTGAATGCTTCTAACCAGTCTCGCTCACTAAGGTCATTATCAATACTGGCCAGGTTATGTTCCCGGTCAACGTATAATTGATGCGGGCGCGAATTTAGTGTAACAAAAACTTCCGCATGTACTTCAGGTGCCGTAAATGTCATTTGGGTACCAAATCTTTCAACGGTTGTATCCTTATATTCTTCTTCCAGGTAATGGGCAAATTGAAGGATCATGTCAGGTTGTGTACTCATCATTTTCTCCTGGTTGGGAGTGAGATAATCACAGTTTTTGATTTCAACTTCAGCATGCGTATCTGGATCTGAAACATAGAATGTGGCATACCCTGCTTTTTCCATTAACATTACCCGCCAGCTGAACCTAAAGCCTTGTTCCGTCCAAAACAAATTGCCGTCATACAATAAATACCTGAATGGCATTGCTATTTGTATGAAAATGTAGAGAGCCAAAGCTCCTTTGATCACAGTTCTCGGAATTCTGGAAACATTGGGATGTCTGCGAATAGCCGGACTGTGATGCCCAAATAGCACGCGTAAGAAGTTTAGGATTTTTTCATGTAAAGACGGTTCAAAGAATATTAATGTGGCAAACATCATTACCCATGGGAAAACCCCAATAGGGAACAATAGCCACGTGGTGACATGAAAAATGATCACAAAGACATACGCAATTTTCCGGGTCTTTTTAAGGGCCAAAAACAACACTATGGTTAGGTCATAAATACATCCAAACCAGGCAAACGTGTATGCTACCCAATCTTGTTTAAGGATAGGACCAAAAAACTCCCAGTGATGTGCCGTATGCAACCAATACTTCAAGGGTTGAGCCTCCAGTAACCAGTCACTTTCTAACTTGGCAATTCCAGCAAAAATGTAAACAATGGCAATTTGGAATTGTAAAATGCGAATGTTCCATTTTGAGCATGTTTTGGAATACTTGGTTAACCCCAGTTTAGCATCCAAAGAAAAATACCGATTGGCCGGGATAAATATCAATAGCAATGCAATGAGACTCACAAAGTAATAGTGGTTGAGATAGTTGGCTTTATCCAACAATTCAACATACGTAAATGCCAGGAAAAACAATGTTGCTCCTATTCGATAAAAGAGGCCGAGTAGAATCAGTATCGACCCAATTAGCATAAGAATAAATAGTGCATAAATACCTTCTGGAGAAGGGTAGGGCAGCCATTCAAATCCATAATAGGAAAAGTGAAAAGAAGGCGATATGTATTGGGCTTCTACCCAACCATTAGCGATAAATCGGAGGGTCGAAAAGAGCATAAGCAGCCCGAAACCGATACGATATACGGCAAGTGGAGCAGCAGAAACTTGCTCAAACCAATTAAACCTTATGCGATTCCTAATCCCCGTCATTATCCTGGAATGTAATCAACAAGCCAAGTGTTGAAGACATATCCGTTTTGCAATAAGTCACTAATTTTTTTATTTCCAGGTAAGCGTTATTTACAGTTGTATTTGCAGTAGTTACTTTGTCACTGAGAGGATTTCCGATTGTATTCACTGCGGATTTACAAACATCAAATTGCGTATTGATATTGTCAGCCAGCGATACTGTCACGTCTTCTCCTTCTACATCCTTGATATAATCGTCAAACCCTGAACCTGTAGCTCCGTTGAACACATTTTTTAAACCAATAATGCTTTCAATGGCAAGGCTCGTCGAAATTCCAGAGTAATAAGCTTCCACATAGTCGGGAAGAGGCATACCACCTGTTTGCTGACCTGCAGGAATACCAATTTTAGCATTTTTCAATAGTTCGATATCCTTTACAAACTCATTGAAGAGCAAGCTTGTAGAACTTCCTGCATCATTACCATCTGAAGCAATAAATGAAGATTCGTAGCTGCTCCACCCGGAAACAACCAGATCAAATTCAGATTTCATCTTGGCAGTAACATCCGTCAGGTATGTTTTCCTGTTGGTTGCATTTGGATCTGTAGTAAAACTGTTTATTACCGCTGTTTCTCCTTGATAATAAAGTAGAAAATCAATTGCCGGAAATCCAATTGCATCAACATTTTCTAACGCTGTTAAGGTATAAACCCCCGTGCTGACATTATTTTGAATTTGAACCGTATCGGTTGGATAGGTATTCATAGAAGCTTTGATACCATAATCCATCATAGGGCCAAAATCAAACATCTTGCAATGTTGCCACGTTTTGTACGCTTCAATAAAATCAGATTTAAGCGTGTTTAAAGCAGTAACCGTTGGGTTAGCGGTAAAGTTCGTGGCGGATGTATGAAGTGCTGCCAAATCAGCTGCCATACCAGTGTATGCCGGTTGAATAACAGTAGAGGCCATGTTCGTTAACATGGCCTTTCTGTCGAATTCTGGTTTATCGTCTTTTTTACAGCCAACCAGTAGGGCTGCGATCAAGCATATAATCAGATAATTCTTCATTTAATTTCTATTGAAATCCGTAAGTATTTTTAAGTTCTCCCAGCGCTGCAGCAACATTTACTGCACCCATATTCCAGAGGTTAGTTCCAAAATTCTGATTAAGGATCATGTCAATTTGTGAATAGGTGATTACTCTGGTTTCTAATGGCACATAGGTTAAACATTTTACAAAAGCATACGCTTCAGACAAAACGTGTAAATATTTGGCATCATCATTTCCAAAATACCCTTGAGCTTGTTCAAGATAGTCTACCGCACTGGCAGCACAAACACGTTCCCACATCTGACGAATGATGAGAATTTGTTCATCCCGGATGGTTAATTCACCTTCTGAAATTGCTGTTCTTCCCTTTAGGAAGGCATCCATCATTACCTGATTGGATCCTAAATCTGCATTTCTGCTGTTACAGTATTTTCCCCAGAATCGAATTCCAGTAACACTAGAAGGGAAGTTTGTTGGAACGCCAAAGTATCCGAATGCTTCGTCCCAGTGGTGTTCCATCTCTGTGTAGTATTTACCAGCACCAGCATCAACTGCCGTGGTATTATCTACATTCATTTTATTAGATCCGAAATAAACATTTAAAGCCTGGTTTAAGAAAACTGCTCCCATTAATCCTTTCTCGATCAGTTGAACATATTCAAATCCATTTGCATCAAAAAGATAGGTGCTTGTACCACTGGTAAGAGTTCCTGCCTGACCATTAGAGGCTGTGCTTCCAAAACTTGCAGAGGCATTCGCTAAGGAGTCAAACCAGCCAGTGAAAGTAGCAGAGTCAGCTGTGAAGCATTTGTTTGCAAGTTGTTTGCTAGATGAAAAAGTGAAATTGCCACCACCGTTATCGCCGGTATTATAAAACATATTGTTTAACACACTAGATGAAATGGTTGTTGATGTACCAGATTTCATATAAGTTGTCATCTCTTCAAGTTGGTTAAGTCTATCGGTTTGACCTGAATAAGAAACCGTGCTGTTCCCCGAAGCATCAGTAAATGAGTAAGTGGATGGCACAGGAAGAAATTCACATGATCCATCATCTTTTTCAGCCTCAGCAGAATAATTTAGCGCATCTTCATCTGTGCATCCTTTCTTCTTACATGAAGTGAGCGCAATTCCAACGATTGCAACTATGAATAGGGATTTTTTCATTTCGTATTTTACTTTTATTTAGATTGATTTTAAATAACAATTGCAAATTTAACCGGAGAGCATTGTTCCTACAATACCTAAAAAGTGGTATTTTGATTTTATGGAGTGTGCGTCAGCGCCTTATTTTAACCGGTTAAGGCATTGTTATACAGTGTGGTAAAGAAGTTGGTTATTTGATGATGATTTCATCTGCAAAAATATAAGATGGATTCCCTTTTCCAGGATGCCATTCAGGAATAGAACCATAATTTTGCGCTACAATTTTTAGATAGCGGGTTGAGAATTCCTTATCAAACCCAATTTCCTGTGTATACGCCCCATATTTAGTATCGGACTCGTAATTCTTGACTGTTTTTAGTGGATACCACTTTTTTCCGTTCTTGGACATGTAAAACTTAACTTGTTTTGGGAACCAAATCCAGGACTTTATATCCTGAAGTACACTTAAGTAAACACCATTGATATCCTTCTTCTTTCTAAAATCAATTTCAACTTCCAAATCGGCACCAAAATAGCCTTGCCAGGCGCCAGTTCTGAAATCTGAATTTCCTCTTATTTGATCTATCAACGCACGTCTGGATCCTCCTGAATATTGGTTGAGATACGCATTTTTTATTGTTATGCGCCATTTGGTATTTGCCCGGTGAAACTTTGCATATACCGGATAACTCTCGGCATGTACGCCAAATGATTTAGCAACAAATTGGGTTGACTCCTTAATTTTTATTGGTTTGTCATAAACGGGACTGTCTTTGGTTGGGACACTACCATCTGTTGTATAACGAATAGCCACAACAGGTTCAGCACTTTTGATACTCACTTTACGCTTTCTTAGAAAAACCCTCTCCGAATTTTCAAAATAGGGGGAAGGCAACAATTTGGCACTCTTGACTTTTTGAAAAGGAGCGTTGCCCAAAAAATCCTGTGGTGCTGAAGACATTTCAAAAACAATTTCACCACCACTCATTATTTCATGATGATAGAGATAATTACGTCTGAGTGGTTTTCTGTTTAATCGAATGTTTTTAACGTAAATATTCGAAGAAGAATAATTTTCAGCTTTCATGCTGAAGGTCTTTCCATTTTCCAAATGAAGTTCATACGATTCATAGAAAGGTGATCCAATGATGTAAATATCACTTCCGGGTGTTACCGAATAAAATCCAAGGGCGCTTAACACATACCAGGATGACATCTGTCCACAATCTTCATTTCCACTCAAGCCATCCGGATCATTATGGTATAGGGTTGTCAGGATTTCATTGACGTATTTTTGTGTTTTCCACGGACTTTTGGTGTAATTATAAAGGTAAGCCATGTGGTGGCTCGGTTCATTTCCGTGTGCGTATTGACCGATCATGCCAGTTATATCCGCTTGATTACGGCCAACAGTAGTTGGATCCGCAGTGAACAAGTTATCCAACCAAACTTCTAATTCGTCTTTTCCACCCATAAGTTGGATTAAGCCTAAAACGTCATGTGGGACGAACATACTATACTGCCAGGAATTAGCCTCGGTATAATCAAAAGTGACTTCGTTTGGTCTAAAATTATTTTTCCAACCACCATTAAACCGGGGTTGCATAAATGCGTTATTTGGGTTGTAAACATTCTTATAAAACAAGCTCCTTTTGTAAAACCGATCAGCTATACTATCTTCTCCTAAAGAATCTGCAAAAATGGCAATGCACCAATCGTCGTAAGCGTATTCAAGCGTTTTTGAAACGGATTCTGATTCGTTTTCAGAAGCGATAAACCCTTGTTTTTTGTAGTATTTCAGACCTAATTGATCCTGGTCAGCACTATGAACCATAGCCCGCAGTGCCAAATTGACATCAAAATCACGAATCCCCTTATTATAAGCATCAACTATTACCGGAACGGCATGATATCCAATCATACATTTTGTGTAGTTGGCACTCAGTTCCCACATGGGTAGAATTCCACCTTGACGGTATTGAAATAAGAGTGTATGGATAAAATCTCTTGTCCGTTCCTGTTGGAAGATGGTAAACAGTGGATGTGTAGCTCTGAAAGTATCCCATAAGGAGAACACAGTATACTGTGTATGCCCACTGGATTGATGGATTTGCATATCCATGCCTCTGTACCTGCCATCTACATCCGAAAATGTATTTGGATTTAGATAACTGTGATATAGTGCTGTGTAGAAGATGACTTTTTTATCTTGATTGCTCTCCGTAATCTTTGTTTTTCCAAGTTCTGCATTCCAGGCGCTCACATTATCTTCTAAATACTGATCAAAGTTCCAGTGCGGCATTTCTGTGTTGAGGTTCTTGCGAGCTCCATTTATATCCACGGCAGATATCCCCACTTTTATTCCTAATACAGGAAAGTGATCTCCAAATTCAAGAATTAGTTTTGAGGGTTGACCCTTTTCATTTTTTCTGAATTCTCTATTGGTAGGAACTTCTGAAAACTTAATTGCAAAGTAAAAATGTTGTTCCTGAGCCCAGTTTTCAGAAATTCTCTTTCCAACAATGGTGGTATCATTCAGGAATATGAGGTCTGAGTCGGTCATTTTATCCCGGTGTTCCAGATCAATGATGATCTTCCGATTTTCACCTTTTGGATAATAATAGCGGTGATACCCACATCTTGTTGTGGTGGTAAATTCACAATCTATTTTATGATCATCCAGAAACACCTGATAATGCCCGGCATACGCAGACTCCCTGGCATGTGAAAATTTTGAACCATAACCACTTTCCGGTTCTTTTCGGTAAGAGTTTTGCCATTTATTTTTACCAGTAAAAGGATAGATCAACAAATCACCATAATCGGATACTCCGGTACCGCTTAAATGAGTATGAGAGAAACCGTAAATGTATTCGTCTGAATAGTGATAACCGCTGCAACCATCCCAACCCTCTAGTCTGCTGTCAGGAGAAAGCTGAATCATTCCAAATGGTGCTGATACGCCAGGGTACGTATGTCCATGTCCACCAGTACCAATAAATGGGTTGACAAGTTTGGCGTAATCTTCCTGTGCCGATAAACTAAGTGAGTAAAGTACTCCTACCCAAAGAAGATAACGCATAATTCACGAAATTAACTGATCGTTGCTTTTGAGAACTCATGGATACTCGCTACTGCTCCAAGGATTTCTCCGCCATTTTGATTGAGTGACGTGATCTTCAAATTGATCTTACTTCTCAGGTTTGGTAAAACGTATGTTTTTAAGTGTTTTTCTGTCTTTCGGCGCAAGATATTTCCCGAATTAGTAATCCCTCCGGTAAGGTAGATATTTTCAATATCCATTAGATTAATTAGACTTGAAAGCGCATATCCCAGGTCATGGCATACAGCATCTACTACCTCAAGGGCCACCGGGTCGTCTTTTCTAGCAGCATTAAAAATTTCTGTGGGTGTCAAATCACTTGGTTGAATTTTATGCAAAGCTGATCCACCACTGCTAAATTCGAGTTTTTCTTTTGCGGTTGTTACAATACCATGAGCACCTACGTAGGCTTCAAGACATCCGAGGTTTCCACATTTACACTCCCTGCCTGCCTGATGAACCACAAAATGGCCCAGTTCGCCCGCCAGTCCATTTGACCCTTCAACTACTGCATTGTTAATGATTGTTCCAAGTCCAACACCTGTACCTAAGGTTACTACGGCAAAGTTTTCCAGTTCTTTTCCTTCACCAAACACTTTTACTCCTCTGGCATAAGCGTTAGCATCATTTTCAACATAAACCGGTAGGCTGAATTTTTCTTCAAATATGGTTTTAATTGGTATGATTTCTCCCCAATTTAGATTAGGAGCATATTCAATCTCTAAAGTCTCCCGGTTTAAACTGGGTGCGCCAATTCCAATGGAGCTTAGATTACCTTTAAAATTGTTCTTTACAGCAGTTGAAATATAGTCTGCTAGTTTTTCCGCCGATTCAAAATCTGAAGTAGGAACTGATTCCTCAAAAACAACTTCTCCACTCTCATTAACAACTCCGAAAACAATATTTGTTCCTCCAATATCAATTCCAAGAAAATGATTCATAGTATTTGGTTTGTAGTAATAACGCTGGCTAACCGTGAACAAATGTAATGAATTATGGCGAGTCTAGGGCTTCTTTGCGTTCTGGTTTTGATTTATAGCCATAAAGTCCGAAAAATACCAGATAGATCATGCCTAAAAGTGGGATTATAAATGAGGTTTGCACATCAAATTCTTCAATGATATTGCTTTGAATCCAGGGTAAGGCTGCGCCACCAACAATTGCCATAACTAAAAGTGAAGACCCCTGACTGGTCATTTTTCCTAAATTCCGAATGCTCAATGAGAAGATATTGGACCAACCAATAGACAGAAACAATCCGGTTCCTAGGATTGCCCAAAATGCCAATTCACCTTTGCCGAGTATACCAATGCTAAGTAATACAATGTTTATACTGCTAAAAATCACAATCAGTCGGGCAGCATTTCCTTTTCCCCAAATAAACGCTAGGAAATTAATGATGATAAAGCACAGGTATATCCACAATTGCTTGAAATGAAGCGGAGAGAACTGAACAGAAAGTTCAGCATTTTTCGTATCTATTTTAACTCCGGTGACTATCCATAAAACAACAAATACCGAGAGCGCCATCACTAACATGTACAGATATTTCCTTGATTTTTTCAGACTGTTGTTGAGAGAGATACTGGCGGTGAGGCGTCCGATCATTAAGCCACCCCAAAAATAGGCCAGGAAGTAATTGGCGGCTTTGTCATCCATCCCCATAATCTCTTCCTCCTGAGCGAATGATCCTATCCAACTTCCCAGAGAAACTTCTGAGCCCACATAGAAGAAGATGGCGATTATACCAAAAATCAAATGCCTGTGCTTTAGTATGCTGCCCTCGTCCTGGAGACTTTCTTCATTTACAAAAGCAGGAAATTTACTGAACCAAACTAAAAAGGCCATGATAGTAAAAACCGCACCGTATATCAGATAGGTAAGTCCAACAGATGCTATGGTCTTCACTCCGTCAGAAAAAACACTGAAGATTAGAATACTGCCAACAATCGGTCCTAAAGTTGTTCCAAGCGAATTAAAGCCTTGTGCCAGATTAAGACGACTGGAAGCAGTTTCTTGTGGTCCCAGAATTGTCGCATAAGGATTGGCACAAATCTGTAACAGCGTAACGCCTACCGAAAGCACAAAGAGTGACATAATAAACTGAGGGTAGGAGGTGTTGAGACTTGCAAGGTATGCTAACCCACAACCCAGTCCGCAGACAAGTAGGCTAATACTCATGCCATTTTTGTAACCTAATCGGTTTATTGGATCTCTGCCTGTACTGGCAGAAACAATAAAGTAAAGCAGTGATACCACAAAAAATCCTCCGAAAAAAGTGAGTTGAATATAGGATAATTCAGTAGGTTTTAAATTGAACAATTCGCCAAAGGAATTTATCAAAACATCATTCATTACAGTGATGAACCCCCACATGAAAAAAAGGATGGTCAAACCGGCAAATGGTAAAGGATATCGTCTATTTCTTTGGTTGTCAGCAGTGTTCACAATTATAGCCAAATGAAGGCGAAGATACAACTTCCTGAAAATTAAGATACCTCCCGTGCAGGCTGCAAACATTAGGGAGATAATTTTAACTTTAGGGCATATTTGGAGAAATGAGAAAAATACTTTTAACCGGAGGAGCCGGAAATATCGGTAGTGCCCTTGCTAAAGGGCTTTTGGCTGAAAAAGACACGGCAGTAACGGTTGTTGACAACCTATCCACTGGAAGCTTGGATAAGTTACCCAGAGGTTTTGAGAATTTTAAGTTCATCAAAGCAGACACCAACAACCGACGGGAAATGACCGATATTATGTTGGCGAATAATTTTGACTATGTCTTTCATTATGCAGCTGTTGTAGGGGTTAAGCGAACCCAGGATAACCCGATTAAAGTGCTGGAAGATATCGAGGGAATTAAAAACATGCTCCATCTATCTAAAAACTCGGGTGTTAAACGATTTTTCTTTTCAAGTAGCTCTGAAGTTTATGGTGAACCCGTAAATATTCCCCAAAATGAGGAAACAACTCCGCTTAATTCAAGAGTTCCTTACGCGGTAGTGAAGAATGTTGGAGAGGCCTTTTGTCGTTCGTTTCAACAAGAATATGGGTTAGATTATACCGTCTTTAGATTCTTCAACACCTATGGTCCCCATCAAACCACAGATTTTGTAATGAGTAAGTTTTTGGTGGCAGCACTGAAAAATGATCCAATTACAATCTATGGTGATGGAAGCCAGACTCGTACATTTTGCTACGTTGATGACAACATTGAAGCAACTATCAAAGCCTTAAATAATGATCTTTTTGTCAATGATGTAGTGAATATCGGCGGTGCGGAAATTATTAGTATTCTTGAACTTGCCGAGTTAATAATTGATATTACAAATAGCTCTTCAGAAATAAAGTTTTTACCGCCACTTGAAGATGGGGATATGACCAGGAGACAACCCGACAACTCAAAAATGAAAGAAATTTTGGGCAGAAAATTGATTGACTTGCGAGAGGGAATACAAAAGATGCTGAATGATGAGGAGTTCATGATTTTGATGGGATTGAAGTAATGTGTGGAATTAATGGGATATACCAGTTTTCAGGCTTTAAGAAGGATGAGATAATTCTTTCATTAATGAATCAAACCCTTGAGCACAGAGGGCCTGATGCCGAGGGATTCTATAAAGATAACTTTGTTCATCTTGGTCACCGAAGATTATCTATTATTGACATAGATGAACGTGCAAATCAACCCCTGGAAAATGAGCGATACGTCCTTGTTTTTAATGGAGAAATCTACAATTACAAGGAGATAAAAGCCCAACTTTCAGATTATAACTTTAAAACGAATAGTGATACCGAAGTGGTGCTTGCTGCTTACCAAAAATGGGGTGCACATTGCCTACGTTCTTTTAACGGAATGTTTGCCTTTGCCATTTGGGATAAGGAAAAAAAGGAGCTCTATATTGCCAGGGATCGATTAGGTATAAAACCGTTGTACTATGTGCTGACGGATGAAGAGATTATCTTCTCATCTTCTTTGAGATCAATTTTGAACACGAATTTGATACCCAGAAAAATCCGACAGGAGAGTTTGTTGGAGTATTTGCGTTTTCAAACGGTTCACGCGCCATATACAATGGTTGAAGGTGTTTTTAGCTTAATGCCCGGGCAACAGGTGAAGATTAACGAAGAAGATGGTCCGCAGTTTAGTTATTACTGGAGCCTGACCAAAGACTTTAAAACCAACAAAGATGATCTTGAAACCACAAAGCGGCATATTCGGGAAAAGTTAGGAAGCGCAGTAAATAAGCGATTGGTGAGTGATGTTCCTTTTGGTGCGTTTCTATCCGGCGGGATTGATAGTTCTATTATTGTTGGCCTCATGGCTGAACAACACAACCAAAAGATCAATACCTTCTCGGTTATCTTCAAGGAGGATGAGTTCTCTGAACAAAAATACGCCAGGATGATTGCCGATAAATTTAGAACGGATCATCACGAAATTGAATTAAGCGTTGACGAATTTAAAGAAACCATTCCTGTTGCATTATCCTATATGGATCATCCTTCAGGTGATGGCCCAAACACATTTGTTGTATCAAAAAAAACTAGGGAAGCAGGTGTTAAAATGGCACTATCAGGGTTAGGTGGTGATGAATTGTTTGCAGGCTACAGCATTTTTGAACAGATAAAGCAAGTACAACAAAAAAGTTGGTTAAAAAGCTTCCCGGCTTATGCAAGAAAACCAATTGCGAGTATGTATCATGCCGTAAAAGGAGATATTGCTTCCAGCAAGATTAAGGAATTGCTAAAGCAAGAGCATTTTGATATGGAGTACATCTATCAGTTTTACCGGCAGGTTCTCATGGATGATCAGATCAAAAAATTAGTGAAGTTCAATAAGCTCCCAATCAACGAAAGTTTTAAAATCACACATGCACTTGTTGGTTATGAAACAGACGGTTGGAAGCTTCCGCCAATGTCCAGAACCTCGGTGGCCGAAATAGCTACCTATATGCAGAACGTACTCTTAAGAGATACGGATCAAATGAGTATGGCGCATGGGTTAGAGGTACGCGTACCTTTTATGGATCATGAGTTGGTTGAATACGTTTTGGGAGTTCCTGACAAATACAAGCGCCCTGTAAGTCCCAAAAAACTGTTGGTTGATAGCTTTGAAAACATGTTGCCCCCGGAAGTATACAATCGTCCAAAAATGGGATTTGTATTGCCGTATGAAAGGTGGATGAAAACCGAATTGAAATCTTTTTGTGAGGATCGACTGGAAATTATAAAGAATATTACTTTCATTAAAGAAGACGCGTTGAGTAAACTCTGGACGCAGTTTTTAAAAGGAAATAAACGTGTAACTTGGTCAAGAATATGGCCCATGGTGGTTTTGGGAGATTGGATGAAAAGGAATGAGATAGGTGAGTAAAAAAAGAATCTTAATATGTATCGATTGGTTTGAGCCTGGCTTTAAAGCTGGTGGCCCAATTCGTTCGGTGGTAAATATTGTCAATGCCTTGAAAGAGCATTACGAGTTTTACATTCTTACATCTGCTTATGATCTTGGAGATGAGGAACCGTATCCGGATGTGATCATTAACGAATGGTTTGATCAGGATGGGTTATTTCTCAAATATCTGGACAACAAAAAACTACACTATTCATCCATACGAAGAAATATATTGGAGATAAATCCGGATATGATTTACCTCAATAGCTTGTTCTCAAAGCATTTTACGCTTTTTCCGCTCTTGATTGCTCGCGGTAATGGATACAAAGTTGTACTTGCTCCCCGGGGCATGCTTGGAGTTGAATCACTCCTGATCAAGAAAGGTAAAAAGTCTGTTTTTCTGAGAATATCCAAATTGCTTGGGATGTATAAAAGCGTTATCTGGCATGCCACCTCTGAAGAAGAGATACGCAACATTAAGGAAGTGTATGGTAAAAGGGCAAAAATTCGCTTTGCTCAAAATATAGCACAAAGCCAAAAACTTAAACTGGATTATATCCTTGACAAGAAGAAAACAAATACCGTACGTTTTGTCTACATGAGCCGAATTGCACCGATTAAGAACCTACACCTTGCAATTTTAGCAGTAAAACAACTGAAATCAGACAAACAAATCTACTTTGATATATTCGGAAATATTGAAGATCAGGAGTATTTTGATTCGTTTAAAGATGAAATTCACAACACGGATCAAGTCGAGATAGCCTATAAAGGACTTGTCCCACCGGCTGATTTACCAGAAATTTATGCAAATTCTGATTTTTTGGTATTACCAACGAAGCATGAGAATTACGGACATGCAATTGTCGAAGCCTGGTCGAATGGCTGTCCGGTTATTATTTCCCGGAAAACTCCCTGGAAAAATCTACACGTGCAGGATTTGGGATGGGATGTAGATCTTAAGAATTTTGATAATTTGGTTAATGCTATGCAGGAGGCAGTTGATCTGGATTTTGCTTCGTATGTTACCATGGTGACATCCAGTTATAACTACTTCTCAAAAGTGATTTGCGACAATGAAGTCATTGAAGCCAACCGAAAATTATTTGCAGATGAAAACTGATCTGTCCACTTATAATAATGATTGGTACAAACCGGGAGGGAAGGTCAAACGAGCTCTGTGGTACTGCTTTAATAATACTTTTTTGTTAAACCCATATAATCCCTCTAGCGGATTAAAAAAAGTAGTACTGAAAATGTTTGGGGCAAAAATTGGCCGGGGTGTAGTCATTAAGCAACGCGTCAATATCAAATATCCATGGAAACTTGAAGTTGGCGATTATTCATGGATTGGGGAAGGGGTGTGGATCGATAATCTGGCGAATGTCAAAATTGGTGAACATTGCTGTGTTTCACAAGGCGCATTACTCCTCTGTGGTAATCACAATTATAAGAAGACTTCATTTGACCTCATTGTTTCTGACATAAAATTGGATGACGGTGTTTGGATAGGGGCAAAAGCAATTGTAACGGGAGGGGTAGTGTGTAACTCACATGCGTTATTAACCGCCGGGTCAGTTGCCACAACCAACCTTGAAGAATATTCAATTTATCAGGGAAATCCTGCTCAAAAGGTAAGAGAACGAATCATTAGTGATTAAATGAAAATTTCGATCATCACCATTGCATATAATTCGGAATCGACCATTAAGGATACGATAAACTCAGTGCTATCACAAAAAGGCATTGACCTGGAATATATTATTGTGGATGGTGCCAGTACTGATAAGACGGTAGAAATTGTCCAATCATACGGTGATAAAATTCACCAATTTATTTCAGAACCGGATAAAGGGATTTATGACGGTATGAATAAAGGTATTCAGCTGGCAACCGGAGATGTAATTGGTATTTTGAATTCGGATGATATTTACACGGATGACAAGGTCTTGAAAGATGTCCTGCATGCATTTGATGAAACTACAGATGCTGTATACGCTGATCTCGTTTATGTCGATCAAAAAAACGTAGATAAAATTAAACGAACCTGGGTTTCTCAACCTTATAAAGAGGGTTCATTTAAAAAAGGCTGGATGCCACCGCACCCCACATTTTTTGTACGAAAAGAAGTTTACGAAAAATATGGATCCTACACGCTAAAATTACGCTCCGCAGCAGATTATGAATTTATGCTCCGCGTTATCCATAAACACAAGATTACTTTAAAATACCTTCAACGCGTAATTGTCAAAATGAGAGTAGGAGGAGAGAGTAATGCGTCGTTCAAAAATCGTATAAGAGCCAATAAGGAAGATAAGATGGCCTGGGAAATAAATGATCTCCAACCCGGTAAACTCACCTTTATAAGAAAACCCTTATCTAAAGTAGGTCAGTTTTTTAAACGATAGGATTTCAAGAGTAAAACTGCTATTCTTAGGTCAGGTCAGCTAACTTTTTTACATTTAGATGATTAAAAATTAAACTATGAAGAAATTATACTATTTAAGTGCAGCAATATGCCTTGCAATGGCTACTAATGCCAATGCTCAGTCTATGTCTGAAGATTTTGAAGGCTGGACTGTTGGCTCCTATATGGGAGTGAATTCAGCCGACTGGACCACCTGGAGCGGTGCCACTGGAGGCGCAGAAGATGTTCAGGTAACAAATGTTCAGGCAGCTAGCGGAACTAAATCCATCTATTTTATGTCAACGAGTCCAAGTGGTGGACCACAAGACGTGGTTGTTCCTTTTGGAGGTGAACACAACACCGGGCAATTTAGTTTTGACGCAAACTTTTATGTGGAAAGCAACCAGGGAGCTTATTTTAATTTCCAGGGGAACAATACAATTGGACAGTTATGGACTTTTAACTGTCAGATGCATAATAATGGAACCATCACTTTTGATGACGGTACAGCAGTTTGGGCAACCGACACTTACCCGCAAGGTCAATGGTTTAACATTGCAGTAAATATTGACCTAAACACCAATTCATGGGACGTGCTAATGGATGGCATTTCTATTGGAGTATTCCAGGCAACGAACAATCAGGTTGCTTCAATCGATATCTTTCCGGTGAACAATGCAAATGGAGGGAATAACCAATCGAGTTTTTATGTAGACGACTTTAATTATACACATACTTCGTTTACTCTTCCAGCTGTGAACGCAGCTCCTTCATTTATTACTGATGTAAATGGTGTTGCTACTTCAGATAAATACCCAACGGTGACCGTTAGAAATTTAGGAACTTCTACCATCACTTCATTTGATTTAGAAATTGATTATAACGGAACGCAGATTGTGGAGAATGTGACCGGTTTAAGTATTCCTTCTATGGGAACTACAGACGTAACATTTACCAACGCGATTACATTGATTTCAGGTCCTAATGCAGTTACTGCAACGGTTTCTAATGTAAATGGAAATGGACAAGATGACAATGCCAATGATGATTCAAAATCTGTAATTGTTGATCCTATTGTTCCTGCACCAGGGAAAGTAGTAGTTGGAGAAGAGGCAACAGGAACATGGTGTCAGTGGTGTCCGAGAGGAGCAGTTTTTATGGATTACATGGAAGATACTTATCAGGGCTTCTGGGCTGGATCAGCTGTGCATAACGGAGATCCAATGGTAAATACAGATTATGATGCCGGTATTGGTGGTCTTATTGGTGGTTACCCATCTGCATTAGTGGATAGACAACCGGAAGTTGATCCATCCGTTATGGAAAATGATTTCTTTCAACGTGTTGTTATACCTCCAAATGGTTTGATGACAAATGGAGCTACCTATAACAGTACAACTGGTCAATTGGATATTTCTGTAACTACTGAATTCGTAAATACGCTTTCTGGGAACTGGAAAGTAGCTGTAGTTGTAACGGAAGATGGTGTTACCGGATCAGGAGCTGGTTGGGCGCAGGCAAATGCGTACGCTGGTGGAGCAAGTGGACCAATGGGTGGTTATGAATCACTGCCAAATCCGGTGCCGGCTTCAATTATGGTATATGACCACGTAGCGCGTGATATCCAGCCGTCATTTGGAGGTGAACCAAACGCATTTCCGCAAATGAATGCAGGGCAGATTTATGCAAACAATTATACAGTAATGATTGATCCAGGATGGAACATTGATAGTCTTCATATTATTTCAATGTTGATCTCTCCATCTGGGGATATTGATAATGCGGGATATACAACACTTGCCGAGGCTGAAACAAATGGTTTCCAGGAAGAAGGATTTGTTGGAATAGATGAGCCATATGACGTAGAAACGAATGTAGATGTCTATCCAAATCCAGCGGTAGATAACACGTCAATCTATCTACATGGTCTACATAATGCCGAGGTAATAGTTCAGATTTTCGACGTAAACGGAAAATTAGTATACACTGAAAATTACGGTGAGATGAATGGCGAAGCTATCTTGCCAATAAACACAGAAGCTTTTGAAGCAGGTGTGTATACAATTCAAACATTTGTAGGTGATGTACGAAAAGTTGATAAACTGATCGTGAAATAAGATCACTTAAAATATACTGAAAGATAGAGGAGCCTTGGGTTCCTCTATTTTTTTATAACAACTTTATCACCGTTTTTAGGAGACCAGATGTTGATGTTCTTAGGAAGTTCGAATCGAGTTTCATCTGTTAAATGCTCAACTTCTTTAGAGTTCATGTAGTCCACTGTTCGGAAGCTAAGTTCATTTTTGTCCAGGAAGATCCACTTAAATGAATTGATGCTCCCCGCATCTCGCGTCCACGACCTAATCCTGTCAGGAACTCTCAACGGCGCACCCCAACAGCCTTCTCCTGCATAAACAATCCCGTTTTCATCATCACGAATAAAACCATCCTCGCCTTGTTTTCCTTTGCACTTAACAATAGGCCAGGTATGCTTGGTAATGTGAGAGTCACACTCCAGGACAAACTTTACGCCGTATTTTTCAAAAAGGTGTATCCACTTTCTATAGATCAACTTAACTTGTCTCATTTTCATTTTCCAGTTAACATGGGGCCTACACGACCTATGATACATTGGAATTTGCCATGAAAAACGTTCGTATTCCCGTAACGTTTCTTCCAAAAACTTCTTTTGCCTGTAGCCAATTGCAATTTCAGTATTTAAGCAGATAATATTTACTAAGGTTCCGCCCATGGTTACATTGTAAAGGTTATGCTCGGATGGGCAGTCAAACATTTCAGTGAGGCATTTGTTTGAACCTTCATGGTTTCCTCTGGTTGTTACTATTGGAATAATTCGGTTGTCTGATTCCTGATAAGTTAGCTTATAGTCTTCAAACCATAATTTCCACTTTTCTTCAGTATCAATATCTGTATAATCTCCATCAAATAAAATGGCGTGAGGCACAAGCCTTCCTACCATTCTGAAACCGTGTCTACGTGTCTCTCTACGACTCCTTGAATCACCTCCGGCTACAAATGATAAACGGGCATCTTCATTATTCGGAGTAGTTCTGAACCAATAACGAGAAGAAATACCTTCAGAGTCTTTGATTACAAAGTAATATGCAGTATTAGGTCTTAATTGTACCAGACGAACAAAGTTGTTGTTCATGCCTTTATAAATATTGCTGGTTGTTACGTGAGCAATATTCGAATACTCGAGATAACGAGAGGAAGGAATATCTTCCGTTCCCCAAAAAACAACGGCTGAATCACCAGATACCTGGTTCCAACCAATTGTTGCCCGGTCATCTCCATTGTGATTGAACATAACGCGTAGAAAGTCAACTTTTCCAAAGACAAATGTTGAACAAACGACCGCGAATAATAATACAAAGCTCTTTTTCATACAGTTGTCAAAAGTATTCCTTTTTTTTGTAATTACATTTAACAATGCGTACAGGATAAGTTATGTTCAATAGGAGTCGGGCATAATTTTTGTTCCGTAACTTTCGCAGCAGATGGACGTTTGATATCTATGAAGAGGATGAACAAAACAATTTTAACAGCTTTTTTAGGATTATTTTTAACTACTACTTTTGGTCAATCCAGGTTTGACGATCATTTAATTGAGGTTGTCATACACGATTCAGAAGAAAATTTGAGGTTTGTAAAAACTCCTGACTTATTTGAAGAACGTTGGGATACATTGCCACAGCCACATTTCTGGAGATTTGTGATGCAGATGCCACCGGATTCTGCTATTCTCAATGTGCGTGATACCCGTGAAATACTGGAGATTCAGTGGATAAAAGATTGGGACAAACAAACAGATGAGGAGAAAGAAGCGTATCGGGATACATTGAGAAAACGCCATGGTTTAGATAGTAACACGCGTATCTTCATGACAACGGGTAAGAGTGATTTTTACCAGTTTGATAAAGTTTTTCCAAGTATTACCAGAGGTATTGATGTATTTATTGAAAATGATACGGATCCGTGGTATGCTCAATCTATTCTGATGATAGAAAGCCCTGGGAAAATGGCGTATTCAAATGCTGGTGCATTGGGACCCTTTCAATTAATGCGAAGTGTGGCTAGAAATCATGGCTTGACAGTAAATAAATATGTGGATGAAAGAAAAGATTTTGATAAGTCTGCATATGCTTCGGCTCATTTGATTAGAACTGCATGTATCCCTGAAGCTAAGCGAATTCTAGGGAAATTTGGAATCGCAATAACAAAAAAGGACGAGTTTAAATTGTGGTTCAGACTCACCGTCCTGCACTTATACCACGCCGGAGCCGGGAATGTTGATAAGCTTTTGACACATGTTGTTCGGCCAACAATAGGTGGTCAGGGATTTATAGATGACATCTGGCATTCCGAGTATGGGAATTTTGGCAATTCATCTCAAAATTATAGCCAATTGGCATTAGCTTCCCTTCTTGTTTTGGATGATCTCATTCACCAAAAATGCTACTCCATACAGGATTGTGTTTACGAGAACTAAAAACAGATAGCTATTACCATAGAATCCAGATAAACATCTGTGGCTTCTGATCTTCTATCTATCGGAATAAGTGAAAATACTGTTTCATTCGTACCTTTTTTTAGCGGTAATGTGAATCCAGGGTCCATTACTCTGTATTTGATGTTCTTTGTAGATGCGTCCAATCGGGGTTCTATTAGTTGTCCTCCTTCGTAGCGCTCTCTTACCTTTTTCGTCCAATCAATGGCTCTGATTTCATCCCTCACAATTTTTGCATTGCAAACTTCAGAAACATCAACTAATAGCAGATCAATATTCGGATCCAAAATAAACCAACCCTGATCATAACTATTAGTGTCGGTTACCTGTTCGCCATGAACGGTAATTTCGATTTCATGCTGCTCAAAATTCACGTAATATTTATCTGCATCAAGAGTTGCGTAATGCACGTACTTTGCCGGAATTGAATCGGATAGTCTAACCTCTCCATCTTCTACATAAGTACAGGTCATTGCAATTGTTTCGTCCGTTGGATTCCAAAAGTTCACCGTTTTTTCACCCACCAATCGTTCTAATTCTAATTCTTCATTTGATACTGTTTCCTCTTCTGATTCAGTTTCATCCGGACTGGTAAGAATGAGAAATAATCCACCAATCAAAAAACCAGCACCCCAAACCCAAACAGGTAACCAAAAAAACTCATGTCGTTTTTTCTGTGGAATTTCTCCGGGCTCCAGGCTCTGTTCCTGTTTGCCCATTGATCTTAACAGTAGGGCCAGCAATAATACCGGGATAGATGACCAAAGTAAGGTCCAGCCCATAAATGCGCCATTACCGAGCCGTGTATCTTCAAACCAGTAGCTTGTAATCCATCCGCAGATAAACCATAGTATTGGAACCAGAATACCAGCACCTTTCCAAATGAGAACCATAAGAACAGTTTTTTTGTAAATATAATTCTAATAATGAATCGTTTGTAGGAGGTTTGATCTTTAGGAACATAAAAAACCCATACAGCTTTTACGTGGAAATCTTCAAGAATAACACGGTTAGGGTTACCGGCCTGATCTGAAATCCGCTGTTATCACATGATGTGTTTTCGAAAAATCGAATTTGCGGCCTATCATAACAGACGACTAAGTTCGCCCTAAATTAAATAATACTAAGATCCAAATACTACTGTATGGGCTCTCCGACTATGCGGAAATAAAGCCTCAAATCTTCTCTTAGGAAGTGGGCCTGTCCTTTAAATATAGGGTAAATCAATTGAAATTCCAGATGAAGTTTTCAACAATTGTTCTACCATGCTCTGTCAGAATGGATTCCGGATGAAATTGAACTCCACATATAGGAAGTGTTTTATGCTCAAACGCCATGATAACTTTTCGGTTTGATCTGGCGGTTACTTCAAAACAGGTTGGTAGATCCTCCTCCCGCACAGCCCATGAATGATACAACCCAACATTAAATGTCTCTGGAAGATTTTTAAATA
>JABURP010000047.1 GCA_014762645.1 Crocinitomicaceae bacterium
GAATCATTGATTTTGAAGAAGATACAGAGTTGGTAGAAATGCTAAAAAATCAGCTCTTAAAACGGGTTCAGGATAATCCGGATAAGGATTATTACAACGAGATGCTCATTTGGTTTTACCTGCATAAAAAAGAGTTCCCGGGAGCTGTAATTCAAGCTAAAGCACTTGACAAACGTAAAGGACTTCGTGGTAAACGCGTGTTCGAAATTGGAGAGATCTGTCAAACAAATGAAAGTTATTCTTCTGCGATCAAAGCCTACCAGTATGTTATAGACCTGGGAGAAAAATCACCATATTATGTGAAAGCATTGGAGAAGAAACTTCAATTGGAGTTTCTTATGGTCACCAATCAAAAAACGTATACCCGAGATGATTTGATCACCGTAGCTTCAAATTATGAAAGTGCACTGGAGATTGTTGGAAAGTCTCAATCTACCCTCGGACTCATCATGCAACTGGCAGAGATTTATGCGTTCTATCTTGATCAACCTAAAAAAGGAGAGTCATTAATACAGGAAACACTTAAACTGCCTCTTTCGTCCCTCCAAAAGGCGCATTTAAAAATATTATTGGGAGATATTTATGTGGTTTCAGGACGTATTTGGGACGCCAGCTTATTGTACATGCAGGTGGAAAAGCAATTTTCAGAAGATGTAATAGGGCACGAAGCTAAATTTAAAAATGCCAAAATCTTCTATTATGATGGGGAATTTGAATACGCCAAAGCCGAATTGGATGTGTTAAAAGCTTCAACGAGTAAATTAATTGCCAATGATGCCATGCAATTATCCTTGCTATTACAGGATAACCTGGGTATTGATACAACAAAGGCTCCTGTGCAATTATACGCCAATGCGGACTTACTCTTACAGCAAAATAAATATCATGAAGCATTGGGTATTTTGGATAGTCTGGAAAAGCAATATCCTTTCCACAGTATGGTGGACGAAGTGCTGTTCAAGAAAGCTGAAATCTATGAAGAACTTCAAGAGTATGAGAAGGCCATTGAGTTTTACGAAATTGTATGTACATCTTATTCCTTTGATATTTTGGCAGATGATGCCGCATACCGAATAGCACGCATCTACGATTACAAACTTGAGAATAAGGAAAAAGCAAAGGAGTACTACAAAAAGATTTTATTCGAGTTTAAAGCAAGTTTATACACAGCAGAGGCAAGAAAGCGCTTTACTCAACTTACGGAAGTATTATGATCATATATAGCGTTACTGTAAATATTGATGAAGAAGTGCATGACGATTGGTTCCAGTGGATGTCAGATGTACATATCAAGGATGTTATGAACACCGGTTTATTCCTGGAAGCACGATTCTCAAGAATTCTTGCTGAAGAAGAGGGGGGGAGATCTTACAGTATTCAATACCTCTGCAAGGATATGGAAACTCTGGAGAAATACCAGAAAGAACATGCACCCACATTGCAACAGGATCATACCAAAAGATATGAAGGGAAATTTGTAGCATTCAGAACCCTCCTTCGTGTGGACAAAACATTTCAATAATGTCCGTACGCCCTAAAAAACATCTTGGTCAACATTTTTTAAAGGATGAATCTGTCTGTCAACGCATAGCAGAAGCTGTTGCTGAAGATTTACACGTACAAAAAGTATTGGAAATTGGTCCTGGAATGGGAGCTTTAACAAAGTATTTGCTGCAAAATGATGCATTCGAGACACATGTCGTTGAGTTAGATGCAGAATCTGTAGAATATCTGAATATAAATTACCCGGAGCTCAAGGGTCGTATCTACCAAAGGGATTTTTTAAAAGAAGATCTGTCCTCACTTTACAAGGAACCCTTTGCCGTGGTGGGCAACTTTCCATATAATATATCTTCTCAAATACTTTTTAAGGTGTTGGACCACAAAAATCAAATACCTGTTGTCGTTGGGATGTTTCAAAAAGAGGTGGCGGTAAGAGTTGCCGAAAAACCAGGCACAAAAAAATATGGTATTATCAGTGTGCTTTTACAGGCCTGGTATGATATTGAGTACCTATTTACGGTAAATGAACACGTATTTGACCCTCCACCAAAGGTGAAATCTGGCGTAATTCGCTTAAAACGCAATAATGTAACAAAATTGGCCTGTGATGAGAAACTATTCATCCGAGTTGTCAAGACCAGCTTCAATCAACGGCGAAAAACGCTTAGAAACAGCCTGAAATCTATCATAAATGAGCTAAAACCGGGACTTGACACCACTTTGCCACTCTTTGACAGACGCCCGGAAACACTGTCCGTAGAAGAGTTTATTGAACTCACTCAACGATTATCCGTTTAAAACTATCGAAAAACTGAGGTATACAGGCTGTTTATCAATATACCTTTGTTACAACCTTTTGATGAAAAGTGTCGTAAAATAGGATGATGACAAGGCTACTACTTGTAATAACACTTTTTTTGGCACCACTACTTACTAATGCACAATCCTGGCGATATGTTCGCCATGAAGTGAATTTTGGTGTTGGTGTGTCAAATTTTTTGGGTGACCTGGGAGGTGCCAAAGGTATTGGTACGCACTATTTTAAAGATCTCAAGGCACGTTCAACACGTCCTACCATTACAGCCGGTTACAAATTTATGATTTCCCCGTCGTGGTCTGTTCGTTCAAACTTTAGCTGGGGATATTTACACGGAGATGATGCGGTGACCAAAAATGTCATTCGTAATAACAGAAACCTCAGTTTTAGGTCAATGATTGGTGAATGGGTGGTTTTAGGTGAATTCTACCCGTGGTCAGAGCGCGTCTCTCACCGTTATAAAATTCGTGGAATTGCCGGGAACAGGACTTTTACCATTAATCCATATATCTCCGTAGGAGTTGGAATGCTCTTTTTCAATCCAAAAGCAGAATACAACGGGCAATGGGTAGAATTGCAGCCATTAAGAACCGAAGGTCAGGGGAATCCCGGAAGACCAGACCCGTATAAACGTGTCACTGTTACTATGCCTATTGCCGTTGGAGCAAAATATTTAATTACCAGTCAGTGGAGTGTAGGTTTTGAACTTTCAGTAAGATATACAGGTTCGGATTACATTGATGATGTGAGTACCACGTATTATTATCCATCCTCATTTACAGACCCAACTGCACAAGACTTACAGGACCGGGCATTAAACCCTTCATTAGGCTGGACCGGTGTAGAATCAAAACCCAATGGATTAACAAATTACATGCAACGTGGAAATCCAAAATACAATGATGCATACATGTTTGCAATATTCACAGTAAATTACCGTTTTACTCAAGGACAAACATATATTCCGAAATTCTAAACGGTATGCGAAACCTGCTTTTATTGGTTGCTCTGGCGGTTTTGGGAACAGGATATTCCCAATCACGGTCTTTTCGTGCCCGATTTGAAATGGGGTTTATGGGTGGTGGTTCCTACTACATAGGAGATTTGAGTAACGGAAAACATTTTTCTCGCTCCCGACTTGCATTAGGTGGAATCGTCAGATATAATTTATCCTCAAGGGCATCACTTAGGTTTACTGGCACTTATGGCACAGTATGGGGGTCAGATGCTCGCTCGGATGATCCCGTTGAAGTGAACAGAAACCTGGATTTTACCTCAAAAATCTATGAATTAGCCGCCGGAATAGAAATTGACCTGTTTAAATACAGGATCAATGACATGAAATACCCTATTTCCCCTTATTTCTTCTACGAAATTGCTTATTTCCGAATGAACCCAACAACGAGTTATGAAGGCAACGAAATCGAACTGCAATCACTCGGAACGGAAGGGCAGGGCACTTCTCTTTCAGATAAACGGAAGTATAGTTTAAATCAGATATCGCTACCTGTAGGAATTGGCGTAAAATGCAATATTAAGAAACGCTGGGCCATTTCTATTGAATATGGTGTACGCAAGACCTTTACAGATTATATAGATGATGTGGGTGGTGATTACGTAGATACGGAACAGTTGAGAACAGAAAACGGACCGCTCGCCGCAGATCTCTCTAACCCGAGTTTAGATGGTATTAACCGGGCAGGTTTTAACAGAGGAACATCCACCAATAAAGATTGGTATGTGTTCTATGGTTTAATGATCACTTTTAAACCATTCAAGCAAGACCCTTGTTATTTCGGTAGAGGTAGCTTTTAGTAATAAGGACTGATCATCAGGTATACAACCACTCCTGTCAATGCTACATATAACCAAATTGGGAATGTAATTTTGGCCCACTTCCGGTGAGAAATGACGTTGTTGGACCATCCTTTTAAATAGGTAAATAAAACCAAAGGAAGTACGACAAGGCTCAACAAGATATGGCTGAGCAATAAAAAGGTATAAATATACAGGGATGAACCAATAGCTTCCAGTTCTACTGCACTTCTCTCGCCATTACCGTCAAAATCACCATAAACTGTGCTCTCAGAAGTCATATGATAAGCCACATACATTACTAAAAACAGAACCGAGCAAATCATAGCAACTGTTATCAGTTTTTGATGCAAAGGCCGATTCCCTTTTTTGATACTGATAACAGCCCAAACCAACAAGACAGCCGTCAATCCATTTAGAGTAGCATAAATAGGGGGTAGAAAACTAAAGTTAACACCTTCTACTGATACATTGAATAACAGTGCAACAACTAACGGAATGATAACTGACAAAACAATGACAAGTGTCCGATATTTCTGTTCTACAGTTCTAGTTGTACTCATTTTCTATTAGATTTCTTATGTCTTCTGCCATTTTATCCACCTCTTCCGTGACTGTTCCATTATACATTCCTCTGATGTGTTTATCTCTATCTATCAGCACAAAATATTCTGAGTGTAGAAAACCACCACTTTCTTCCTCTTCACTGTCCATTATGGTAAGTAAATAACCTTCTTTACCCAGGTAATGAGTGTATTCTCTTTCATTGTAAAGAAGATGCCAGTTGCGGGTATCTATTTCACGATCTTCAATATATTTTCTGAGCTTGGCCAACGTATCTCTTTCCGGGTCTATGGTGTGGCTGAGAATAACTAGTTCTTCCAAATCTTTTGTTTTTTCCTGCAGTCGTTTCATGTGTTCCATCATAGATGGACAAATACTGGGACAACTTGTAAAAAAGAAATTGGCCACATAAACTTTACCAGCAACATCTTCTTGTGTAATGGTGACACTATCCTGATTAATAAATTCAAAGTCTGGCACCTGGTAGTACATGGTGTCCCAAACCTCATTACCGTTGGCATCTACAGAGAAATCTGTTTCGTGATGTCCTAAATAGGGTAAGGGCACATAGGTATCTTCGTTCTCTTCTTCGGAAGGAGCGTTGCACGCTACAAATGAAAGGAATAGTGTGACAAAAAATAAATACTTCATCTTGTTGTTTTGAATCAACTTAGGTTGGATGTGCAAAATTAGTTTTTTTTAATGGCTACAGTACATCCCGTAAGCCAATTAACAGATTTACTTGTTGATTTGTTTGGTACGTTGGTTGAGTTTCCACTATCCTTCCGGATGCTCTTTTGCCCAATTTTCGTCAAACTCTTCTTTCTTGAGGATTTTGAGAAGGTCAAAGAAATTGCGAATGTCTGAATCGCGTTTTGCACCGGTAACGCCTCTGATATGTCCATCACGGTCAATGAGCACCAAAGAGTTGGTGAATGCCCTGGTTCCAATTTCACCTACTTCCGGAGTTGATTTATGCTTCATGAAGTTTTTGCCGTAATACTCCCATGAAAAAAGTGGGGTAGGGTCTCCATAAGTCATCCACCAGAATTGTGTGTCATAGGCTGCCATTTCTTCTACTAACTTCTTGGATGGACCCTCAGCAATAGGATTTCCATTCTTGTCGGTGAGCACAGAAAGTACCCTGACATTACTGTAATTGTCTCTGTTCTTTAATAGCTTTTCAAAAAAGATTTCATTAAAGTGGTAGAAACTCATTCCGCATTCTTCCATTTCAGGGCAACCCGGTTGCAGGGTAGAAAGCACAATGAATTTATCCTTAATCGAATCTCGGGTAATGGGAGCACCGTCAAAACGGGTTAATGAAAAATCAGGAAGCACAAATGCCGTGGAGTCTATTTTGGTACTATCGGCATCATACGTATAATGCCATTCACCTAAATAAGGAAGTTCTACAAACTTGTTCTTAAGATGCGTTGCCAGGTACCAGATAACCAAACCAGGCCCCAGGACGATCACAAGTATCGTCAGCACTCTCTTCCATCCCGGCATAAGTTAATTCGTGTTTATCTCAGATTTGTCCAGGCATCATTGATAGCGATAGCCTCAACACTAAGAATGAAAATCAGATAAAGAATGAATATAATGTAAGGCCATAAAATCATTCTTCGTAGATTTCTGTGTTCATCCCCAAGGTGCATAAATACCATGATGATGTACCCAGCTTTTACAACCGTAAGTATGATATACCCAATTTTCACGGCCCACCATCCGCCTATAGATAGTTCGCTTTTTGGAAAATAAATACCTACAGCTACTTCAACGATTGTCACAACTGAAAGAATTACTGTAACAAACGCAATCTTTTTACGGATCTTTTTTCCCTCTTCTTCTGAGTGATGTGCGTCTAATGAATATTCTACAACGTCGTCTCTAACCATGATTCAGTTTTTTAAAATTAAACAAGATAGAAGAAGGTAAATACAAATACCCATACAAGGTCTACAAAGTGCCAGTACAACCCAACCTTTTCAACCATTTCATAGTGTCCTCTTTTATGATAGACGCCACGAATGACATTACGTAACACCAGTGCATTAAAGAGCACTCCTGTGAATACGTGGAATCCGTGGAATCCGGTGATAAAAAAGAAGAAATTAGCGTATAAAGTAGGGCCATGTGAAATCATTTTCTTGACTTCGTGACCGTGTTCCATTACTGTAGTATATTCTCCCCCATAGGGACTATGGTAGAGTGTGGCATTATCGGCCCAGGTGCTGATTACACCATCATAACCGGCAATAAATGTTGACCACTCCCAAACCTGTGAGCAAAGGAAGATCAAACCACCAACAACTGTCCATAACATCCATTTAATGACTCCTTTTTTATCCATTCGGTGTCCAGCTTCCACGGCCAAAACCATAGTTACTGACGACACAATTAGAATAAATGTCATAAATGCTACATAGATCAATGGTGCATGTGCATGTGTGAACGGAAGGTGAGTAAAAACCTGCTCTCCCATTGGCCAGTCTCCAGCCGTTTCAGGATTCGCAAATTTTGCAAAACCAAGTGAGGTTAATAGTCCGCCGAATGTTAAACCATCCGAGACCAAAAAGAACCACATCATCAATTTACCATACGATACTTTAAAGGGTGATCTCCATCCTCCTCCCCATGCCGTTGCCGAATCGATCTCTGTTGAAGCTGCTCCTGCCATAGTGAAATTTTAATTATGCAAGTTTAATGAATAAAAATTAAAAATCCGTACAAATAAAGCCACAATATACCCAAAAAGTGCCAATAGTTTGAAGCGAGTGTTATCCCTAGATAATTGGACTTTGTGTACCTGTTTCCTAACCCTTTGATAAACACTACTAAAAGGGCAATTATTCCCCCGATCCAATGCAACAGATGCATACCGGTAAATACATAAATAAATGAGCTGGATGTGTTAGCAGCACCGTTCAAATCACTCATCAACTTAGGGGATAATTCTTTTCCGTTCAAATAAAAAGTTCTGTTTTCATACTCGAGTTCTTCACCTCCATACAGGATGGTAAAATCTTCTCCGTACTTTCCATCCATAATGAAATCTCCACGATCATGGGCTAAATTGTCCCCAAATTCATAAACCTGACGAAGTTGCTTACTTTCTATTTCTTTGTCTTTTAAATACAGCTTGTTGTTACTGTAAGTCATTGGTTCATCATTGTAATACAACATGAACCCACTGCCATAATTGTCAAATTCAAAATGGTTCTTTCCTTTTCTGGCATTAACCATCAACGCTTCCCCAAATTCATTGATTTTGTGGTGCAGGTCATCTGAAATAGGTTCGCCTTTCCAATAAAACTGATCATTTTCAAAGCTCAGTGATTTGCCTTCGTAAGACATGGTAAATATGTTCCCATATCTTCCGCTGTGTTCAATGATAGGGCCTACTAATTTATTCCCGCTATCAATAAGGAATTGAAATCCCGCAAATTGATAATAGCCAAAAAGTAGTCCGCTCAGAAGTGCGCCAGCCAGGGACACTTTAACCACGACCATTTTTTCCCGTTTTATGGCATAAACCGTAAGGATCAGAAAAAGACTACTGATCAATATAGCAATGGTACCATATAAGAAGCCATCTGGTAAGGTAATATGTACCCAAAATGAAGATCCGCGATAAACCAGGTAAGCACTGGTTAAACCAGCAAATAACATGATAACTGTGAAGAAAAATATGCGAAGAAGGTTCTTTTTAACCTTGGCATTTAACTCCGGAGAAATTAAATCGTTGCTCAAAACTATAGTTTATCAAAAACGTACAAAAATTGGATAACCGGCAAATAAATAAATGATGCAAACATCAGTTTTTTTGCCAATCGATCCTCCATTCTCAAGTAAAATCTGTAAGCGATCAGAAAGAACCAAAGTCCCATTCCGGTACCTACAAATAATGTTATATCACTCGTCCAGTCAAAAAACCACGGTAGTATGCCTACAGGAACCATCAGTGCTGTATAAAGCATAATTAGTGTTGCAGTTTTTTTACTTTTTCTAGATTTCAGTGGCAATAAAGAAAATCCGGCTTTGGCGTAATCATCATCTTTAAACCAGGCAATGGCCCAAAAATGAGGAAACTGCCAAACAAACTGAATTAAGAACATGATTCCGGCCAAAAGGCTGTATTTACCGTCTACCGCAACCACGCCAATCATAGGAGGTAATGCTCCAGGTATGGCACCTACAAAGACTGCCCATGGTGTGATTGGTTTTAAAGGTGTATATAACCCAGCGTATAGAACCATAGCCAGGATTCCAAGTACTCCTGCAAACCAATTGAGTTGAAATAATAGAAACGCACCAGAAACCGCAAAAATTGATGCAAAGATCATTGCTTCTGTAACGGACATTCTACCTTGCGGTAAAGGTCGGTTGGAAGTTCTGTCCATAAGTTTGTCGAGGTCACGTTCAATAACCTGATTAAACCCATTGGATGCTCCTGTGATTAAAAAGCCACCGCCGATCAGATAAACGAGATCAACGGATACTTTTCCACCACCAAAAAAATAAGTAGCTATAGCGGAAAGTACAACCAATGCAGACAAACGCAACTTCATTAACGTTGCAATATCTTTGATACGACTGACGGATGCTACTTTTTCTATCGTGGATTCCTCTGCTAACATTCTCTTTAAATCTTGGCAAAGTTAATAAAAAAAGACCCACTCCACAGACAGGTATTTAAAGTAGAACGATTCTAGATTATCCCACCGCTCCAATGCATTGAAATTAAGCCCGAACCGCTAAATGAGTTAGGAAGATTGTTGAAAAGTCGCTAATAATCTGAATAAGAATTCCAGATTCTGGTACGGATACCTACCGTAAAAGCATGAAAGTTTTCTGTCCCCAGGGAAGTATTGACTAACCTCCAATTATATCGGGCGGTGAGGTACATATTGATTTTTGGAAAAAGTGCATACTCATAGATAAATGTTTCGTTCAGCACATTTGTACGGATACCTTGGAAGAGGAGCTGGTCAAAATCACCAGGTCTCAGGGTGTAAGGCTTGAAAATGTCCTGTCCATAACTCACGGTATCTGCAGGATCTGCACCATAAGTGGTAAACGTTATTTTATTGGTGAATCGGTGTTTCTTTTTTTGAAATGATGTGATCTGCAATAATTCCATAAAATTTGCTCCCAATGGATGTGCGGCTGCTGCATTCATGTGGCCGTATGCATGTTGAGATGATTTGTGAGAATAGGTGAAAGGCCGAGCTCCGTTAAATTCGATCTGAAAAAACAAGCTGTCTTTGAAAAAGGCATCCGATTTATAACCCAGTTGCCATCCGTATTTATTGGCCCACCATTTTGATTGCGCCTTAATTTCTGAAAGTAAAAATTCATCTAAAACGAATTGTGTGTAGAAATTGTGGTGATCGTTTAGTTTATAGCACATATTCATACCGAGAATTACATTGTCTGCTGATCCTAAACCGTATTCAACCGGGCGATAAAAAACAACAGGGTTGATATAATTGAAATCAAATCCGCGGTTTACAAGCGTATCTTTAGTTTGAAAAATTACGGTCTCAAAAACCGAAATATTAAAGTCTTTGGTGATGTTCCAGGATAAGTAATGAGTAGAGGTAAATTTAGGAATGTCCTCAGAACGATTAAAAGGATCTGTAGAATTGTCCCTCCAGAAATTGTACAGGTTGACATATTTTATACTCGCAAAGGATGTTTCAATTTTAAAGAATGGGTGAGCACCAATATTATCGGACAAAAGCATGGAGCGATATCCTTCACCAAAGAAATTCTGACCATATCCACCTAAAAAAGTAAAGAATTTGTTGGGACGGTATGCTGCTAAAAACTGAGCTTTATAAAAAACGTTATTCGTTAATGATCGATTAGCACCCGGGTCAATGTCAACTTTTGCTTGAATAGAATCCCGGACGTACGAGCTTGCGGTATAGTAAGGCAATGCGTTGACTATAAGTGCAAATTTATCTGACATCAGGTCAAAACCAAATCCAATACCGGCAGTATAAATGGGCTTTGTTTTATTCCCAAGTTCAATCCCTGCCATAAGATCAGCAACAGGATACCATCTTCTCAGTGATTTAGATGGACGAGTTCTACTTATCTCACCATAATTCCCGGTTGAAATTATACCCGGGGAATACTTGTGCATTACATAATTTTGAGTTGGTTGAAAAATAAGTGGCTTTACTGAACTATGAATTTGGCTGGAATCGGCAAAGTAAAGACTTGAATTATTCATTTGATTCCGATAATGTAACGGATCAATTTGCATTTGCGACCAACCGGAGGTAAGGCACACGAATACGAATATGAATATAACAGCTTTACGCACTTTTCTTTTTTGATTTATTTGGATAGATGTAAAACACAAAAAGCACGAATAAACCGCAAAAGCCAAGACTAATCAAGAAGCTGATATTCGGGTTTTTGAACTGAATAAAAAAGGCTTGTGCAATCATGGCAATTGTGAATAGATAGATTAGGATCACCGTTTTTTTGTGGTTGGGGTCTTTTTCCAGCATTTTATGATGTAAGTGATTTTTATCTGCGCTTAATGGGGATTTGCCTTTGGCAATTCTGATGCTAAACACCCGCAAGGTATCCAATAGAGGATATGCCAAAATTGTCATGGCCAGTATGGGTTTTGATACATTCTGGAAATCGGCGGGTAGGTTATCAACGGGTGAAGAAATTAATTTGATAGCCAGTACACTAAGAATGGCGCCAATGCACAGGGAACCGGAATCTCCCATAAATATACGGGCAGGGTTGAAGTTGAAAAAAAGAAAGCCCAATAGCGATCCGCAAAGTGCAAATGAAATAAGTGCCCAATGGACATCTCCTAAATAGGAGAACCACAGCCCAAATGCACCTGCTGATATAAGTCCAATTCCAGCAGCAAGTCCGTCAACTCCGTCAATGAGATTAATCGCGTTTACAATGACTATGTATGTGAAAATAGAGATCAAAATACTGGCATATTCAGGTATTTGCTCCAGGTCCATTCCGAGTAATCCCTGGAAAGAAGTAATCCTTATTTCTCCCATGACAACTAGAATGAACCCCACCATTAAATGCGCCATTAATTTTTTCATGGGTGACATACCAATGATATCATCTTTTACGCCGACAAAGAACAGCAGGATTAAGCAGGCCATGAGGTAATTAAACTCTTCCAGTTCTTCCAAAGCCTTGGGCACGTGATCGGGATACCATAAAAAACAAGAAAATATAAAGGCCGAAAAGATGATGATTCCGCCAATAGTAGGAATGCTGCGTGTGTGCAATTTTCTTTCCTCTGAAGGTTCATCCACCAGATGCTTGAGTTTGGCTACTTTGATAAGTGATGGAGTTGACATGAGTACCACTCCAAAGGCAGTTAAAAAAACGAGTAATAAGTGATAATCCTTCATATTAAAAATCTAATGTTTTATTGCGTAATCGTGTGCGGATGCCGGCATATACGTAGTTTGTGATATTTCTGGAGCCAGGGTTTTGCTCATTGCGGTAAAGCCATCCAATAACCGCTTGTAAATTGTAATTCTTGTTAAAACGATATCCTAATTCTAGCTGATTAACCAAAACTTGCTGCGTTTCACCTATCAAGGATATAGAACCTATTTCGTCATTCAGGATACTTATTCCGTTATAGAGGGTGTCATTGAGTTGTCGTTCTGAAATGAGAAGTCGGTTCGTAAAAAACACTTCTTTGATTTCATAGTTGATTTGCAACATTCCTTCTGTAAATCTTGTAGTGAGAGGATGAGCCAATGGCAAGTTGCCATGGGAATAATTGTAGCGTTTTTCCTGTGCCAGATAGGTATTTGATGAAGCATGATTAAACTCCACTTGCACATCCAGCTTTGGCGTAAACAAATCCATTGTTCGAATACCAAGTTGGGCAGCACCAAGTGTTTTATTGTCAATCACCGCCTGGGCGTATAACCTGTTCTTTAGGAATGTCCAAGAAACATTCACTCCTAGGATATGATTATAACCTGACGTCTCGTTGGACATAATACCTGCATTGACAAACGGAACCGGATTCAGAAATAACCAGTTGGGTTCAACTGATCCCAGGGAGTCTGACCTTTTCCATAAAGCACCTTCAAACAATCCGATTTGAAGAGAAGGAGTAACCGCAAAATCCAGATAATGATACGTTCCTAATTTTCGCTCGTAGGTTGATTCCACTGAATTATAGTAAGGCATTCGGTAAAGGTTCTGATGGATGGCATAAATGGCGTTATATTGAATCCGACCCTTCCAAAGGTTTCCTTCAAACTTTGCAAATGGGTAGTTTAATGAAAAATCAGATAGAAGTAGTGATCGGTATCCATTACCTATAAAGTGATTTCCATTTCCGAACTGAACGTTAAAGTATTTATTCGGAACGATTGAAACCTGTCCTTCGGCAAAAGCAAAATCATAACCAGTTGTTTTAAATGCCTTGGTACGCGCATATCCCGGAAAAACAGCATTTTGCTGTTTGTAATTGGTTCCGGATGGTCTGAATTCACCATGTGCATCCACATATTCACTGACATATTGAGGGACCATTGCCTGGTTTTCATAAACAACAGTTGAAAAAGCAACCTTATCCAAGAATTTTGCCTGAACACGAATTCCTCTGGTGTTCCAGTAAAGCATATCCAATGAATCGGCACTAAAGTCAGTGCCACCTTCCAGGTCCAAAACAGGATCAACGGCACACCAAAAGCCGTCACCTTCAAAAATGAGAAAATTTTCCTTGAATATTTTTTGAGTGATCCAGTAGTAATGTTTGCTGTCTTTGTAGTAAACTGAATCAGGGTTGCTGCGCTTATCCAAAATAGGGCGCAAGCTTAAATGCGCATTGAAAAACGTTTTATTTGCCGAATCAGACAGGAAAATTCGGTCAATTTCGTTGTTGTAATATTGCTCATTAGGAAAATAGAGTTGACCATAGCCCAACGATCCAAAACCACCAACGACCAATATTATGATCAATAGCTCGCGCATGCGTGTAAATATTACGGAAATCAGAGGGAAAAGGTTATGATTACAACTGTTTAATCATCCAAAAGGCCTTTTTCAAGTGCATCCTGATAAGCCAATTGTATGCCTTCTTTGAGTTCAGTAGAGTAGGACCAACCATGTTGTTTTAAGCGAGAAACATCCATTAATTTTCTCGGTGTTCCGTCTGGTTTTGAAGTGTCCAAGGCCAGATTACCTTCAAATCCAATTACTTCCTTAATGAGCTCGGCAAGGTCTCTGATAGAGATATCTTTTCCTGAACCTACGTTCACAAAAAGTTTCTCATCATAATGCAGCATTAGGTGTAAGCAGGCTTCAGCAAGGTCATCTACATACAAAAACTCTCTTTGAGGACTTCCTGTTCCCCAGATTTCAACAGCAGGCAAATTGTTTTTTTTGGCCTGGTGAAACTTTTTGATCAGTGCTGGTAAAACGTGGGATGTCTTGAGGTCGTAATTGTCATTGGGACCATAGAGATTTGTTGGCATTGCAGAAATGAAGTTGCATCCGTACTGATCACGATACGATTCGCAAAGTTTAATGCCGGTAATCTTGGCTATAGCGTAGGGTTCATTCGTTGGCTCTAATTCGCCGGACAGCAGGTATTCTTCCTTTAGCGGCTGTGGTGCTAATTTTGGATAGATACAAGATGACCCGAGGTTTAGTAGTTTTTCTACCTTATGTTCATAACTGGCATGGATAACATTGGCCGCTATCATTAAGTTATCGTACAGAAACTCTGCTCGATAGGTATTGTTAGCCAGTATACCACCAACTTTGGCTGCAGCAAGAAAAACGTGCGTTGGTTTTTCCTGTTCAAAGAAGCTATTTACTGCCACCTGATCTTTTAGGTTCAGTTCGCGTGAATTTCTGGTTATAATATTCGAATAGCCCTCTTTTTTGAGCAATCTGACTATTGCAGAACCAACCATACCGTTGTGTCCGGCTACATAAATTTTTGCGTCTTTATTCATTGTAATCGAAAGTTTGGTGCCCACCTTCCTGTAGGTATTTGTCTTTCTCAAATAACTTCAAATCGGCGCTAACCATTTCTTTGATCAACTGTTCAAATGATATCTTGTGTTTCCAACCTAGCTTTTCTTTAGCTTTTGATGGATCTCCAAGTAAAAGTTCAACTTCAGTTGGTCTGAAGTATTGTTTGTCCACTTCTACTAAAACTTCTTTTGTCTCGGCATTGATACCTTTTTCATCTACTCCTTTACCTTCCCACTTAATTTTGATATCGACTTCGGCAAAAGCTTTTTCAACAAATTCTCTTACGGGATGTGTTTCTCCGGATGCAAGTACAAAGTCCTCTGCCTTTTCCTGCTGCAACATTTGCCACATTCCGTAAACGTAATCTTTGGCATGTCCCCAATCCCTTTTGGCATCCAGGTTTCCCAGGTACATTTTCTTCTGAAGTCCCAATTTAATTTTTGCCACTGCCCGGGTGATTTTCCTGGTTACAAAAGTTTCCCCTCGGAGCGGGCTTTCATGATTAAATAAGATACCGTTGCACGCAAACATGTCGTAGGCTTCGCGATAATTTTTTACTATCCAAAAAGCGTAAAGCTTGGCTACGGCGTAAGGGCTTCTTGGGTAAAACGGAGTTGTTTCTGATTGCGGTGTTTCTACCACTTTACCGTACAATTCGGAAGTAGATGCCTGATAAAATTTTACTTTTTTATCCATTTTTAAAATCCGAATGGCCTCCAGCAATCTAAGTGTTCCCAGTGCATCTGCATTAGCTGTATATTCAGGTGTGTCAAAAGAAACTTTTACGTGGGACATGGCTGCCAAATTGTAGATTTCATCCGGTTCAGTTTCCTGTACCAAACGGATCATATTGGTAGAGTCTGTCAAATCTCCATAATGCAGAAAAAGGTTGACATTTTCCTCGTGTTTGTCTTTGTATAGGTGGTCAATTCTATCAGTATTAAATAAAGACGACCTCCGCTTAACTCCATGAACAATATATCCCTTGGATAAGAGCAGTTCTGCAAGATATGCTCCGTCCTGACCAGTGATACCGGTTACTAATGCTACTTTTTTACTCATAAAGAGGTCAATTTAAATTCAGTTTTTTCGGTTTGGCAATAAACTTTGGATTATATAGACTTTCCTTGTTATACCGAAGTGGCGCAAAGGTAGTAAATTCAACTATTTCTCCACCCAGCGCAGAATATATGGCATGACCAGCTGCAATGTCCCATTCCATGGTGGGCCATAAACGCGGGTAAACTTGTGCTTTATCAGTAACCAGATCAAAGAATTTAAGTGCACTTCCCCTTAAAATTCGGCCACAACTGCCGTATCGTGCTTCAATCTTCTCTACTAATTTGTCAATGTTTGGTGTATAATGAGTGCGTGAATAAATGACATGACTAACATGATCTCCCTGTACGGGTGAAAGGTGATGTTCGGCAGATAAGTAATCTTTTTCCCCATAAGCTATCAGTGCAGGGGGAATATCTTTTCCACCAAAAATAATACGTCTTTGTACCGGGTCAGCTATAATACCAAAAGCCGGGAATTGATCCTCGATATAAGCTATACAGATACAAAACTCATCATTTCTATTTACAAATTCTTTGGTTCCATCCAAGGGGTCAACCAACCAAATAGGTTTATCTTTTCGGAATTCATATCGCGGTTTGCTTTCTTCTTCTGATACTACCAGCACACCAGTTTTTTCAAGAGCTGTACTCAAAATACGGTTGGATTGTTTATCGGCAAGGGTAACTGGTGAATCATCTGATTTTATGATTACTTCAAAATGTCCATCATACACATTCATGATAGCTTCTGAGGCTTCATAAACGGCATTTAATATGAGTGGCATCCAATCTTTAATCATAAATTTTCCAGTTCCCTAACAAGGTTGTCATATAATGAACTGGCTCCAATTCTAAAAAGTTCAGGTGTTAACCATTCTTCACCTAATATATCATGTACGATATTGTAATATACCATGGCTTCTTCAAAGGTTCGAATTCCGCCGGATGGTTTGAAACCTACTTTTTTACCTGTCTGAATGAACCAGTTATTGATTTCCGTACACATTATTTCAGCAGCTTCGGGTGTTGCTCCAACGGGAATTTTTCCGGTTGACGTTTTAATAAAATCCGCACCTGCTGAAATGGCCAGTTTTGATGCTGTGACAATTTGATCAGGGGTTAGTTCACCACTTTCCAGGATAACTTTCAAATGTTTTCCTGCAGTTACAGACCTGGCCTCTTTAATTTCACGGGAAATGAGTTCATTATTCTCTGCTGCAAGTTCTCCACGATTGATCACGATATCAATTTCATCAGCAACACTTTTACCCAGTATCTCTAGCTCAGCTTTTTTAATGCTTGAAGTAGTTTGGCCGGAAGGGAAATATCCACCTACCACAGCAACGGGAATGTCGGTATTATTTTTTACTAATTCAGCAAAATGAGCATGCACGCAAATTGCTGCCGGGTGGATACCGCTTATTCCCAGATTGGCTTTATTTACCAATTTCATTACCGACTCTTCATTATCCTTATTATCTAAGGTGGTGAGATCAATGAGTGATATAAGTTGAAGAATAAGATCTTTAGACATGATAATATTATTTGCCCGATTACCTATTATTTATTGAGGTTATCAAAATTGAAACACAAAAAAACCCTGACTGTACAAATGACCGTCAGGGTTATAAATATAGTAAGTATAAATCTTAACCGAGTCTAAAGTGGATAGGAAGTGTGTATCTTACCCTTACTTTTTTTCCAGCTTGCTCTCCCGGCGTCCATTTTGGCATGTTTCTAACCACACGTTTTGCTTCATCATCTAATGCATCAGAAACACCTCGCATAATTTTTACCTGCTCGATAGAACCATCCTTATTCACAACAAATTGAACGTACACGATTCCCTGCTCACCCATTTCAATGGATATTTGTGGGTACTTGATGTTTTCCTGAATCCAGGTCATCATAGCACTTTCTCCTCCAGGGAATGAAGGTTCAACTTCTGCAAAGTCAACAATTGGCTCGGCAACGATTTCATCTTCGCCATCATCTATTGGTGGTGGCTCTTCCATTTCAAGATCCAATCCCAAATCAATTTCTTCAATTTCTTCGTCATCTTCTACCTCTACCACATCTTCAATGATTGGTGGTGGTGGAGCTTCTTCTTCAACTTCAGGCGGTTCTTCTTCAGGAATTTCAATATCAAATACTAATTCATCCTGCATACCGTCATCCTGAGTTTCATCTACAAATTCGTCTGCATCAGCTACTACGAAAGTAAATGCCATTAATACTACAGAGGCGATCATTATTAGACCAAGAAATCGGAAAACCCATACTTTGTTCTCCAAATCTGCTTCTTTGGACTTTTTTAACTCCATAATTGATAATTATTGTGAACGCTAAAGTACAAATTTTTATGTGACTCTATTGTTCGATTTATACTATTTTTCTACCTATCAAAGTATACCCTAAACCTCCAAAAATTGTACCAATTCCATTGACTGCAACATCTTCAGGGTCATAATATCGTTGATAAATAAAGTTTCCCTGTATTAATTCAATTGCGTATCCTATAGCAAAAGCAACTAATACTATTACACAGTACAGCCTTAAATTGGAAAGGTTCAATATTCTTTCTTCCGTTGGTTTATTTTTCAAAAACCCATAAAGCATAAGCAAAACCAGGGCAAAGTAAAAACCAAAGTGCGCAACGGTGCTGACAGATATTAGCTGCCATTCGATACGGGGTAATTTATCTCCCGGAGTGAGGGATAACGAAAAAATTAGGATCATCCAAATGATCCAGGGAATATGAAAAAGGTGGCGTTTATCCAATGACGTCTTTATAAGCGTCTGCCGTTAGAAGATCATCAAGCTCTGATGTGTCTGAAATCTTGATCTTGATCAACCAACCTGCTCCGTAAGCATCACTATTAATTACTTCGGGATTCGATTCAATTTCACCGTTGATCTCAATAACTTCTCCTCCAACAGGCATAAATAGGTCCGAAACAGTTTTTACCGCTTCTATCGAACCAAAAACCTCTTCTTTATCAAGGGTTTCTCCTTCAGTTTCAATTTCAACATATACGATATCTCCAAGCTCACTTTGGGCAAAATCAGTAATCCCAATTGTTGCAGTATCTCCTTCAACCTTGATCCATTCGTGATCTTTGGTGTATTTTAAATCAGCAGGTACATTCATGTTATGTGTTCTTTTAGGTGGAACAAATTTAAAATAATATTCATACAAAAATCTTTGTTAGATAAGTTTGAATTGAAATAATTAGAGCTTGCAAAAAAATTGCAATTTTGCATTATGATCACGCAAGAACAGTTAAAAGAATTTGAGCGAAGGGTAGAAGAGCTTCACGGGTATTTGAAAATTGACGAGAAACGTATTCAAATACAGGAAGATGAGCTGAAATCGCAGGACCCTTCTTTTTGGGATAATCCCAAACAGGCTGAAGCTCTGATGAAAAAAATGCGTGTAAAAAAAGCATGGGTTGAAGACTATGAAAAAGTCAAAACACAGTTAGAAGATTTGAAAGTGTTGCTCGAATTTCATGAAATGGGAGAAACGTCTGAAGGGGAAGTTCAGGAACATTATGATAAGGCTATAGAGTTTCTGGAGGAATTGGAGTTTAAAAACATGCTGTCTGCTGAAGAAGATTCGTTGAACGCCGTCATGCAAATAACTGCCGGAGCAGGTGGCACTGAAAGTTGTGATTGGGCATCTATGTTGATGCGGATGTATATAATGTGGGGGGAAAAGAATGGATACAAAGTGAAAGAACTCAATTATCAACCTGGTGATGTTGCCGGTGTAAAAACAGTTTCACTACAATTTGATGGAGATTTTGCTTTTGGATATTTGAAAGGAGAAAATGGTGTGCACCGGTTAGTTCGTATTTCTCCCTTTGATTCAAATGCTAAACGGCATACTTCGTTCGCCTCGGTTTATGTATATCCATTGGTAGATGACACAATTGAGATTGATATTAATCCTTCTGATATCTCGTTCGAAACCTTCCGTTCAGGAGGTGCCGGTGGACAGAATGTCAACAAAGTTGAAACCGCAGTTCGTTTAAGGCATGAACCTTCAGGGATTATTATAGAAAACTCGGAATCACGTTCGCAATTAACGAACAAAGAGAAAGCTATGCAGTTATTAAAATCTCAACTTTATGAGATAGAGATGCGCGAGCGAATGGCCAAACAAAATGAGATTGAGGCCAATAAAATGAAGATCGAGTGGGGGTCACAAATCCGAAATTATGTGATGCAGCCATATAAACTGGTAAAAGATGTTCGTACAAATCACGAAACCTCAAACGTGGATGCCGTTCTGGATGGAGAAATTGACGAGTTTTTAAAGGCATATCTTATGGCGTTAAACGAATAAGCTTCACCGTGTCTTTTGTTGTAAATTTACTGGCACACCGTTTGTATTCTACTGGTTATAAATGAACTATCAATCTTTACGTGATGAAGAATACAGTCTTAAATATCCTATTATTTCTAGTTTTATTGCTGGCTTTTTTGATTTGACCGACATAATCATACATTAAAAATTCAGTATCTTTGCAGCGAAATTTTTACGTACAGAGATGTTGAGAGAATTTTTTAGAGCTAAGATACACCGGGTTACCGTAACGGAGGCCGAGGTGGACTATATTGGGAGTATCACAATAGATCCTGATCTTTTAGAAGCGGCTAATATGATGGAGGGAGAGAAAGTACAGGTATTAAGCTGTAATAATGGTGAGCGGCTTGAGACATATATCATCAAAGGTGAAAGGGGTTCAGGAGAAATTTGTGTAAACGGACCCGCAGCTTTGAAAATTGGGGTTGGACACGTAGTCATTGTTATTGCCTATGCCATGATGACCGAGGAAGAAGCAAAAGACTTTAAACCAACCATTGTATTTCCGAATGAGAATAATAAGTTGAGTTAACGTTTCTTAAGTAATATATATTCCGAATTTGCGTTATATATCCCATATTTGCGTTTCTCCGTAAATTTCGTCTTCAATGAAAGCCAAGATTATTTCCGTACTCAAAATAGTTCTTCCATTATGTTTTGGGGTATTCTTGATTTGGCTTTTTTATGATGCACTTTGTGCCGATCAAAAAAAGGATTTGTTCAAGGCATTCGGGGAAGCCAATTATTTCTGGGTATTTCTAGCTTTAGTATTTAGTTTTTTGAGCCATGCCAGCAGGGCATTTCGTTGGAAATATCTGTTGGATCCCATGGGGTTTAAGGTAACCTTTTGGAATGCATACCATGCCTTGATGATAGGCTACATTGTGAACCTAGTGTTTCCAAGAGCTGGTGAGGCTTCACGAGCAGGGGTTATAGCAAAAACCGAGAAAGTGCCTTTTCAAAAAGGGTTCGGAACCATATTGGCCGAAAGGGCAATAGACGTCGGAATGCTGGGAATCATTGTCTTAATTGCACTAGGCTTACAAGTGAACGAAATTGATCTGTTTAAAGCAAAGATTGATACTTTCAAAGAGGGACAGACAGGCTGTGCAAATGACATGATATTTAATGTACTCGGTGAAATAGTAAAGTGGGGATTTATACTTGGTTTTTTAGCCGTTGTTGCATTAACAATCTTCAAAAAAGCATTCCGAAAAAAGATAAAAGAATTTGTGTTAGGACTATTAGAAGGGATAATCTCCGTTTTTAAGACGAAGTATAAACTTCACTTTATTGGGCATACATTTTTTATATGGTTCATGTATGTGCTAATGTTTTCGGTGTGCTTTTTTGCGGTTGAAGATACAGCTCACCTAGGGCTGGATGCCATGTTGGCTGGATTTGTAGCCGGAACTATTGGTATAATTTTGGTGCAGGGAGGGATTGGAGTTTACCCGGCTTTTGTAGGGTTAATCGTTACTGTTTATATAGCGCCTGATGCACCTGGAATACATCCCGCAGCTCTTGCTTTAGGTTGGATCATTTGGACATCTCAAACGCTGTTAATGATCATCCTTGGATTAATATCCTTAGCTGTCAATGGCAAAAACGTTAAATTAGCTCCGGATGAGGTCGTTAATTCAGATACAAAATAAAATCATTTCCGTTTCTGAGCTGGGTTCTTTTTTAGAAACCCAGAAAAGAATGCAAAACAGGATTGTATTTACGAACGGTTGTTTTGATATTTTACACAAGGGACACGTGGAATACCTGGCAAAAGCAGCAGATTTGGGAGATATACTGGTCGTAGGTATAAATTCAGATGCCTCAGTGAAAAGGCAGGGTAAAGGAGATGAACGTCCCATTAATGCAATTGATGCGCGGGCCACCGTTCTGGCTGCTTTAGAATGTGTAGGAGCAGTGATAGAATTTGATGATGATACCCCGTTGGCGCTAATCGAAATAATACAACCGGATGTATTGGTAAAAGGTGCGGATTATGATCCTAAAATTTCGGATCCGAATGACAGTAAATATATTGTAGGAAGAGAAATTGTACTGGAAAAAGGTGGTTCGGTAGAAGTCATTGACTTTGTACCCGGATTTTCAACGACAAATATTGTAAACAAACTTCAGAAATGACCATAAAAGAAGCGCAAAAACTGGTAGACGATTGGATCAATGAGTATGGAGTTCGCTATTTCAACGAGCTTACCAATATGGCTCAATTAACCGAGGAAGTTGGAGAGGTTGCGCGTATCATTGCAAGAAGATACGGGGAGCAATCTGAAAAGGAATCGGATAAAGAGAAGGATTTAGGTGATGAGATGGCTGATGTACTGTGGGTGTTGATTTGTTTGGCAAACCAAACCGGCATTGACTTAGAAGAAGCCTTGCAACGAAACCTGGATAAAAAAACCAACCGAGACCACACCCGTCATAAAGACAATAAAAAGCTACAGTAAACCCCGCTACTTTTCGCAATGCTGGCAATATTTTGAATCAGGGTTGTGTTTGAATTCGAAATCAGGGAGGTATAATTCTGAAATTTTTTCTACCAGTGCCGCCTGAAAAGTGTCCAGCAATTCATCTGAAATTTCAATCGTATCTCCCTCTCTTAAAAAATGAATCCATTCGGAGATTTTTACCATGGAAAGAATCCCGGCAGAAAAGGGTCGAAGCTCTGGAAAGGTATAACGAAACATTAACCCATACATCAATAATTGACGGGCATAGCGCTTATTATCATCAGATAACAACGCCTCCATTCCATCTGCATTAATATTCTTTGCGGATAATTTTAATTTACTTTCGTCAGATGTTCCCGATTTATAATCTAAAATTCGGTATAAACCGCCAACCTTGTCAATCCTGTCAGCTTGCCCGCGCAATTTTATAGATTGGTTTTTTCCATTGAGAGTCGTTTCAATCTCGGCCTCAATATTTTCTTCAAGTTTGATGGGAATAACAGCT
>JABURP010000060.1 GCA_014762645.1 Crocinitomicaceae bacterium
CACAAATACTATAGGTTTGTGGTGAGTTAAACGGAGGGTTAATTATCGTGTCATACGTAGTGGTTCCGTTAAATACTTCAACATTCAACGTGCCCGTCCCCGGAGGAAATGTGAATTCTACATCTCCTGTCATACAATAGGTGTCCGTTGCCTGGTCACATAAGCCGATATTGGCATTGAATACATCCATGTTGCATGGACAGGTGGGAGCGGTGTATCCTCCAACATTAATATTACAAGCCAGGTCATCTGTAAAATAGGCGTTAATGTTACACGCTAGTCCATCTGCAGTTTGCCCTGTTATTGTATAATTCGTTGGTGAACTAAATGGTGCATTAAAAACCTGCTGAAAGCCGTTACAATCTTCTATAACTAATTGCCCCGTAGCAGGTGGATTTGTAAACTCGACAGTTCCTGTTGTACTATAGTCACCTGTTATTGGATCACAAGCACCAATATTAGCTGTTATGTTTGTAAACATACAGCTGGCACAATTGATTACTTCTACAGTAGTTTGTGATTGCGCCAGACACGGCGCTTGTCCAATAGAATAATCGATTGTATGAATTCCAACACCTGCGGTACCCGGGTCAAATACACCCGTCGGAGACACCCCAGTACCCGACCAGGTTCCTCCCATATTGACAGCTGTAAGCTGTACAGCCGGATCTGTATTACAAAATGGACCTGCCGGGTTAATTGTAGGGTCTGGAGGCCCAGTTTGAGCAGCCGGAGGTGCTCCCAATTCTAATGTAAAATTCGTAGATGTTCCACTCCAGTTCTCAACCACTATCATTAGCACATCCCCGGCCGTAACGTTAGGTGATGGTACACTTGACAAACAAGGGAAAGTCGTGCCAAATTGATTACAACCATCAGAGTTCGTGGCATAATTACACCCTATTTCATTGGCCGGATCCTGAATGGCCAAACATGGGTCTGTAGAAGGCGGTACATCAAATACTGCCACATCTAAAAATCCAGTGCTGGCATCTCCATTAATGAGCATTTCCAGTGGACCACTTTGTGTAATGTAAAGTACTATATAAGCGTAGTTCGGTCCAAAAAAGTCAAGGCAACTACTCACCGGCGGTCCGGGAGTATTGAAGCCAAACGGCCCTGCTACCCCTGGAGTACAGATCGTAATATTAGTATTACAACCATTTCCTGATTGTACAGGAGGTGTACAGGTAATTTCCAAATCAATGCAGTTACCACTATTTGAGCAAGGCCATTGATCTAATAACAGATTAACCGTACCTGTAGTTGTGGCAACCCAGGTAATGGTAGATTGAAGTCCACAATCATCATCATTTGATGCTAAAACTGTAAAACCGGCCGCATCATATAATGTTAGTTCTGTATCAACCGTTGTTCCCCCACATGTTGTAAAAGTGTATGTGTTTCCTGCTATAACATTCACGGAAACATATTCACCCCCATTCATACAGCCTACGGTAAATGTACCAGGGCATGCAGGTGGAGTGGCATCAAGTAAATAACTATTATCAAATGGACACTGTGCGTTTGAAGTAATTCCAACGACAACTAAAATTAAACTAAGGAGTATTTTTTTCATGGCTGGAATTCTATTTTAAGATGGTATATCTTTCGGGCATTGACAGTATTTTCTCCTGCCTCTCTTTGGGCAATTTATTGAACTCTTCTTGTGTAAGCGTTGTATGAATCTTCATTTCAGAATCATCATGCCCTTTCACGGCTTCACTTTTCTTATTCTTATAAGTCTCGTCAGATACCGTTCCTTTTTCAGGAACACCAATATTCTCCGCATACTCTTCAGACAGCAGGATTTTCTTGTTCTCACTGATTTTACGATCGATATATGCGATCATACCTTCAATGTTTTCAATCTCCGCTTCGTGGCCAGCAGGGTCATTTTTTAGTGCATCCAAACGGTTATTCAATTGCGCCTTTTTAAATTCTAGTCGTTGAATTTCTTGTTTAGGATCTTCCTTTTCAAAAATTTCCGTTGGATTATTGTTGACCGGAGAATCATCATTTGTTTGTGTTAATGCCATACATGGCAAAAACAAACCAACAAAAAAGCATAGGTTTTTGAGATCATTCATAGTAATAGAGAGGTTTAAACAGTCTGTTTAATATTGCCAAAGTGAAATCCACTTTTGTTAACAATTTATCAATTGACGAATATAATCTTAAATGGTTGTTTTTAAATCAATTGAATCCACTTTACCGATTTCATTTTTATAAGCGGTTATTTGCATATTTAAGCGGAATGATCTGGTGCTCAGATTTATAAAAAAATAAGATGATATTACAAAGAAAGTTCAAATGTTATTAACACTCTAAAAGCCTGAAGCGATTTAATCCAAAAACAAATAGATTATCTTAGAGCTTATACATCTTACCAAATGATTTGGTAAAGTACTGATCTGCACCTGATTCTCGGTGTTCTACATCTTCACCGTTAATTTTAACGATAACGCGATAGAGGTATACACCTCTCGCCAACTGATCCCCGTACTCATCAGTTCCATCCCACGCGTACTCAGTAATGTTTCTTCCGATTTTTATATCTCCTAATTCACCAATGGTAATTTCGCGGACTACCGTACCGGTTACATTCATGATTTGAATGGTAAACTCATCCGGAATTACGGACCCCGTTAAAGTGAACACAAATCGTGTAGAAGTAGTAAATGGGTTCGGGTAATTCATGAGGTTTGTAATAGATGAATTATGATCTACTTCAAATTCAATATCATATTTAAAATCTCCGGAAACATTACCGGTTTCATCAACCCCTTGCACGAGTAGTCTGTAGACACCATTTAATTCAAACTCTCCCTGAAAAATTATCTTGAATTTTCTTGAAGCAGCATCTGCAGGTATCCACTCCATTAAAGGTTCACCTAGTGAATTTCTGAAATTCAGACGTTTTTGAACTCCATTAGGATCTGTTAAGTAAATTCCGAAATTAGCTGTATCGGATTCTTCATCCATTATAAGATAAGGATTGTCATCCTTTAGTGTGATTACCACTTCTGATTTTGGATCGACAATATCTCCGTTAAGAATATGGAACCCATTGAAAGTTACATCTAGTATTGGGTTCTCATCATCCGTGATAACCTGGAATGGGATTTGTCCCATATTATTAAAGTGATACTTCTCGATTTGATCCGTTTTATTGTATTGCACATACGGATTCACCTCAACCCATAGACTATTGAGTTCTTTCAGACCAATTGAACCGAGTGTTAATGTATCACGTATGGTCTCTCCTACCCGAAGTGAATCTTGTCTTGGGTATGGGATAGGAATTAGATTGTGATCTGAATCTTCAATCCAGTAATTTACGAGCAACGAATCCATTGGCAGATCTGAAATATTGTCAATATCGAATGCCACAGCAATGTCCTGGCCTTCTATCAATGAATCACCCGGAACAAAGTAAACACCAGCTGTTCCGTTAAGTGCCGCATCCGGTACATCTTCATACAACACATGCCATCCATCAATTTGACTAGGTGTAAAACCGGTCTTATCCCAAATACGGGCGGACAGTTGAATATAAGGATAAATAGCAGGGTCCACCAATGTATTTAGGTCAATAATTGAATCATGCGGTACAACAAGCGTATCCATAAGCAGTGTTCTTGCACCGCTCCATTCCACTCCATACAACAACAATCTTGTCGAATCTTCTGTAGGACTTTCCAAAGAATCCAATCTCCAATATAATGCATCCCAGTCCTGTGCTGGTCCAATAAGTGGAGATGATTCAGCACCAAAATAATCGAATCCCCAAAGTGTATCAATGAACGATATATCAGAATCTATTGTATTTCCCAATACAAAGTTTGTTCCTCCATTGACTACTGCAGTTGAGTCTCCTCCAGTATTTCCTTTTTGGGTAAACAAGATGAATGGAGCTGTTCCATTCTGTGCAATGGTAGTGCTATCCACACCCAGCATATTGAATGTTGCAAAGTTTTCGTTATCCCAATACGAAAAATCAGCAAATCGTGCAGAATAGATTAAAATGTAATGACCATCCGGTACTTCATTTAGGATCATATTGTCAAAAGCATCCATTTCGGTTGCAATTGTTTGCCAGAAGGCAAAATGATATTCAACTCTACTACGACAACCTCCATCATTGTTATGGTTACCGAAGTTATTGTTTGCATTTACCGGACCCGACCCGTCATCATAATATGTTCCCCATGGCTCAAGGGTTACAGGATCGATAACTGCAACCAGCAACTGTGGATTTAACGAGCAAAAGTTATATTCTTCAATTTCTCCATCAATATGATACAGTGTAAAGGCCGTTTCAAGCCATGAATTAGCAGCTCCAAACACATCACAATCAATTACTCTAAATGCAGGACCAAATAGGCGTTGACGTTGGGGTCGGTCATAATCTAAAAACAGGAAATCATTGTTCTTAAACTGAAAAAAGTGATCCTGTCCCCATCCTACTTTATTTGGAATGTATTGAAAGGAGTGTTCAATCCAATAATACCCTGTATCTACAGCAGTAACTCGCCAAAAATACACCATTGAATCCTTTAGTATCAAAGGATCATTCAAATTCGAAGACACATCTAACCAGTCATCATATTGCACTTCAAGAACTCCTCCAAGAGATGTAATTTCGATATATCTGTGCTCCGGGCTATTATATAAATCAGTGGTATCAATTTCAAATCTATATGTTGCCATATCGGCAAAAGGATTAATGGTGGAGCCTTTAATGGTTACAGTATCCTTAGGCACAACAGCATAATTGTATGGCCAAACAGGATATATTCCATCCACATCAAAAATAACTTGTTTCGAAATTTGATTATTACCGACTTCATCATACTGCTCATCTATAAAGCTAGGGATATCAACACTTACAGAAAATTCATTTATTCCTATACCAATATTGTTATAAAGCGGAATAGTAAACACAATAGTATCTACATAGTTTATACCCGGAATAAGTTTGGTATAGAGTGAATCTCCTCCATTATTCGGAAAAGTTCTGGTCATTTCAATAGCAAAAGTATCTAATGTAGCCCGGCCCAAATTGTACAAAACAACATTGACATCAATAGAATCCACACTTAAATCAACCTCAGCCGGTGTAACGAACAGGCTTGAATTATTAACTTCCAGTTCAGGTCGGTTATGCGGGTTGATGCGCAAAGCGGGATCACCGTGGAGCGTCATTTGCAGCATAACATTTTCATGACCAAATGGCAAGGTGCCGCCATTGTCGATTATGTTTATTGTATTTTGCACAGAGCTGCCGAGGGAATTACCATAATTATCGGTAGAAATTTGCTGAAACAGGACGTCAGAGTAGGCGTGTAATGAGTTTGAAAAAGCTTGCTTTACATTGGACAAAAAAGCAATTGCCCCTCTATCCTGAATTAATACATAATCTTCAGACGTACTGAGTGCTGTTGGTTCAAATATATTTCCTGTCAAACAGGCATTTCCTACCACAAGGGGATATTTACCCTTATTGTCCCAATTATTTGGATCATCAACATTTTGGTCAAACCCGTCTGCTGAAGCATGTCCGAAAAAAGTCATGATTGATACCCCTTGATTGATATAGTCCGTGACTTCAAAAAGTGTTGTTGGATCAATTGGATCAGAGACGGTTTTAAAGAATGAGGTTACATTTCCACCGAAATACTCTCCTTCCAGATATTCTTCATAATGCGCCAAATAATTTCTAAACTGGTATTGCTCTTGAGCATTTGCCCCACCACCAAAATGCAGTATTTGTTTTTGCCATAATTTACTGGGAACATCATAAACCGAATTAGAATCTTGCTCAACTTCATACTCCAGAACTTTATCCAGGTATATACTCAATTCAAAATTAGATTTAGCGGCTATTCTACCTGTCGGTATTAATGGTTCAAATCCATTACCAGATAAATTTGAAGTTAAAAAGTTGTCAGAAGCAGGGTAACCGTAGCAAGGAACAATATTTTGTTCATAGGACGTTGCACTGAGTCTGGTTCCAGGAGGTGCAGAAACACTCTCGTTGGCAGATCTGATCCCTTTTCCCACCAGAAATAAATAATCAGGTTTAATTGTACTTGTTTCGTAGGCATATTTTACCATACGTCTAATTCCAAAAGGGTGTTTAGGTACACCTCCGCCAAACTGTAAAGCGAGCTCTTCCGCATCCAAAACGACTACATTATGTCCTCCACCAGCTAAGCTCGATCTGTAGTCCACATAATCCTGAAAGGCAGGTGCATTAATCAAGGGGCGTCCCGACACCATAATTAATGCATCTTCAAAATTAATTGAAGTCATATTTGTAAATAATCCTGTTCCATTAATGGGTTTTACGCTGGTAATATCATTTATTTGTGTTTCATCAAAGATGAATAATTCGACATCATTTCCATTTGGATTATTCGGAACCAACACCTGATACGTGCCTGCATTAATTACCATTGGTAGATCTTTGACTCCACCGGTAATCGTCCATACTCTCGGGTTCGGTGTATTTAAGTTTGTAAAATCATACCTTGTTTTAGCTTCTGATGAATTGTAAGGTACGGTAACATTTGCGGTCATCACACCACCCATATTCATGGCATGAGGGTAAGTTAGTTCGACAAAAGACACACACTGGTAATCAGAAGCAACCCCCAGATCGTTTACTCCTTGATGTCGGACATTAGTCACGGTCGTTCCCAAGTTTGCAGCCGGGAAGGTAAAATCCAAATGTAGCGCCACAAATCCTTTATAAACTGAATCAATCAAAGTGGTATTTCCAGGTCCATATTGCACACGTACGTGATGATTTCCGAACCCCATATCTAAAGCATTTGATGCTCCGGCCACAACGGATTTTCCCTGGACATCTGGTGCTCCTGCACCCGTATATGGGTAGGAAGTTGAAATCCCCGCATCCAAGTACGTATTTGAAGCAAATGGGCTAAATGGATTACTGTACCAGCCTTCACCATTTACATACCTTGAATAAGACATCCCAGAGACCCTCTTTCCATCCAGGTAATTATTGTGCCACTCTTTAAATGAAGTCTTCAGATAATAAGGTACGGGAGTATATGCTCCAAAGTTTACATCAGTTTCTTCCTGGATGCGGGCGTTAGCCGCAGAAGTATTCCAGGTGAGGAAATAGGTAATCGTATCGTTAAATAAAGGAAAATACTTATTGCTGATATCTGCTGGGGTGTCGTAAGCAATTGAATCTAACCAGGTAGTATTCTTTTGCCCGTAAAATAAAATATAATCTCCAGGGTCGAAGCTTCCGTCATTTCCATCTTCTACCATTATTTGTTGTTCTTTTTCAAAAGCAAATAATTGATAGTTATCCGGAGAAATACTTGCTACCGGAACACCAGAAGTTGACAGGGTATTATAATCTAATCGATAGACACCATCTTCCCAAATTTTAAAGCTGTAATACGTTTGTGAATAGTCAATCCAATCATTGGCGTACTGACCATAGGCCAATCCACTTAACATTATTGTTAATATGGTGACAAGTCCTTTCATTTATGGTATTGAGGGCTTGGAGTCTTCCCTTTTTGGGTCAGACAATCCAACTCTCAATGAGAATACGTGCGAATACAACGCTACTGATGGATCTCCCAGATCAGTAAACGCGTAATCTATACGTATTGATTTAAACCCTACACCAATACCTACATTCGGTTGAAATGTCAGCGATTCTGTAAGGTCTGTATTTTTTATCCACTGTAAGTTACCAATTCCTGCGCGTAATGCAACCCATTTACCATAACCAATTTCAAGACCCCAATGTGGATCAATACTAATTGGGCTGGTTCTAATCAAGACATTTCTTCTTCCATCAGTATTTAAATCCAGGTCAATTTCTGTACTCAAATAAAAGTCTTTAATGATATTAGTTTTGAACTGGGCACCAACAATTATTTTAGGCATAGTGATTTCCAGGCCGTTTTGAGGAATTTCATTATCTGTTTTCTGAAAAGTTTCAATCATTTGATCACTGAGATTAAAAGACCACGCGTTAAAAGTGCTGGTGACATCTCTAACCACGGCTCCAAATCTCCATTTTTCACCTAATTTGTAATTTACACCTGCATCCAGTCCGAATCCCCATGAACGGGCAAAATCACCAACGTGACGATATATCACTTTAAAATTACCTCCGAAACTTAGCCCCTCAACCGGCATTTTACGCGCATAGGAAAACAAAAAACCGTAATCACCCGCTGTAAAGGTGGTAATGTTGTCATAATCAATATTTCCGGCTGCATCAATAAGTTGTGTGGTGTTGGGGATGTCATCCACCCCAAAACGAATAAAGGTAAATGCTGCCGTACTGTTGCGGTCAATCGGCTTTGCCACACCTATGTAATCATACTTTGCTATACCAGCGAAATATTCGGAGTGCATGGCACCTATCTGTATGAAATCAGGGATTTCGGTAAGCCCGGCAGGGTTCCAGTAACCGGAAGTGACATCATTAACACCAGCAACTACAGCATTTGACTGACCTATAGCGGCAGCTCCTACTCCGATAGATAAAAATTCATTGGAATATTTGGGAGTGATATCCTTTTGCGCAAAAACACCTTGGGTCAATACCAAAGTACTAACTATTAGACCTAATTTTTTCATATTTGGTTGAAGAGTAAATTTATCAATAATTCTGATCCAATAAGATAACTTAGAATCATTGAATAAATTGTACTCTTGAGCTCATAATTATATACGTTTTCAGAGGTTAAAAGGATGGCTTAGCGAAATTTTATTCGTTGAATGGGCATAAAATTGCGGTCAATGCAACTTAAATACTGTTCAAATCGTAATAAATTCAGCACTTTTGCACTATGTCTATCAGACGTTTAATACCGCATTTATTTACAGCCGGAAATCTAGTTGGTGGGATTTTAGCTATTGTTTTCACTCTTGAAGGCAGGATAGATATAGCTCCATACTTTATTTTAATTTCGGCCGCATTAGATTTTTTAGACGGTTTTGTCGCGCGATTATTGAAGGTGCAGAGCGAACTAGGGAAACAACTCGATTCTCTTGCAGATATGGTGACTTTTGGTGTAGCACCAGGGATAATGATGTATTGGATGTTAGATCCATTTTTCATTGAGCAATATGTTATGAATCTTGTGCAGGACATTTCAGTTAACAATGGAGAATATTTAGATGTTATATGGACGATTGAAAATGCACAGGAAGGCACAGTAATAGTAGATAACTCCCAAAGATCATCTGGTTCTTTACTTCCTTTAACTAAACATTTTTCCTTCCAATATATCAGCTTTTTGATCCCTGTTTTTGCGCTTTTCAGGCTGGCAAAATTTAACTTAGATGAAAATCAAAAAGACGGATTCATAGGTTTGCCAACCCCAGCTATGACAATTTTCGTAGCATCAATTCCTCTTATAGCATACAATATAGGTGCTCAAGAACTAATTCAACTCGAAGTACTCTTGCATATCCTACAACCGTTTAGTCTAGTACTTATAACTGTGATATTATCCATATTAATGGTCGTTCCTATGAAGTTATTTGCACTCAAATTCAAATCTTTTGGATGGAAAGGTAATGAGTTGCGCTACTTGTTTATACTAAGTTCTGCGATACTTTTAGGAACTTTATTCTGGTGGAGTTTACCGATAATAACCGTATTATACTTAGTTTTGTCGATTATCAACAACATCACGACAAAATCTGCCAAAAATGAAATTCAAAGCTGAAATTGATGTCATGCCCCTGGAGGCTTTATTGGATCCGCAAGGAAAAGCTGTTACGCAATCAATGGGAAACCTTGGTTTGAATGAAATTTCAAACGTTAGAATTGGAAAGCATATCCGTTTGTTTATTGAGGCAGATTCGAAAGCTACCGCAGAAGCCAAAACAGAAGAAGCTTGTAAAAAATTGTTAGCTAACGAAATTATGGAGTCGTACTCATTTACTGTAGAAGAGGCTTAGAGCATTTCTTCTAATTCCGGTTTTTCCATTAGTTGTTTGAGCGTTTCCAGTTTGGATTTGGCAATATCTATATCTTCCTTACATTGTTTGAGTGTTTGTCTCATATAAACCAACAACGACCAACCTACAATTGGGAAAATGTATAAGAATAAGAACCAAATACCGGAACTATGAAATCTTAGTTTGTACTTGGAAGCAGGACCAAAATTGATTTCCTTAATGAGTTGTCCAGCTCTGTAACCTAGTTCTTCCGTTTTAAAGTATTCTTTAAACTCCTGAATTCTTTTGATCAACTCCTTAACCTCACTAAGTCCTGGCCCGGAAATTCTAACTCCTCCGGTAATTTTGGACTGCACCACATTGCACAGATTGATCATATTGCTCACGTATTCTATCTTCTTCTCAAAATCCGCATCTCGTTCTCCATATTCATCAACTTTTGGTTCGTCAGACAGATTGAACTTACGCAATTCAAAGTTTTTACCTAGATAGACTTTTCTCACTAATTGATCAGCTGCCAGCTCCTCAGCTGTTCCTTCGCGCAATATTGCTCCTTCAAAGAGTAAATATGTTCTATCGGTTATAGATAATGTTTCCTGAACATTATGGTCAGTAATCAATACACCGATATTTCTATCCTTTAATTTGGCAACAATCTTTTGTATATCCTCTACAGCAATTGGGTCAACACCGGCAAAAGGTTCATCCAACAAAATAAATTTAGGATCAGTAGCCAGGGCACGCGCTATTTCGGTTCTTCGTTTTTCACCACCGGATAAGCTTTGACCGAGATTTTTTCTGACATGTCCCAATCCGAATTCCTGAATTAGAGATTCTAACTTTTCCTCTCTTTCTGCTTTGGTCAAATTTGTCATTTCAAGCACCGACATAATGTTGTCTTCAATGCTCATCTTTCGAAAGACAGAAACTTCCTGAGGAAGATAACCTATACCTCTCTGTGCTCTTTTATACATGGCCATCCTGGTAATGTCTTTGTCATCCAGGAAAACCCGCCCCGAATTGGGCCGTACCAAACCAACGATCATGTAGAATGAAGTCGTTTTACCCGCTCCATTTGGTCCTAATAAACCAACAATTTCTCCCTGGTTTACTTCAATGGATACATCATTAACTACTTTCCTTCCTTTGTAGCTCTTGTGAATATTTTTTGCTGATAACTTCATTAAAAATCGCTGGTAAAGGTAAAGAACACACCGAAATTTCTCACATTTTTTGGTACCGGATCTCCTGGTAAATAATACACGTGATCCCTATATGATAATCTCCATACTGCATCAATCCTAATAAACTTCAATATATTCTCCAGTCCCACGCCTACCTCATAATACGGATATTGAAGTCTTTTAGAATAGGTTGGTAACAATAACTCTGAACTATGCCTATTATTGTATCTTCCAATTACCATCTTTGCATTATAGACCAAACGGAGCTTTAACTTTTTGATTAATGGGATTCTATCCATAAAAAACCCCTGAAGGCGGTGTTCAAAATTTACACCCACCCATTCATCCGATATAAATTCATAATAGCGCATGAGGTTAAATGTGGTTCGTTGCAAATAAAGGGTTTGATTTCCCTGATGGATATTGAGAAAAGGATAAGGTACGGTACCAAAGATTTTGCCGGCATAAATGGAATATTGAATACGTCCAAACATTCCTACACGCGGCCGGTGATCATAAACAAAATCCAACCGGTGAAAGTTATAATCACTTTCCAGTACATCTTTTATTCCCCAGGTATGTGTCAATGAAATAATCGGGTATTTAGACCCCAAAGAGATACGATCAAACTGACCGTTTAGAAATTTTTCTTCTTTGGTGAACATGATTTGGTTTCTTATTTCAAAGGATGTCAAGCGATTAACCCGAATAGTATCTCCAGTACTTTGATCAATTTTACTGTAATCTGAGGTTCCGAGTGGCACGAACCTTTTCCATTCAACTGCATTAAATGTTCTCATATCAGCCACCCAGTCTTTTTCAAAGGACCAGGATGCGTTCTGAACCATGGTAAGTTTATCCAAAGGTCCAAGGGATAATAAGGTGCTAAATGAATTTCCTATATCACCAATTGAAGCACTCAGCCCTAATTGTTCTATTCTTCTTTTGTAGGCAAATCGCATCATCTCCCGCGGGGCGTTTCTTACTTTCCACCGAATGGATGCTCCATACTTCCAGGGACCACCTGCCGCCTGAGGACTAACGGTGTCCTGAAAACCATACGAACCAAAAGCATTGAGTTCTACTTTTGTACTAAACCTATTCGAAGTTCTCACATTTAACATTACCCGGTGACCTTCAACAGTATTTCTATTGTAAACCGAGTAGATACTTCCAAATTCAATATACTTGGCTCTCCAAAATCCGGTATAGGCAAAGTAGGTGAGATTTTCATAGAACTTGAACCTTCGGTTATTTTTCAGTGAATCCACCATATTAATAACACCTTGCTCTTCCTGGGATAACTCACTGTGTCTGTTCGAATCCCAATAGTCATCTGTTCGTTGTTTAGCACTGTCTGTCAATACTACATCAGCCACATAAAAATCAAATGGTTGAGGATCATTGAACACAAAGTTCTTTCTGCTCGTACGTTTATGTACGGTAGCTCCAATCAACCTTTTCTTTTTGAGATCATTAAAGAGATCAAAATATCCGATCATTTGTTCGTCCGTCAACATCCATTGACCAGAATCAAGCTCTGTGTAGTTTTGTTCTATGAATAAATCCGAGCAATAGTTCAGGTTTACATTATCGGGGATTTTAGCCGTTACTTTTTTTACTGCAAAGCTGGAATCAGCAATCCAGATATCACCCTGGAAAACAGCATCTCCTTTTCTTCTAGGAACGAATTTTATATGATGACAAAACACGCCATCAATGGTGTCTTCTTCCTGTAAATAATATTTGTAAAAAATCTTACCCCCATTGGCGATAGGACTCATGAACTCTTTGTTAAATAACTCAACATAATTTTCATAGATGTTGACGGACTGGTACATATCCCCAGTAAATTGTTGTAATTGTAAGTAGTCCACCCCTGTAACCCGGCTGGCTTTAATTTCTTCTTTTTTCTGTGTTGGAGAGCTTTTGTAATAATAATCAGAAATGGATTCCGTCAACAAAACCGGTAAATATTTTGAATCAATTGTGGTATCCCGATCTACATAGTCATTAATCACCTGCATTTTCCTAAACGCCTTATTATTCTCGAAGTCCTCCCCCAATTTATTGACATCAAATTGCATGATGTTATACACCTCACATTGATATGCTTCTAATTTATCCGGGTTGTTCTCATCTCGGTGTTCATCAACCTTTCTCAGAATTTCATAGGCTGGGTTTTCACCTGCAATGATCTCTACAACGTCAAAACTTCTGATGTCCTGGATCAGTTGTACATTTATCTCGTTGGGGATTCCGGGGGTGATTTGGTAAATTTTAGTTTTATAGCCAATAAAGCTGAATTCAACAGAATCTTCCGTTGGTTTTACCAGTAATGTGTAATAACCTGATGTATCAGTTAGCGTTCCTCCGGTACCATTAATGATCTTTACTTTCACAAAAGGAACGGGGTCACCAGTCAACGAATCAGTTACAACGCCTTGAATTTGAGTTGTTTGTCCAAAACTTTGACCAATCAAAGTGAGGAATAGTATGACAGATAGACTGAACTTCATAGAAGGCGGGTAATCAAAAATACGAAAATAGCTCGTGATACTAGCCTACCAGACTGTCATTGTATCGCTTTTTTTCAACACGTTTGGCAATCATTATTCCGAATTCATACAAAAGCACGATTGGAATACTCACTACAATTTGGGTAAACAAGTCAGGTGGAGTAATAATAGCGGCAACAATTAATACAGCTATAAAAGAGTGTTTTCGGTACTTTTTAAGCCACGCTGACGTAATAATTCCCAGTTTAGAAAATATCATAATCACTACTGGAAGAAGGAAAAGTAATCCGGTAAAAAACACGGTTGAAACGATCGTCTTTAAATAGGAATTAATGGTGATATTATTTTCGATATTTTCGGCCATTTGCCAATTACCAAAGAATTGCACGGTTAATGGGGCAATCACGAAATAACCGAACATAATTCCGATAAAAAATAGTACGCTCACAAAAAACACGATTCCCCTTACCGCTTTGACTTCTTTTTGCTTTAATCCTGGTTTTACAAAGGACCAGATTTGATAAAAAATCCATGGAAAAGCAACAACGATTCCTCCGACTATTGACATCATCAGATTTGTACCGAACTGCCCCATCATTTCCACCGATTGCCAATCGATCTTAATTTCAGTAGCACAAAGCCCTACCGCCCAACAAAAGAACCGGAAAATAGGGAATTCAGGGTTTGCAAGTTCCAGGAAGATATTCTCAGTAATCCATTCCGTATAAACAAAAATGACAATTGCGAAAACAAGCACAGCTATGGTCGAATAAACCAATCTCCACCTTAGTTCCTCCAGGTGACCTAAAAAGGACATGTTTTTTTCTTCCTGCTCTTCCATTCTTGGATGCAAATTTAGGATATTCTTACCGTATAGTTGCTAAGGAAAAGATTGAATTGTGCTAAATTAAAGCCTAAATGATCATTATTACTCCGGGAGCATCAAGGGTACTTTAGCCCAGACCTGGCCAGACATGAAACCGACCTTCTTTACTTTTAACTTACTAAGTTTCCGCAATATTTTTGCCTTGTCACCTTCATCTTCAATCCATTTTGGCACCAGGGATTTCATCAGTTCTACCCATTTATGAGCCAACACTCTCGCCTTCACAGCTGAAGTATAATCGATTTCTGTAAGCAGTGGATACTTCTTCTTCAATTTATCATAGCCTTTTTGCATGGGCTCAAAATTAAACGGAAGCATTTTATCCTGCCATACCTGAACACTCAGGTTTATTTCTGTATCCCAGTCTGCGCGGTATTTCCAGGCTTCATTATGTTCTTCATTGTCTTTGTTGTAAGGAACTGCTTCCAAGGTCGAGTCACGGAAGTAGTCGTCTCCATCCTTTCCTAATATACCACCTGCGTAAACAGACATATTCACATCCAGATCCTTATTGATAATCTTCTGAAATATTTCCATAGTTTGGATACTATCACTTTCGCTCATAGCAACGGTTGATCCCTTTTGCGCAACAATTTTCTCATAGATGTATTTATCATCCGGATCCACACTTGTAGAATTCAGGTGAATAAATGTCTCATCTGTTGTGCTGGCAAAGACTGTTTTACCAAATGCAATATGAAATATACGGAACGACTCTTTTCTTCCGTTTTTCTTGAATGTGAAATCTTGGGTGGCATAGTTGAAGGTAGAGCCATCATTAAATGTAAAAATATCTCCTTCCTGTTCATATGTCATTAATGCATAACCAACATTCTTTTGCATTTTATCCAACAGTGTTTTGTAGTCCTGCAGGACAAAATAAGCCTTCTCCATAGCTAGTTTTAGCTCTTTCAACTGTCTTTTTTGGTTTTCAAGTAAAGTATTGAGGTGGTTTAATCTGTTTTGTTCAATATTCTTCTTTTTATCATTTCTGGACAAAGTAGAAGTAGGATGCCCTGTACCCGATTGATCAGATGTTTCAAGATCCTTCTTTTTGAATTTTTTCTTTTTGATTTTAGGCTTCCCTTCAGGTTTCATGCGGAGTTGATTTAATTTATACTCCGTCTTTTTTATTAAAAGTTGTGTTTTAGCGATTCGCTTTTCATACTCATCTATCCAATATTCATATCCCTTTTTACCATAAAGCGCTTCATTCAATTCAGCAATATGAACATGTTCAAGCTCCCACATCAATCGCCAATATGTTGCACCTTCTCCGTAGGAACTGTCCGGTGATAATAATCGGTGTTCATTTTTACCATAAAGTAAATAGGACATTCCGCCCTTTTGAATGGCAACAGTTGTTTGTCTTTCGGGGTGATAACCATAAACATCAAAATGTAGAACAGTATTTAGATCTCCCCTGGTTTGCAGTTCTGTTTTGGTCACTTCCTCTACAGAAAGATATATTTCATCAGGTTTAGGTCGTTTGGCATGTACTTCTTCAAAGGTTTTTTTCTTAACCTTCTTCACCACATTAAACCTGAAGAGTCCTTTATCATCTGGTAAAATTCTATTATAAGGGGTAAAAATACCTCCTTGCAAAGAAGAAAAGCCGCTACCATCACCTGCAGCCATTAAGAAATTTCTATAGTCCTCACACTCTCCTCCCAGAAGCTGGAATATTTCATACGACCGCTTATTCACGTATTTTTCCTGAGCAAATCCCAATGCATTTACAATCAACATTTGATCAGTTTGTGAAAACCCAGTATTGGCCAAAGCGGCCATTTTATCTGCTGTTTGAAGGCCCGGTTCAAAATATCCCTGAACGGCTTTAACGACTATAAAATTTCCATCTGATAACTTTTGTACAGCAGACTGCGGTATTTTTTCCAGCACATACTTTTCAAATTGTCGTCGAATGGGTTTCAGATACTCGTGAACTTCCAGATCAGAATTCCTGTATTTCAGTGCTGCATCAAGCTCCCACAATGCATAATGAGTGGCCAAATCTGAAATCAAGCCATTGGGTTTTCTAGCAAATTGGTCAGTATGTAAAACCAATAATTCCGGATTTTTTACAATTTGTTTTTCAACGTATTTGTGGTCCGGCAAGGTGTCATTAATGTATGGGATTGAATCTGTAAACTCGAACAGATGAAATAATTCAGGTTTAATTATCTCTGTTCTTCGGGCAACATTGTAGAAAAATGCCTTCTGTTCTCCTGTAAAATCATCCCATGAGTTTTGCGCAAAAGCGCCAGTACTCATTAGGATCAAAAATAGAAACAGGTTTTTCATAGGTACGGTAATCTACAAATAAATAACGGAAGAGTTCAAATTCGTAACTAACTCAGTTTTTCTTCGAGTGTCGTATCATAAATCTGCTTAAGGTCCTTAATGAATCCGTATTGATCATCATCCACACATACTTTTCCCTTTGTAACGTGTCCAAGTAACGTGTAAGGTACTTTTTGATTCATCATGTACTCAATGAATTCATCTTCCTGAGCTTCTGAAACGCCCACTACTACTCTACTTTGAGTTTCTCCGAACAAAAATGCATCTTCACGAATTTCAGCATCTGTTACAATATCAAAACCAAGCTCATTGGGCATAGACATTTCCGTCAACGCAATAAAGAGTCCTCCATCTGCGCAGTCATGTGCTGCATTTATCAGTCTTTCATCAATCAAACCTTTAATGGTTTCCTGCAGCGCGTATTCTTTATCAAGATCAAAATAAGGTGCTGGAGAAGCTTGAATACCATGATAACTGGCCAGATATTCTGAAGATGAAATATCATCCCTTGACTCACCAATTATAAATATCAGGTCTCCTTTGGATTTAAAATCAAGCGTTGTAATTTTCGATTTATCTGGAACTACACCGATCATTCCAATGGTAGGTGTTGGGAATACAGGTTCTTCTTTTCCGTCCATAACCGTTTGGTTGTAGAAGGATACATTTCCACCAGTAACAGGTGTTTCAAATTTTCGGCATGCTTCCCCCATTCCTTTAATTGCTCCGACAAACTGCCAATAACACTCAGGGTTATATGGATTTCCAAAATTTAAACAGTTCGTAACCGCTGAAGGGATACCTCCCGAACAAACAATGTTTCTGGCAGCTTCTGCAACCGCTATTTGCGTTCCAATTTCCGGATCCGCATGTACATATCTCGAGTTGCAATCAACTGTCATAGCCAATGCCCGGTTTGTATCTTTTATATTTACGATACCAGCATCAGCCGGTCGGTTCGTAGTCATTGTACGCGTTCCAACCATGGAGTCATATTGCTCATATACCCAACGCTTAGAAGCAATATTTGGGTTTTTCAATAATGAAATAGCTACTTCCTGAAGGTCTAGTGGTTCTTCTATATCCTCAAGCTTAAACTTCTTATACTCCTGATAGTATGCAGGTTCTTTATATTCTCTTTCATAAACAGGAGCGCCGCCACCCAGCACTAAAGATTCAGCAGGAACTGATGCCACTTTTTCTCCGTGCATATAATAATTAATGATTCCTCCCTCTGTTACTTCTCCAATTTGAACTGCATGCAGGTCCCATTTCTCAAAAATATCTTCTACAATCTTTTCTTTTCCTTTTTGAATTACAACCAACATTCTTTCCTGAGATTCTGAAAGTAAGATTTCCCAATCTTTCATGTGGTCTTGTCGCGTAGGAACTTTACTAAGGTCAATGTCCATTCCTACTCCACCGGCCGCACTCATCTCACAAGACGAACATGTGATGCCGGCTGCTCCCATATCCTGCATACCGACAACGGCATCTGTTTTGGCCAGTTCAAGCGTTGCCTCAAGAAGCAATTTTTCCTGGAATGGGTCACCCACCTGAACTGAAGGCAAGTCACCGGCAGATTCTTCTGTAATATCTTTTGATGCAAATGCTGCCCCGGCAATACCGTCTTTTCCGGTTGCTGAACCAACAATATATACCGGATTTCCAGGCCCTGAAGCCGTAGCCGATATCATTTTTCCTTCCAAAATTCCCGCAGAGAACGCATTTACTAATGGATTGGTATTATAGCATTTGTCAAAAAATACTTCACCTCCAATAATCGGTACACCAAATGAATTACCGTAATCACCAATACCCTTAACGACACCCTTTACAAGCCATTTAGTACGTTCTTTGTCAATATCTCCAAACCTCAGTGAATTTAATTGGGCGATTGGTCGGGCACCCATGGTAAAGATATCCCTGTTGATCCCCCCAACACCAGTTGCAGCACCCTGATATGGTTCAATGGCAGATGGGTGATTATGCGATTCAATTTTAAATGCACAGCCCATTCCATCCCCAATGTCTACAAGTCCAGCATTTTCTTCACCGGCCTTCACCAACATTTGCGGACCATCTTTTGGTAGCGTTTTTAACCATTTGATCGAATTCTTGTACGAACAGTGCTCTGACCACATCACCGAATACACAGATAATTCTGTAAAATTTGGAGTCCGGCCAAGTATTTTCTTGATCTCTTCAAATTCTTCTGGAAGTAATCCTAATTCGACTGCTTGTTCTACCGTTGCTAATTCCTGGGTCTTATTTTCCATGAGGTTATATAAAAGATAAAGCACAAATTTAGTCATTAATTGACGCGCTAAGGCCTGTAAAGCTTAACAATTATCTCTTTTTTTCAACAATGAAAGAAATTAGCGGAAGTTCATCTTGAAAAAGGGAATTGTATACCTTTGGGTGCAAATGGGTTATTTAACGCTCGTCATATTACTGTTCCTCTTTAGTTTCCTAATCTATCGGAACATATTCAAGGCAGATATTTCCAGGACAGACCTGCTCATAGGTTGGGGAATAAAAATTTCATTTTCACTGGTTTTTATTCTGATATTTTCCTACCATTTTTCAAGCGACGGAGTTCCGTACGGTGATATTCGAAATTTTCTGAATGATGCTAAAGTACTGACTGATTTTGGTAAGGAAGATCCGGTGGGATATTTAAAATTAATGCTAGGAATTCAGTCAGATGACCCTGAAATTCTGACAACCGCACTATCTGAAACCCAAATTTGGGACTACGGGATAACCGGAGACATGATCAATGACAACCGTTTGATCATCCGTATTAATTCTGTGATCCACTTATTTTCATTTCAAAATATTTGGGTGCATGTACTGTGCTTTGCGTTCATTTCGTTTTTTGGCGTTGTCTTAATTTACCGCAGTTTTTCCAGCTATACCCAGCACAAAAGACTCCTGTTTTATGCGTTACTTGCTACCCCTACTTTTGCTTTCTGGGGGAGCGGGATAACCAAGGAAACGGTATTCGTCCTGTCTTTTGGAATATTTGTGTTTGGAACTACCCAATTTCTTCAAAGAAAACACTTCAAATACATCATTTTTATACTAATTGGAGCAGGAATGTTGTTGTTCAACAAAACACACACAGGTCTCGTTCTAATTCCATTAACTGGTTTTGTATTTATCGCTTATAAAACTGGCTTAAACAGAAAGATAATAGCAAGTTTTTTATCGGTTCTGATTCTCAGTTTCGTTGTATTAAATTTTACACCGCCCAGATTTAATGTCGTGGATAGATTATCCGCGAAACAGTCCGATTTAATCAATGTTGCTCAGGGTGGAATTTTCTTCATCAATGACACAGCTTTTTGCGCCTTTGATTATCAACACCTTGATCATTTTCAATATTATCCGGAGGATAACCGAATTCAGGTAACAGAGAAAACAAGCGGAGAATACAAACCCTTTGGGCAACGCGAATTTTACCCATTTGAAATAGAAAAATCACCTAGAAAATACGAGGTTTACCTTGTTATACCACCATCAGATACTTATGTTGATGTAGCTCCAATAGAAGGGAGCAGTCTTCAGTTATTAAAGAATATACCTGCTGCCATCTTCAACGTGATGTTCAGGCCACTTCCAACAGACCCAGGAAGTAATTTCAAACACATTGCTTTTGTAGAAAATTTAGGGTTTATTGCGTTTTTAATTTTTGCTTTTATCCGTAGAAAAAAACTCAGTGAGGCAGAAAAAACTTGGCTGTTTTATCTACTAAGCAGTGCCGTAATATTGATTCTGGTAATCGGTTGGACAACACCGATAGTAGGTGCCATAGTTCGGTACAAAATGGTCGCCCAATTATTACTAATTTTATCTGCCTTTATTTTACTGAGAAAAGAAAAACCCATAAAGACATGAGAACCTTACTATTTCTAAGCATCCCAATACTGTTCACTTCTTGTTTTAAAAGCAAGCAGGCAGATTTGATCGTACACAATGCACAAATTTATACGTGTGATGAAGACTTCAATGTCTATGACGCCATGGCCATCAAGGATGGTAAGATAATTGAAGTAGGCGCCGAACGGGAAATCATGAACCGGTATGTAGCTAACGAAGTAATTGACGCCGAATGGAAAGCTGTATTTCCCGGTTTTCATGATGCACATTGTCACTTTGAAGGTTATGCTAAAACACTCATTGAGGTTGATTTAACAGGTTCCAAATCCTATGATGAAATGATTGATCGAATTGTGGAATTTGAGAAAAAAAATGAAATGGAGTGGTGTACAGGGAGAGGCTGGGATCATACCTTGTGGCCTGGCAAGAAGTTTCCTACAAATGAACGTTTGAATAAAATTTTCCCTGAAAAACCTGTTGCATTCAGAAGGGTGGATGGTCACGCCGCCATAGTGAATCAAAAAGCTCTTGACATTGCAGGTATAACACCAGAAACGGTAATTCCGGGAGGAGAAATAGTAGTAAAAGATGGTAAATGTACCGGACTGTTGCTGGACAATGCATTTGACTCATTAGCAGTTCATATACCTGTTTTGTCAGAGGAAGAAATGTTACCAATTATGCAACAAGCGCAAGAAGATTTGTTTGAAGTAGGTCTTACATCTATTAATGATGCAGGAATTGAGCACAAGGATCTGGATAAATTCATTAAATGGTATTCAAATGGTGATCTTAAGATCAAAAACTATTGCATGCTGTTTCCAGATGAAGAAAATCTGGCATTTGCCAAAGACAGTGGAATTTACAGAACAGGGAACTTACATATACGATCATTTAAAATTGTTGCGGATGGGTCATTAGGCTCAAGAAGTGCATGTTTATTAGAGGAGTATGCGGATCAACATGGTCATTTTGGATTTTTACTACGTGACCCTGAAGCGATTAAGGAAATAGCTGAACTGGCCGTAATGTTAGATTACCAGGTAAACACACACTGTATAGGAGATTCGACCAACAGGACCATTCTAAAAATATATGAAGAGGTGATCGGTAGTGTCAGTGATCACCGTTGGAAAATTGAACATGCACAGGTATTGGCACCGAAGGATTTTGATTATTTTGAAATGTATAACATCATCCCTTCCGTGCAACCTACCCATTGTACTTCCGATATGCGTTGGGCCGAAGAACGATTAGGTTCATCAAGAGTAAAGCATGCTTATGCTTATCAGGTTTTATTGGATAGAGCAGGTAAAATAGCTCTTGGAACGGATTTTCCGGTAGAAGGAATTTCTCCATTAGAAACATTTTATGCAGCAGTAAGTCGGCAGGATAAAGATGGCTATCCCGAAAACGGTTTCCAGAGTGAAAATGCGTTGGACCCTATGGATGCCCTTTATGGTATGACAATATGGCCGGCATATTCCAATTTTGAAAACCATGAAAAAGGTTCCCTAGAAGCTGGTAAAGCAGCAGATTTCGTAATTCTAGATCGAGATATCATGAGGATACGCTATGAGGACATTCTCAACACCTTTGTGGTTGCCACTTATCTGAATGGTAAGAAAGTTTATTCAGCCAAGTAAAGTGCGTTAAAATGAAAAACGGCTTGCTTCTTAAAAGCAAACCGTCTTTCGTTAACCAAAACAAAGAAAACCAATTCCGTCCCAATTTTACTCAGGATCGGACGGGGAACCACCCCCTAAAATCAGTTAAAAGCAGTAGTTTTTTTCATCTTCTTTTAACTGAAAGTATTTTCTATAGCGCAAGACGACGTTTCGTCTTGTTAATTTCATTTAAAACGACGGACATGAGATTGTTCTGAATGTCTTCGGCTTATCTCTACAGTTAAATAAGA
>JABURP010000033.1 GCA_014762645.1 Crocinitomicaceae bacterium
CAAAAAAACACACGAGACATCCAGCTTTGAATGATTGTGAACTTAACCAGTTGATTAAAATCATAATGAAACATGAAGGATTTACATGTGATGCCCCTTTAGTTTCTTGAACTTTGCATCAAATTATAAATAAATACTATATTTTTTATATGATTCGAACTCAACTCCTTTTGATCTCACTTCTTGTCGCGTCGGTAGTTAATTCACAATACCGCCTGGATGACAAATTAAGTTTCATGTATGTTGATGGCACCTCAAATTTGCATGATTGGACCATCACTGTAAATCAAATGACCGGCTCTTTAAAAGCAAACATTGCTAACAAACAGTTGAAGTCTATAGTAAAAGCAAGTATTAGTATCCCTGTAAAGTCCTTAAAAAGTGAAAAATCTGCAATGGATGAAAATATGTACAAGGCACTAAAACTCTCTGATCATTCAACAATATCTTATGAATTAACAAAAGTTGAGATTGTAGATTCCATCATTCATTCGGTGGGTAAATTAACCATTGCCGGAGTAACAAAAGAGATGAAGACCAAATCAACATTTAGGATTGTTGGTGAACATATCAAATTTTACGGGAAAATGTCATTGAATATGACAGATTATAATATTTCACCACCCGAATTTCTATTCGGAGCATTTAAAACCGGGAATAAAGTTGCTATTCGATACTACTTTATGTTCTGCAATGGATTAGAATCAAAACATTAAATAGAATACCATGAAATTACAAATTCGATCAATCGTCTTAATAGGAATATTTTTTCTTATGGATGCTAGCACGGGACTAGCCCAGCTAAACAAAAATTTACAATATAACAGGGCACCAGGTTTTCAAGGCATTAACCAGTTTGAAACACCAAAAGATGATAGCACTGAATTTGACGGTATGCAGGTTCAGATTGGAGGAGATTTTGCCTTACAATTTCAATCCATTCAACACTCTACCATGAGTGGTGATACATTGATTAAACTGGGTAGTAACTTTAACCTCCCAACAGCAAATCTAAATTTGGGTGTTCAATTGGCAAATGGGATTCGCATGAGTTTGTCAACCTATTTATCTTCCAGGAATCATAAAGAAACCTGGGTTAAAGGAGGATATATTCAGATTGATAAACTGGATTTTATAAAGGTTGATTTCATATCAAAACTGATGAATGTACTTACCATAAAAGCGGGTATGGATGAAATCAATTACGGTGATATTCACTTCAGGAGATCTGACAACGCACGGGCTATATATAACCCTTTTGTTGGCAATTATATAATGGATGCCTTTACAACAGAAGTTTTTGGTGAATTAACTTTTCAAAAAAACGGGATATTGATTGTGGGTGGAATTTCAAACGGTAACCTGAATCAATCTGTCATCATTGAAAACAAAGATCCCAAACCTTCATTTTATGGTAAAATCGGATATGATTCGAACATTACAAATGATCTGCGACTAAGACTTACAGGATCGGCATATATTTCACCCGGTTATGACAATGGTCATTACCTGTATAATGGTGATAGAGCTGGTGCCAGGTACTACAGTGTATTACAGGAATACAATGCTTCGGACAATTTCAGAAGCGGCCGGTTCTCGCCAGGGTTTAGAAAATTCAATGCTGTTCAGGTCAACCCTTTTGTGAAATGGAAAGGGCTGGAATTTTTCGGTGTATTTGAATGGGCTCAAGGCGCACAAGGTGAATCAATTTCTAAGGGAAACTATACGCAATGGGGAGCTGAAGTGTTGTATCGAATTGGGGAGAATGAAAAGTTCTATCTTGGAGCGCGGTACAATACAGTTGGAGGAATGGACAGTACCAATGCCAAGATAAAGAACATTACCCGAGTCAATGCCGGAGGCGGTTGGTTCATTACTGATAATGTTCTTATGAAGGCAGAATATGTATATCAGGATTATTCTGGATCCGGATGGGACGGTAGTGTATATCGCGGTGCTAATTTCAAAGGAGTGATGTTAGAAGCCGTTATTGGGTTCTAGGACTGCCATTCAATTGGGATAAGCCTGTAAACAATTCAATTGTAGGAGCAGAAACGCTCAACTCGAATTTAAGCGGACCTACAGTTTTTTCTTGAGCTGGTTAATGGAAATCGCGCGTTCTCTCCAATCTTTCCAGGGATTTTCCTTTTTAGCAAGACGCATTCTGATATTTTTCAGGTGATAGGTGTCGGGACCCAATTCTGGTTTTTTCAGTTCCTCCCAATCCAAAGGCGTGGCAATGGGGGCATTTGGTAACGGCCGAACACTGTAGGGTGTTACGTTTGTTTGACCGTACGCCATGGCATGCACATCAAAAAATAATTTACCGTCCCGGTTTTCTATGCGTTGGGCGGTTGTAAAAACATCCGGTTCTTGATCACACATATAGTTTCCCAATGACTTTACGACAGAGCGCACCACGTCGTAGCTTGCTTTCCCATCAAGTGGTACAAATACGTGCAAACCTTCTGATCCGGTAGTTTGAACGAAACTGGAAATCTTCATTTCATCCAACAATTTGTTCAATATTAAAGCGCCTTGCCGTACTATTTCAAAATTTCCTTCGGGTGGATCAAGATCAATCACCAACTGATCGGGATTATTAAGATTATCAGTTGTACTTAGCCAATTGTGAAATGTGATGGTTCCCTGGTTGACGTAATAGATAAGTGCTGCTTTATCGTTACAAACAATATGTTCTATTTCACCGTCTTTCTTTTTTACATGGATATGCCCGAGCCAATTCGGAAAATAATCAGATACTGCTTTTTGATAAAAACCCTGTTCGTCAATCCCATTTGGAAAACGTTGAATCATGACAGGGCGGTTTTTCAGAAAGGGAACGATTAACGCGCTCACATCTTCATAATAATCTATCAAATCCTGCTTGGTAATACCTGATTCTGGAAAGAATACCTTATCAGTATTACTGATATCCACAGTGTGATCATCTATTTTCATTCCTCAATATCTTCAATAGTTTTGCCACTTTTGACAGATTCGGTCTCTGTGCTGGTTGGTTTTCTCCTGGCATCTGCCTTGTCGTCATCCATTTTCACCAATAACCACTCCTCTTTTTCTTCATTAATTCGGGTAAGTGCATATCCTCCTTTCAGTTTTTCTCCTTTAAGATTGACCATGAAATGACCATCTTTTATCGCTTCTTTCAATGGTTTTAAACTGCCATCTTTCTTTGTAATATTCTCAAAGGTTCCAACATCCCAAAGCAACACCTCTCCTGCTCCGTATTCCCCCTCTGGTATAACGCCTTCAAACTTCAGATAATCGACCGGATGATCTTCTGTTTTAATCGCCAGTCGTTTGACACTTGTATCGGTGGAAGGTCCTTTTGGAATAGCCCAGGACTTGAGTACGCCATCACATTCAATGCGCAGGTCATAATGTAAATTACTGGCGTTGTGCTTTTGAATAGAGAAGCGATTTTTACCGGATTTTGCTTCTTTGCCTTCCGGTTCACCGGACTTATCGGTGTTTCGCTTTTCCTTGTATTTTGATAGTTTCTTTGAGGTTCCCATAGGTTCAGGTCTGTTAATTAAGTGATCCTTTCTTATAAGATATGGAATTTTACGGAGCTTGTAAAGTGATGGCTAATAACATGCAACAAATCCACCGAATTACTAAAATCAGGTACATTCCTTATTGATATTCACTTTTTAAATCAGTAAGATTGTATTTCAATTAAACACTCTTTCATTGTGAAAAGTCTCTGTTATCTAGCACTCTTCTTTTTTTCTATAGCTGCATTGGCTCAGTTTGATAAAAAACTGGAAAAACAATTTCAATCTGAAGTCAAACAGTTGCCTGTATCCAATCAATACCCTTCACGTCCCACCGGAAAAGAGGTAAAATTTTATCCGTCGACAACGGTGAGGGAAGACACCACTGGTGCCAGTAATGAGCACGAATTCTTGCTTTTTAGGCAAACCGTTCCAACTGGTGAAGTGGCTAAGTTTATTAAAACATCTTACGTAAGTAATAATGAATACCAGGAGTTTATTGATTGGGTGTTGGACTCGGTAAAAATGGAGCAGATTTATGTGAATCATAATATATATGGACACGACAAACTCAGTGATGACTTCATTGCATCCATGTTGATCCATCCGGATGTTTACATAGACCCGGAAACCAATAAGGAAGTAGTTTTTAACCCATCTAAACCGCTTGTAAACAGAGCGTTATTTTATTTTAATTATGATGGTAAATGGCGAAAAAAAATATCCGATAAACAGATGGTTCCAGCAATTAATGACTTGTATTTATCACCGTTCGAACGGTTTTATAAAAGAAAGCAAATAGATGAACGCCACCTCGTTTACGTATATGGTGAGGACAATAATTACATGGTTATAGCAACTCCTGATAGAGATGTTTGGGCACAAAACTCTGCATATCCTTATGATTTCCTGTACAACCTGGCGAACCATTATTCTCGTTCTGAATCGTATCAGCACTTACCTGTGATCGGATTGTTGGGCACACAAGTTCAGGCCTATTTACATTACAAACAGCGAATGCTCCAACAACAACTCAATGAAAAAGGCCTTGATTACGAAGTAGTACTCACTTTGCCTACACAGCAGGAGTTAGAACAAGGAGACATAGTACCCCAACCTCATGAAACACATTTCATAAGAGGAGAGAAGAACATGAGGGATCAGTGGCAAATAAAGAATTACGAGTACTGGGAGTTTTTGAGTTGGGTACAAGACTCCATACTCCGTGAAAGAATTTACAGGAACTACGAAAGTAAAATTGATGATGAAGTGATTGCAAATTTTCTGAATTATGTAGATATCTATTATGATGAAGTAGACCTAACCTGGCATGAGTTTGATCCTTCAGATCTTTCTAAAAATCGCGAGTTATGGTCATTTGATTATGATTTTAAATGGAAGAAAAAGATTGAATCCGCCAAGTTTTTGCCATTAATTCAGGAATTGTTCAATGAACCTGATAAAATCATATTGCCCAATGGAGATATTAATCACAGAGATTTTAAACCGAGTAAATATTTTTATACCTACTACTGGGAAGATTTAGGAAGAAGAGCCCAACTGGGTAAATTGCGTTGGTTTGAAGAAGAGGAACGCTATTATCCTGAAGATGATTGGGTAGGTAGAGACCTCGACCTTTCCGGACTGAGTAAAGATCCGCAATACAACAGTGGAATCAGACGGCATAGGGATTATAACATCTATATTATAGACGAGACCATAGGACTTTACCCGGGCATTGAATGTGAATATTGCACTAAATTATGTGAACACGAATATGAAGGTAACCTTGAGGCTGGTGATAAAGAAAAATGTCCGGATGGTTCGGACAAAACTCCAAAGGAATATGATTTTTGGTCACAGCCCGACAGACCCGTTCAGGGCATTACCTATCGTCAGGCACTGGCCTATTACCATTGGAGGTATCAAAAACAGGCCATCTACAATAAAACTGAACTGCCGTTATATAATGACCTTGTTCCTACCGAAGAACAGTTCAAACGCGTTCAGAAAGGCGAGCTAATTGTAGAGAAGGAAAAGAGCTACCCGTACCCTACTCCTCGGTTCAGGTATGTGATTCATGTATATCCGAAAGGGTGAGAGCAGGAATCGCACTAAGCATTCCTTTAGACCAATCTGAAATCACGTCATTTTAACTGAAATGATCTTTACAGGACAGGCGTTTTTAGCATTTTCTGCCGCATCAAAGTATTCATGGTTTGAATGGAGCGTATGAAATCCTTTCCGGTCAATGCTATTTAGGAGTACCGATTTACCATCCTTTTTGGACATTCTGAACAGTTCAGGACAGAGTTCCTCACAGTAATTGCAGCCTATACACTTTGCTCGTTGCAGGGTGACAATTAGCATTAATCTTCGTTTTTGACAATTTTGTAGATCTTATCCGAGTTTCTGATTCTGGTATTCACCGGAAAAGTAACGTTATCTCCTTTTTTGGCTACTTCTACTCGTTTTTCATCTACCATCATTTCCTCAACAACCTGCTCATACACACCTGTGGTAGGACCTGTAATCAAAATGGTATCATTCACCTTTAAGTGTTGGGCCTCAATTTTAAATTCGCCTACGGCAACCCGTGGAAAATAATGCACACCTTTACCCAGGTAAACTTTCTTCTGCGTTGCCTTGGAGCCACTTGCATTGTGGAACTCTCCCAACTTTTGCCCCAGGTAGTAACCGCTCCAAAAACCACGATTGTAAACCGTATTCAGTTGCTCCATCCAATGCTCAATCTTCTCCTGGGTGTATGTGCCCTCCTCCAAAGAATCTAAAGCTGATCTATAGGTTTCAATCACTGTTTTAACATACTCCGGTGCTCTTCCGCGTCCCTCAATTTTCAAAACCGTTATACCAGTGTCTACCACCTGATCTAAAAAATCAACCGTACACAGGTCCTTAGGTGACATGATGTATTCATTGTCAATATCCAGTTCATCTCCTGTTTCTTTATCAATGACGGTATAGGTTCGTCTGCAGTTCTGCACACAGGCACCTCTGTTGGCGGATGAATTGTTCGTATGTAAACTCATATAACACTTCCCTGAAACCGCTACGCAAAGCGCTCCGTGACCAAAAATTTCAATCTGAATCAATTCGCCGGAAGGTCCCCTCACCTCTTCTTTTTTGATCTGATCAACTATCTTTTTGATCTGATTGAGGCTCAGCTCCCGTGAAAGCACCATCACATCTGCAAAGTGAGAATAAAACTTCACGGTTTCAATATTGGTGATGTTGAGCTGCGTAGAAATATGGACCTCTACATCCTGAGATGCGGCATAATTGATCACCGCCTGATCAGAGGCAATAATGGCAGATATTCCACTGTCTTTTGCCGCGTTCACCAATGTTTTGATGACACTTAGATCGTGATCATAAATAATGGTGTTGAGCGTCAAATACGTTTTGACATTGGCCTTATTACAACGTACAGCAATTTCCGGCAGATCATCCGGTGTAAAGTTCATGGACGCCCGTGCACGCATGTTTAACTGATCAATTCCAAAATAAACTGAATCAGCTCCCGCATTAATGGCCGCTTGCAATGATTCCCAGTTTCCGGCTGGCGCCATTAATTCTACTTTTCTCTTCTCCATGTGTTGCAGATTTAATGTACCTGATCCCTGTGTATATAACAACAGCAATCCTGCGCCGCAAAAATACTGCAAAATTCAATTTATTCAATTGTTTGGGTTGACTTCCTGAAGATGAATGAAAGTAATGTTGAAGGTTTACGTTTGCGTACCTGGCCTGAGACGTAGCAGATTGTCAGCGTTCCTACTCGTCTTTATCAAAAATCCTAACGTCCCCTCTAACGGGCACACCATCATGCATAAAATAAACGAAGTGAGTTTTAACCCGTCCGTCGGTGTGATACTCTATATATTCTGTCAGAAAGCCATTTTGTGCGGTTAAAACAAACTTAACATTTCCCTTATCGTGATAAGCAACATAATCACCGTTCAACAATTTTAAGCTTCCCAACATCAAAGTATCACTGGCGGGAAATTGAATTGAGCTTTCATCAGACTTTATAATGCCCTTATTATATTCATAATCCAAACCAGAGTAATAGGCATACCTGCAATGTGTCGCTCCAACCGAATCTTTTAACTGCTTTAGATTGTCATCCAAATAGATGATCCACCAGCCCGTTTTTTCTCCATCCGAATTCGTTCTGTTGAGCGTATCCGACTGGCTTAGTGCTGAGACAGAACCAAGAACTAAAAAGAGTGTTAACATGCAGATCTTCATCCTATTCAACTTTTTTGGGATGTCTAAAAACAGAAATGGTGATCTTAAGCAAGTACAAGTTACGAATAAAAATGTATTGTTTTTTAGGTAGTTAACCAGTTGTTAGTAGAGCAAAGCGACATTCCAGCTAATCAAATTTGTCGTATAAAATATTGGTTTTGCACTGGTCACCATACGAACCGGATGAGAACTAATAGGTTCTGACTTGTTGAGGATTGGCAATATTTATAGTAACTTTCTCTGACTTTACTAATTATTTGAGCGTACAGTTTGAAAACATCACACCTTATATTACTTTTTATTTTTCTTGGTATAACAGGCTACTCTCAAGTCCCATATTATGAATGGGGTACAGTTATTGGTGATGCTGGTTATCACGATTATTGCCGAAGTGTAATTGCAGATTCATCTGGCTTTGCATATGTAACTGGTAGTTTTACTGGAGCTGCAGATTTTGAAACAGGAGCTGGAACAACAATTCTAGATGCAGGACTTGGTGATGATTTCTATCTTTTTAAGAAAAGCCCACAAGGCGATTTAATATGGGCAAAACAACTCACAGGAGATAATTTTAGCGGTGGAACGGATATGGCCTTTGATTCCAACAATTCAATGTATATCACCGGATATTTTTCAGGAACGGTAGATGTAGATACTGGGCCAGGTATATATTTGGAAAGTGCTTATGGAGGAAATGATGCATTTCTAATGAAAGTGGACACCGCGGGTAACTTAATTTGGTTCAAAAAGTTTGGCGGTTCACAAGGTGATCTTGCACAAGCCATTACGATAGATCACAACGACAACATATACATAACAGGTAATCATTATGGTAGTGGAGATTTTGACCCAGGACCTGGAACATTAACGTTAAACGGTTCAAACGGTCTTTGTGTCTTTGTTGTCAAGCTAGATACTTCGGGTCAGACTATTTGGGCAAAAGAGTTTGTCGGACCTGGAGAAGCATCTTGTCAATCAATTGACACCGATAGTGAAGGAAATGTCTATACAGCAGGGACCTTTAGCGATACAGTAGATTTTGACCCCGGTTTAGACACCCTCTCTATATTTTCTCACTCTACTAATCCGGATATTTTTATTAACAAATTGACCCAAGACGGTGCGTTTGTATGGGTACACACCTTTGGAAACCCTCCAAAGGGAGATTATTGCCGCGCTATGACCTGCACAAAAATGGGGGAAATTTGGTTAAGCGGACACTTTACGGATACCGTTGATTTTGACCCGGGACCTGGTGTTTCGAACCTTATATCAGTTGGAGGACCGAATGACCAAAATGCATTCCTATTAAAACTGGATACTGCAGGAAATTATATTTTAACTCAACACTTTGCTGATACTTCGTCACTAGTCATCTGGTCTATGAGCTCAGATTCCTTGGGTAACATTTACATCACGGGGAAAGGAGGTCTATCAACAGATTACAATCCCGGACCTGGTGTCTCTACTTCTTCATACTCTGCTTTTGTAGAGAAGTTAAATGCTGCTGGAAATATGGTTTGGATTTTAAATTGGACCGAAAATGGTGTAATAAAAAATCATTATTTAGACCAAAACGGTAACCTATTTGTATGCGGAAATGTTTGGGGAGGAGCAGATGTTGATCCCGGGCCAGCCTATATTTTTATGGATGGAGAAAGTCCCTCTACCATGGGAAGTAAAAATTTAGCGGAGAAATTCTCTCTTTGCGAATCATCAATGATTCCTTCACCAGATAGTTCTTCCCTTCAGAATCTAACATTTGAATGTTCAGTTGACACTATTATACCCCCAACTGCTCTGCACGACTGTGATGGTGTTATATACGGAATTCCTAATATATCATTTCCGATAGACAGCTTGGGAACTCATGTGATTACATGGACCTATGACGACGGTTATGGAAATGTCACTACTCAAGCACAAAATATAGAGATAACCCCTGATGCGTCTATTCCTGTTCCGGATTTATTTGAGTTGCCAGATATAATTGAACAATGTTCGGTCTTTCCTACTCCTCCTTCAGCAACAGACAACTGCGACGGTATTATTTACGGAATTGCTGATGTAACATTTCCAATTACATCTCAAGGTACTACTGTTATTACATGGACTTATTCAGATTCATCAGGAAATAGTGTAACACAAAATCAAAATGTTATACTTCAGGACACTACGCCTCCTACGGCTACTACTCCACCAGTAGAATACTTCTTTTGTCCTACAGATGTTCCGTTACCTGACCCAGGTATTTTAGCAAACGTAAATGATAATTGTGGCAGTGTAGTTGTTACTCATTTATCAGACAGTACAAATGGATCTAGTTGCAATAATGAAATTATCTATCGAAAGTATTTACTTACAGATAATGTGGGTAACCAAACAATTATTACACAAGAATTTCATTTGACGAGTTTCAATCCGTCTGTTGGTGCTGGCTCTGATCAAACTGTTTGCCCTGGTGACAGTGTGGCATTGACCGCTATCAATCCTTATGGTGTAAATATTTCCTGGAATAATAACGTAACAGATGGAGTTTACTTTATACCCAGTGATACACTAAATATGTACACTGTTACTGCAGACTTATGTTCGGGCTATTGCAGCAATTCGGATTCAGTCTTAATTACCGTAATCGACACGACACCTCCTACTGGTTCTGCTCCTACATTAACAGTCCCTTGTCCTTCTGACATTCCTACTCCTAGTTCAAATGCGATATCAAACCCGAATGACAATTGCGGAAATGTAAATATTGTGCATCTAACGGATAGTATTACCGGTACTGTTTGTAATAATGAAACGGTTTATCGTAAATATCTGCTCAGCGACGATTCAGGCAACGAAACAATTGTAACCCAATTAATCTTTGTTCAAGCAGCCACACCAACTGTTGATGCCGGGATTAATAAAGTGATATGTTATGGTGACAGTACGACTTTATATGCATATAACCCCGACAATGCTAATATTTCCTGGAATTATGGAGTTATAGACGGTGTTGCTTTTATACCAGCTATACCGGGTGGTATGACTAACACCTATGTGGTGACAGCAGAGGTTTGCGGAGGCTTGTGCAGCAATTCAGACAGCATGACAATAACTGTAATTTATCCGGATCCCGCGGTAAGTGTAAATGATACAATATTAACAGCAATTGGTCTCAATTCATCTTATCAATGGTTAGATTGCAACGAAAATTTCACTGAAATCCCCGGAGCCACCAGCAACATTTTTAGCCCTTCAGTAAATGGAAATTATGCGGTTGAAGTAATAAATGGAAATTGTATCGATACTTCTGACTGCTATCAAATTACAGGGATTGTATCCTCAAAAGATTACGACTTACAGAATAACTTCGAAATATTCCCTAATCCGAACCCAGGATATTTAACCATCAACAATAAGGGCAATGATGTTTATTCTATTAAAATTTATTCCATTCATTCAAAACTTCTCTATGAAGGAAATTCAATTAGTGAGAAACTCCATAAAGTAAACATGGATTATCCAAATGGAAGTTATTACCTTGAAATAAGCGTAACCAACGAAGCTATAATTAGAAAAAAGATCATATTGATGCGCTAGTTACGCCGAGCATACCCCTGTGGCGAAGACGAGTATGGACGTTTTGTTTATTATAATTGTTCAAGAGCTTTTGTAGAATTCTCTGCGGCAACATTGTAACTGCGAGCGGGATGTGTGTACTCGACTAATATGAAAGAGAAGCGGAGCTAATTAATCAATTATTCGTGAGGAATTATTCATATCCGGGAATGTGCTTGCCTAAAATGATATCCCTCGTTCCTACCCAAATATCTCCTTCTTTTTTTAGTGTCATTATTCCTGTGCTTCCTCCTCTTGGGGCAGTTTGATTGATTTGTTCATCCGTCAGTAAAGTATCCCCCTCAAAAAGATAGCTGCCGAGCCAATAATACTTGCCATCAGGCTCCAAAATAGTGGGGTGAATATGTGCGGCTTCTGTCCTGTTAGGGTAGACACCCGGCTTTAGCGTGTAAAAGGTATAGCGGCCATCACCATCCGTTTTTACCCATCCTCTTCTGTACCCATGGCGTTTACCCCACCCGGTTTCATCTCCTTTTGTTGCGTAAATTCCATTTTGGTCAGTATGATAGACATACAGAATTACATCTTTTGCGGGTGTTTTTCCGTCATTTTCGTAAATCGTTCCCGTCACTTTTATTCTAAGACCCTCGTCCTCAAAACCAGGCAAGGTATCTACCGGACTCAACTTTTTGTCACCGTATTCAAAAACTGCTTCACAGCCTTCACAAGGTCCGCCAACAAGTCTGGTTTCTTGCTGGTCAGGGCTTGGTGTATTGGCACATGAACCAATCAAAATATATAAAGTCAATATTGCGAATAGTCGTTTCATATTTTTTTGTTATTTCATCCGCTGCGTAGGATTTACAATCCTTCGCTCAAAGTCTAAAGATATACACAATGAAGTAAAATGTTAAAGTTCAGCCGTTCTGGTAGTTTAGGGATTTGGAAAGTAGGTACGCACTCGTCTGGCGACGAGTGTGAGGGGGATTTGATTTGAATGCTTAAATACAATTCAGCATACCACGCGATACAATCGCACGGTGGCAGCAGGTGTTATTATTCCTGACACAACTGATTATACAATTCAAACATTTCAATTGCTTCTTCTTCTGATGTGGAGAATTCACCGGAATACGAACTTGCAAAGGCCTTGCATTTTATAAGGTATGGCTTTATGATCGTTTCCATGTTCTTCGAATTGACGGTATACCACTCACCATCAGGGAACCGCACAAAGAACCTATATTTCCCGACGGGATCACCATTTGTGTTAATTCTTTGTCCCGGAGCATAAACCTTAATTTTGCCATCCACCGTTCGTAAATCATAACGAATATATTTTTCTGGCTTTTTAGGGTTCAAGGGCGTTCTATCAAACGTAACACTGTCAATGCAAAAAGTTGTAACATTTGGCACTTCTTTTCTTCCGTCTATTTCAACTTTTTCACCATCAAGTGTTGTATATGACACTCGTTTTAACCAGCCTTGAACCGTTAATGAGTATTCAAGATCAACACATTTTGTGGTGTCTTTGTCATCTATAATAAAGTAATCTTGTTGATAAGCGTTAATTCCACATAAAAGGAATCCAATAAGAAGAGCCGAACGAAATTTCATAGTTTTGGTTTTAAATGTAATTCAAATGTAAGGTTAGAATCTTAACTGAGCAAATGAGGAACACAGAGTGGGCAAATAAATTTAGTTTTCGCTTTTGATTTGAATACTGAATGTTACGCGATATAATCGCACGGTAGAGGGCGTATGAAGAAGAAAGGCCTTTGTTAAATGTTAAAGTTGAGCCGTTGTGGTAATACAGAGTTTTGGAAAGTAGGTACGCACGCGTCTGGAGACGAGCGCGAGGGAGGGACTTCAAAAAATAGCAGAGCTGTTTAACCTGACAGCAGATCAGATTTTAAACTATGATGGTAAAATACCCAAAGAAGTTATCATAGATGATAAAACGGCTGCTGAACAACTCAGGCGCATCCAGCAGCTTGACGAAGAAGACAAACAAATCGTCTTTAAAATCATTGAAAAAATGCTCACCACTAAAAAGTTTAAAGATTTCTTTAACAAAAATGTGGCTGCGCTTTAAGGTATGTTATTTAGAATGGATCTAAATTTTGTATAATCTGAAAGTAACTTATTTGTTGTTTTTGTCACTTTTAAGATGTTTAAGTCTTGTTGTATTTATCGACTTCATCTTGAAGATCTTGATCCCAGATATATTCAATCTCAATTTTATTATCAGGAAAAAGAGTAAATATTGCTCTATTCCAGTTTTTATGAGCAGGAAAGCTATTCTGTGTAAGATCATAAAGTTCTAGAACTGCCTTAGCATATTTGTACCCCATAGAGATATCTAAATCTACTTTTTTTCGATCATTTTCAACAAGGTAACTTTTGAACTCTACCATTGCGGGCTGTCTCATGATATTCAGTACTGCTTTATCAAAAGATTGGTCTTCAGGTATATTATTTATCAATCCTGTAGCTAACAAACTAAATATCTCCTTTTGCTCCATCATCATTGATTTATAAATGTTGCTTCTGTTTTTACTCCATCAATCCAATAACTGACTTCAAAGGCATCAGGTCTTTGAGAAGAACCCGAAAAAACTGCTTCAACTTCAATTTTCACATCTTTTCCAGCAACCATTTCGGCAGCCCAAGTGTTTTCCATTTGCTTCCAGGCCCCTTGATTGAGGTTAGCACTTTGAGGATATAAGTTTATTTGTTCACCAGGACCAAAGAATCTGGAAGCAACAATATGTCCACCTTGATCGACTCCATTTGCCCCCTCTTTTATATCTACTGCCTTGATCTGTTGATTACCGAGTCTAATTCTTACGTTATCATCCAGATCTGTTGCTGTTTTGTATACTCTTCCATATTCATCCGTATGATACAGTATACCATCTACATCATAAACTGTGTTCTTTACTAAGGGAACGCGGTTTAATAACGGATTACCTGGTGTGCCTGTCAATGTTCTTGCAGGTGCAATTATCTTAGTTTCAGTAATGGTTGCTATTTTTCTTCCACTACTTTGCACTACTTCAACTGAGTTTCCTACAACATTCAAATTCCAACTTGCCGGCCAGCCCACAACATCTTCTAGTAAATTAACATTTGTCCGAATTGAGCTGGAAGCATTTGACAACCGTTTCCACGCCTCAGCCCCATTCACGTTTAATAAATTATCGAACATGTTCGGGTTGGCTTCAAGGTCAGCTCTTAATAAAGCTCTTAAGTTTTCCCATCCATTTCCGGTTAAATCATCAATCCAGCTGAAATCTGTTATGACGTCATTTACTAAATTTTTCCCTGAGCGTAGACTTTGATAAATCAGTTTAACTTTATCTTTAAGTGTTGAGGAAAGGTTTTGAATTGCGTCCCAACTTGGGTTTAATATCATTTTATTCACTCCACTAGTAAAAGCAAGAAATCTTTTGCTTTTAAGAATTGTAGTTGTAAGAGCAGGAAGAGCTGTGGCGCCTGCAACTAATTGGAATCCATTATAAAATGATTCCCAATCTTTCGAAGATTCACTTTCAGAATATTCCAACCCATTTTCCTTTTTGAGATCGGTATGATAAATGTTTAACCCTGCAACAACTGACTCTAGAACAGCCAAACTACCACCCCAAGTTACAGGAGCAGTTGCGATTACTACCGCACTTAATGCAATTGCCGCGGCATCTGCTATTATGCTCGTATAATACTGCTGGTCGTCTGCACGAACAGAATAATCTATCGTTAAAAGCTGGTATGCGGGAACAAGCATGGTGGTCCCTTTTTGATAGCCCCCAGAATTATAGTTTGAGGCAAACACAACTTCGACTATAGAGAAGGGATCTAGTTCGTAGCTTTTGTCATTCTCGAAATATGGTGAAGCTGTTGACGTATTCAAGGCATTAGCTCGAAACAGACTATAATTTCCGTTAATAACTAACTTATTACCTGTAAAGTCATAAGGGATCTCCTGCCCTACAATGACGCCCCAATCTCTCTCTAATCCCGGAGGACTAGAGCCACCGCGTAAATCAACCATATCGAATTGCTCACCTATAAAAATTGGTAGTTGTGAAGCAGGGATTTCCATGTTAAAAAGAGAGAGATTAGGATTCTGTGGATCTTCTGGTAACCACGAAATACTTTGATTTACAGGGGTGTGAAAATTTACCTTTTGATCTTGGGGATTGTAATATCCATAATTTGCCATTAAATTCTCCGTGATTAAATCAAATATCTTGTCGATTATTGAAAACTCGTCAGAATCTATATCCGTCCATTCATCTACTTCATCAGCCATGGACTGAAGCCAGTTTCTATCCCTGAGACCTTTATAGAACGTTGATTTTTCTGTCTCACTAACAGTATTAAATAAGTTAAAAAGTAAACTGGAGTTATTATTATCCCATAGATTATCATCCTGAATAATCAGGTCTACCAATTTGTTTCTATTTGCTAAAGTGAGTTCTGCAAGAGCGCAAGGTGTATTTCTAGAAATACTCTCAATGTCTCCTATAATTGCTAAAGCTGTATTGAGATCGTTTTCATTATTAAATTCGACAGAATTCATTGAAGAGACGATCATATTAACATCTCCTGCATCCATCATATTTTCCTTGATGAAAGCAATCTGAGATTTTAATCTCGCATACTTGTCATTAACTATGTTAGCTTTGGATTCATCATAACCATCTGGAATGAATTTTTGCTCTACACAAGTACTACATGGTTCGGGTCTAATTTCATTTAGTAGAGGAAAAAGAATTTCGTTCAGTTCATCTTGCTCTGCACTGTTTTGCACTATACATTCCGAAGTGTTGTATAGGCTTAAATCTTCAAGTTCATCAATCCACAAAGCTGTAGATATTACGATAGCTGCGAAAGGATGACCTGCTATAGTATACTGTGAGTTGTTATTTAAATATTCGTAGGCAGTATTAGAGAGAGTTTGATCGAATTCTCCCTTGATAGGAACGCCAGGTTTCGAATAGATATATTCGCTCCATTTATCTGAATTGAGGAGAAATTTATTTTCGCTGATTTCGTTATTTTCAAGATAGTTGGTATTAGCATTTCCGTATAATACTTCAATTACAGAAAAGTTTTCTAGAATTTGGTTTCCTGATCCGTACTCAGAAGCTGCGTAGTTACTATTATCTTGGTTTGGATCAAATCCCGATTTATTAATTAATACTGGATTATTTAAACCTACTTGATACAGGCTGTAACCAAATTGCCCATTATAATAAGGTGTACAAATTAGTGCATCCTCAGGATTACTGGTTTTAGTTAAATTATCTATGTATGGCTCGGCTGATGAACCGTCCTTTAAAATATATTTAATTTGATTCGACTGGACTACAAACTTATACTCCTTAAGGTTTCCGCTAGTATCTTCAAATGCAAATCCACCTAAGCTACCTACTGGTCCATCTATGCCAGCATAATTATCTGTCCCAGAATATATAAATGGATCCGCAGTACAGAATTTAATTTTTACCGTTGATTTAGGTAAAGTGATAATTTTACCCGCAGGAGAGAATACAGTTATTGTGCTATCAGCGTTTCTCAATTCATACGGAATAACCTCAGTTAGTGTAAAACTACTCCCATCCTCCTCATCATCCAAAATGGAAAAAACCGGGGTGAATGCATGCATGTCTTCCCATTGTACTGCTGTTAAGTGATCGTTGCTACTGTAGTCTAAGAGGTTGTTGGATTGGCCCTGTGTTATTCTTGGAAAGGTGTGCTCGAGGCCAAATGCTCCGTGGCCCAATTCGTGGGCGTATGTTTTGACGTCCGCGCCTGCTTCTACAAACCCTACTGATTTTCCTCTAACCATGTAGCCTTCCAAATCTCCTTCAATTTCCGGCACGACGAAGAGGTAGTACTTATTATCGTTTGAGTGACTGTCGAAATAAGCGTCACGGAGATCGCGCATTTCTGGTGAATATTTGCGCATTAAGGTAGCGTCCGGAGCACCAAGACCATTGTTGTTGGCATCAAATGCGTAATCAAAATTTTGATCTATGGTGACGGTAAACCCTGAAACTCCCTGTAAAAAAGTTTCGTTGAGTTCATCTTGCAAATAGGCCTGGTTTGGCACCGTTGCACCGTTTACCGGGATTACTACCACTTCATGTACGATTTGCGCGTAAGGAAGTAAATTGAACTTTCCAACTTTTTGGTTGGCGTCATCCCAGGCATAGACTCGCTTTGCGGTTAAATAATTCCCTATTGTAACTTCATACGTACTGTCAGTGAGCTGGACAGCTGAAAGTTGATTTCCGTTTTCATCCTTAAACGTTGGTGAATTAATCGCGCCGTTTTCATCATGTATTTTGGCAATAATTTTATCCGAATCATTGATTTTTATTGATTTCCAGGGGACAAAATAGAGCGACCCGTCGGATAGGGTGATGACCGGATAGTTTTCTTGCCATTGCAGATAGTTGTTTTCATCAAATCCATAGGTTTGATTGGGATGAGCGTGGAATGTGATCTGGTGATTTTTTGTTGCAGCCAGGTTGTCGTCATCATGGTTTAACTGACCACTTATAGTTATGCTCCCATCCGGATTGATGGTATATATAAGACCTGATTCATCTTCTATAACTAGCGGACCATCTGTTGGCCAATCAAATTCAAGTATCTCACCGTCATCCAGGTAAACAAAAACCAGAGAATCTTCTTCATTGAATTGAATCTCATTGATAGTCCCATCCACAAAAACAGCTAGTTGGTCGTTGATCCAATCATCAACAGGTTGAGATATTGCACGCACCATTCCCGAACGCATCTGCAGATCCTCGTCTACAAGAATATCTTCAAACTCCACATTAAAATTGAGGAACATGAAAGGAATATTGATCTTTCCCGTTCCGGTATAAATTCCCGGAGGGCCAGTAGGATCGGCACCTGTTACAATCATTTCAAACTGCCCCACGGTGACAATATTCCCCGGTAATAATGAAGTTGTTGGAACTATTTGTTGGTTTTGTGCAGGAAGTGCATTGCTTCCACATGCATAATGGGGAGCAGGTAGTGTGGTAAACGTAGAGACGTTGCTCCAGTCCGTTTCAGCTCCACCGGCTAGTCCCTTTACTCTGCATTCATACTCAGTTTCCGGTTCAAGTGAGTTGACTTTAAGTTGTCCGTCTTCTGTGGGATAAGGGAACCATTGAAAATTGGGATCACCGGTTTTTCTTACTTCAAGTACATACGAATCAAACAAAGAAGTAGCATTCCACCAGGCCAAACCTTGCCGCACGCCCGTTCCGTTCGATTCCAATTGAAGGGTTACTCCGTCTAACAAGGAGGCTGCAATACTACCATACGTGAAGGTGCAAACCGCACTGTAGCCATTGTTATTATATAAATCTCGTCCGGATGGGTCTTTCGCTTTCACCCGCCATACGTATGACATTCCAATTTGAAGCTGCGGTTGCAGGATACTATAATTGAGTAGAGTATTGGTGGTGATCTCAATATAAATGGGCAATGTACTGTTCACCACCTGGTTGGGATCAGCATTCGCATCAGGACGAAGCTCAAACAGTTCAAAAACATACTCAGTCTGTCCAGCATTCGGAGATGCCATGTGCAATGGTGTCCATGAAAAAATGACTTGTTGAGGATCTGTAGGTTCTACTTGTGTGCCACAAAAAGGCATATTTAGTAAGGGGGGATCATACAATGCAAACCAGGTAGAAGCACACGCCGGATTTCCTATCACTGTACCATTAGAATTGGCGTCAACAACCTGTACACATATACTCGCCGGTCCTTCTGGTAGCACTTTGGACTGTTCATATTGTGCAACATCCATCCCGGATATTTGAAGATTGCTTGTTGCGAGATATGGTGCCAAATCTGCACCTGAAATCTCAACCGGCACTCCAGGAGTTAACAGGATCGATTGAAAATTGGTTAGATCAGCAGTCTGCATATTGTAACCCTGACCGTCAATTTCAAACCTCAACTTTACCTGATACGAAGGAACCGCAAAATCCGTAAGGGTAAGAATAACCCGCATTTGGTTATTGAAAGGATCGGCATAATCAGGCAGGTAAGAATTGAAAGGCGGTGATACAACAATATTTGCCTGAACCGGATAATTCTGAGCCTGTACTGAAATCCCAGCTAACAGGAACAACAATAATAATATGTGCTTTAAGCGCTTTCGCATTTTGGGTCTGCAGAAACCAAATCCACCACAATGATATACATTACTCCTGATAACACTTATCAAAGGTTCAAAAGGTGGAGGGGGTATCTCCTTTAAAATCGGACCTTAAAAATATTACTTATTTTCAGTCAATCAATTTGTTATACAAAAAAAGTAGTCCCTTGGGGTCTAAAATACCCCGTCAACCTATATTATTCCCACCCCATTCTTGACTTGTTTCTGAGATACACTGACTTATAATTTTTAACAGCAGATTCTAGCCTGTGCCAGCTAATTTTCATATCATTCATCAAAGAAGTTATGGAATCGTCAGAAGTTGTCTTTTCATCTCTGGCTCTCAACTCAGTGGCATGTTCAAGTACAAAGTCAAACTCACCGGTAAAAAACAGACACCAAAGCATATTCTTTGAAAGGCCAACAAAGGTCATATTGCTAAACCTTGTTTTTCCGGATTCACCATCCGTCGCCAGAATTTTAGCATATTCTTCTCCAATCAATTTGAATTCGTTATGAATCTCTTTGGTATGCCAGTTCATTTTATTTTCGGCCTTATAGTTCTCTTTGATTTTATCACAGTTATTTTTCATCCGTTCTTCCAGGGCCAGGATATCTGCATAGGTCTTTTTATCCTTGCCTTTTACCTTTAGCGTAATTAGTTGCATAAGAAACTTGTCATTCTCACTTGTGAGTGCCTTTTTAAGCTCTGCTTCTATGTACCACAGATTTGTACCTATAGCATCATTTCTCATCTTGAGCAAATGTTTCTGTCTCTCTGCATTGTAGGCATAAACAATTGCCTTTTTTGACTTATACACCGGAACATCACCCAATGAATAAAAATCTTTAGGAAACTCAAAACTCTTGGTATTGTCAATGCTGATGTTCTCTAAAATGATGGTATCATTTTGATCGTATACACTGTATGTCATGGGAACTTTACACGTGATGTTTGCAATCCATTTTTTGCCTTTCACTTCCCCGTATGTATCCTTGAGATCAACTTGTGCAAAATTTGGAGCACCATATTGTGCCAAATCCACATCTATAGTGACCATGGATATAGTGTCCTCTTCTCCTTCTGCCTGTTGAGCAGCCGTTGCGTCAAACGTCTTTATTGCCCAATTAAATTTTGAATAAAAAAACTTAGCCCTTGGTTCTCCAGCGGGATTTGCAAAGAAGTCATCCGTCAATTTAGTTCCGTCTTCATTTCGTGAAGTTTCTGTAATTTTTACATGAGCAAATCGGGCGGGAGTTCCATCATATAGTGCCGGTCGATAATACTTCACTTTTATTTTCTCGCGATCAAAACTTTGTGCGGAAAGGTAGTTGAACATGAATAAAAGTGAGAATAATAGAGAAATTTTCATAATTATAGATTTAGGTTAGGCGGCAAAAATATCAATATTCTGCTCATATTAAAATTTATAAATAACTGATTTAAAGAACACATGATCTAGTGAACAAATAGGATACTTTAAGAAAGTATGTACAT
>JABURP010000007.1 GCA_014762645.1 Crocinitomicaceae bacterium
ATGCATGGAATTCCTATGGATTCTCAAGTTTTGATGTCACATGGTGATACCATCTTTCAATTGCCCGAGAATTCCGAAATTATTGCCGGCACTGAAGATGTAAAAGTAGCTGCTTATCATCTAAAAGGCGAGCAAACTTATGGAATTCAGTTTCACCCGGAAGTGTATCACAGTACCGATGGACTTCAATTGTTGGAGAACTTTGTCGTTGGAGTTTGTGGCTGTGAGCAGTCATGGACACCTAGTGCATTTGCCGAATCCACTATTCAAGATTTAAAGGATAAAATTGGTTCAGATAAAGTAGTGTTGGGACCAAGCGGAGGAGTAGACTCTTCTGTTGCTGCTATGCTTTTGCATCAAGCTATTGGCAAACAGTTGTATTGCATTTTTGTAGATAATGGATTATTGCGCAAAGACGAATTTGAATTGGTCTTGGAGCAATATAAAGATATGGGCTTAAATATCAAGGGAGTTGATGCTAAAAATCGATTCTTGGAAGCTTTGGCCGGAGAAAAAGATCCAGAGAAGAAACGAAAAGCTATCGGTCGGGTTTTTATCGAAGTTTTTGATGATGAAGCACATGAGGTTCAAGATGTAAAGTGGCTTGCTCAGGGAACGATTTACCCAGACGTCATAGAATCTGTTTCAGCAACAGGAGGTCCTTCGGCTACCATTAAGTCGCATCATAATGTAGGGGGCTTACCTGATTTTATGAAATTAAAGGTTGTTGAGCCTTTGCGATTGTTGTTTAAAGATGAAGTACGTAGAGTAGGTAGTTCTTTAGGATTACCGGTTAATTTATTGGGGCGTCATCCTTTTCCTGGACCTGGTTTGGCTATTCGAATTTTGGGTGATGTAACTGCTGAGAAAGTGCGCATTCTGCAAGAAGTTGATCATATTTTTATTGAAGGATTACGAGCAGAAGGACTTTACGACGAGGTTTGGCAGGCCGGTGCTATTTTATTACCTGTACAATCGGTTGGAGTTATGGGAGACGAAAGAACCTATGAAATGGCAGTTGCTTTGAGAGCCGTAACATCCACTGATGGTATGACCGCTGATTGGTGCCATTTGCCCTATGAATTCTTGGCAAAAACATCCAACAAGATTATCAATCGCGTACGAGGAGTAAATCGAGTTGTTTATGACATTAGCAGTAAACCGCCTGCAACCATTGAATGGGAATAGTTTTTGCAAAGCAATAAAAAAACTTTGTATACATTCGTATTTGCATATAGCGGTTTAACATTAAAGAACTTTTCATGAAGACTATTCATTTGCTTGCTGTTGGGGTATTTTTCCTTTTGAATCACTCAATAATTGCTCAAGAAGTTGAAAAAGACAGTTTAGCAAAAGTAAATCAATTTCAAGTACATGAAATTAAAGGAAATGAATATTACATTCATGTGGTTGAGAAAGGAAATACACTTTATGCCATAAGTCGTATGTATTCTGTACCGATTGAAGTTCTGAAGGAAGAAAACCCTCGATTGAACACTACAGAGCTTACGATTGGCGATCGATTATTAATTCCAGTTAAAGAAGTCCGAAGAAAAAATATTGAAGAAACGGTTGACGTTGATGGTAATTATATTATTCATGAGGTTCAACGAAAGCACACACTATACTCCATCGCTAAAGAATACAACATTGAAATAAAGGACATCATTACTTCTAACCCTCAAGTTGAAGAAGGTTTAAAGAAGGGCATGAGGCTTCGAATTCCCGTAGCAAAACTGAAGAGTGAAAAGAATGAAGCGGAATATGTTGTTCCTGCTGCTATAAGTCCTTATGTAACCCATTATGTTGAACCTAAAGATACATTGTATTCACTTTCAAAGGAATATGCTGTTACGATTGATTCCATAAAATGGGTAAATAATGGTCTACTTGGCGGTTTAAAGGTGGGTCAGTTGATTAATATACCGATACTTAAGGTCTATGAGGATACAGTTTCCTTTAGTTATGAATTTGATAGTTCTGCTGTTAAAAGTGCGTATCGCATTACGCTTATGTTACCTTTCTATCTTGATCTAATGGAGCAAGCAGAGGACACCAATTATCAGAAAGCTGAAAAAATAAATGATGATCTCTTTTCAAAGTCAAAATATGCTATAGAGTTTTATCGGGGCTTTAGAACTGAAGTAGATTCTATGGTTCAAACTGGGATGAACATTAAGCTTAGAGTTATTGATACAGCTAACGATACAGCTAAAGTGGCTGAAGTTTTAAAAGACTCATCGCTTTTGAAGACAGATTTAATTGTAGGGCCTTTGTTTTTTGACGAATTTATGATGGTTGCTGATTATGCCAAAAAATATAACATTCATATTGTTTCTCCAGTGAAACAAAGCAATAAAATTTTGCTCGGGAATAGTCAAGTGAGTAAAGTAGCAAGTAGTGACCCGGTTTTGTTACGCTTCATTGGAGAATATATGTATGACTCATTACGAAATGATAACTTAATCATGGTTTATCCCGACCATGTGAAAGAAAGTCGAAATGTAGAGCTAATCAAAAATTCTTTTTTTAAGCAGCTAAGTCAGTCAACTGACTCAACATTTATAAGCCCGCCCAAAGAAATTAAGTGGGATGAGAAACGATTTACTGAACTAAAAGTGGCTTTGGATAGTGCTAAACGGAATGTATTAATTGTTCCTTCTGAAGATCAAGCTTTTGTTACTCGAATGATAAGTATGTTAAGTGTCTTGGAAGATACATCCATTTCTATTTATGGATTGGAGAAATGGGAACGATTTGACAACATTGATGTTGACTACCTTCAAAACTTAAATGTTCACCTTTTTCTGCCCGACTTTTTATGTCATCAAAATATCCAAGTTCAATCTTTTGAAAGACAGTATGTGAAAGAATTTAAGTCTATTCCCGATCAATTCACATACTTGGGCTTCGATGTAGCTTGGTATTATACGAATTTATTAAATAAATACGGGCTAAACTTTGAG
>JABURP010000090.1 GCA_014762645.1 Crocinitomicaceae bacterium
TCTTCTTTTTAAGTATTAGGTTATATTCCTTGTCAATAAATTTTGTATATCTCCCAGGTTCCCAACCTTCTAGTCTTTGCTGAAAGGTGAAGGTATAAGTTCCGGGATCGTATGAAGTTTCCCTAATTGGGAAGGACACATTTTCACCGTATTGATTTTTTACAACAGCCGATACTACTGCGTTCGTATTTATATAAAAATCCATGTCCCCGTAAATCTTTTCCGGTCTGTTCGAGAATACTGAGGCAGAATCTTTTGCGTAAATAACCGAATACCAGGGAACTGGCATTCCCAATAATTCAGCTAGTTTTCGTTTTAATGGGGCTATGACTTCAGGCTCTGTATGGTGAACCGTACTTATTTCATGATGGTCCGACAACACCCAAACTGCTTGTTGCACTGCTCCCGTTGGGAATTCATATTTTTCAACAAAATTGGCAAGTTCCACCCATTTTGGTGGCGCCATCTTTCCCACTTGAAACGTTGACTTACTCCCAGGACCACCATTTTTAGCCTGACAGCAAAAACCATAGAGCGGAGTAGACTTAGAATCTAAAGGAGCAATTGCCAGGGCCGTGTTTTTGATGAGAAAAATGTCCTGTAGAGAAGAGTCGTCTGAAAATAATCTGCGACCTCCTTCAATCCACACATAAGCCGAATCAGATGAGTGATTCTCAATGATCACCTTCATGCAGTTTCCGGAATGACCACCAAGTCCTTCAAATTTTGCAGAAATAGTTTGCTGTGATACTAATTTTTCAACGGAAATGTATTGAGTGGTGTCTATGGAATGAGCATAAATGTGTGCGGCCCAAAATAAACTTGAAATTAATAACAATGGATTCATGACGGCTTGTTTAACAATATATTACCGTCAAATTGTTTTGGTTACAAAAAGCCAAGTTCCAGCTGTGCTTCTTCACTCATCATGTCTTTATCCCATGGCGGATCAAAGACAATATTCACTTTTGCTTCTCTAACTCCCTGAATGGATTCAACCTTGTTTTTTACATCTATTGGTAAACTTTCAGCTACCGGACAATTGGGAGAGGTCAATGTCATATCTACCTCTACAAAACCATCCTCTTCTATCTTTACCTCATAGATAAGTCCTAACTCGAAAATATCCACCGGAATTTCAGGATCATAGATTTCCTTTAAACCGACGATAATGGCATCTTCAAGTTCCTTCATTTTTGACTTATCCATATCTCCACTTCCTGATACGATCATGCTGTCATTTTTAATGCAAGAGCATCCAACTTCATTTGTTTTATCATAGCCACCAAACCGTTTGACCGGGTAGGTGACAAGTGCTCCTGTAATCCAATTTCTTTAATAAAATTCAATTTAGCTTCTACAATATCATCAGGTGATTCATTTGACATTACCTGAATGAGCAGTGCAATAATTCCCTTTGTAATAATGGCATCAGAATCTGCGGTATAAACAACTTTTCCGTCCTTTAGTTCGGCGTTCAACCAAACCTTGCTTTGACATCCTTTAATTTCCCTATCAGGAGTTTTTAAAGCATTGTCAATTTGAGGAAGGTCTTTCCCTAACTCAATAATGTACTCGTACTTTGCCATCCAGTCGTCATAGATGGAAAAATCGTCTATTAATGCTTGTTCCTTCTCTGCAATAGCCATTTACTTTAACATATTTGTTGCTTTTTTCAAAGCTGCAATAAAGAGGTCAACCTCTTCTTTCGTATTGTATAAACTAAACGAAGCCCTTATTGTTCCTGGAATTCCAAAGAATTCCATAACAGGCTGCGTACAATGATGACCGGTTCTAACCGCAATTCCTTGCTGATTTAATAAAGTTCCTATGTCGTAAGGATGTATTCCTTCTATCAAAAATGATAAGATACTGCACTTATTTTCGGATTCTCCGTAAATCCTGGCACCATCAATTTCCAGCAATTGTTTGGTTGCATAATCCAACAATTCCGCTTCGTGTTTTTGAACCTGTTCATAATCCAACGAACTCAACCATTTTAGTGCAGTTCCCAGCCCAATACCTCCAACAATATTTGGCGTGCCGGCTTCAAATTTAAACGGTAGTTCATTGTACTCGGTACGTTCCATAGTGACCGACTTGATCATATCTCCACCTCCTTTGTATGGCGGCATGGCATTCAGCATATCTTCTTTTCCGTAAAGCACGCCTACTCCTGTTGGGCCAAAAACTTTGTGCCCTGAAAATACCATGAAGTCACAGTCCAAATCTTTTACATTAATCGGTGTATGTTGCAACGACTGGGCGGCGTCTAAAAGCACTTTTGTCCCGTTGGCGTGTGCCTTCGCAATAATTTCTTTTGCCGGGTTTATTGTTCCCAGTGAATTGGAGATGTGTGTGAACGACAAAATTTTAGTTCTTGAGGTTAGCAACTCATCCAGTTTTCCCCAATCTAACTCTCCATTAGCAAGAAGTGGAATATACTTAAGCACCAGTCCATATTCTTCCGCCTTCATCTGCCAGGGAACAATGTTTGAATGATGTTCCATTTCGGTGATAATGATCTCATCACCCTTTACAAGGTTCTTGCAAAAACTTTGTGCTACTAGGTTAATTCCTTCTGTAGTTCCGGAGGTAAATATAATTTCATGCTCGTGTTCGGCACCTATAAATAGCTGTACCTGTTTTCGGGCTATCTCGTAATTATCTGTGCTTATTTGACTTAAATGATGAACTCCCCGGTGAATATTGGCATTTTCATGATCGTAGTAATGTTTAATCCTGTCGATCACTATCTTGGGTTTCTGTGAGGAGGCACCGTTGTCAAAATATACAAGCGGATAGTCCCCTACTTTTTCCTGTAAAATGGGGAACTGCTGTCGTATTTCTTTTATGTCAAATGCTGCTTTAATCATCTATGTGATGCAAAGGTAATGAGAGTTTCAACATTATTTACAATTATTTAGAATGAGTCTAAATAATGAATATTTTCTTCAGAGTCTCAATTTTTTAATCCTTACTTTTGTTTGAAAGACATTCAAATTAATATTGGATATGATCAAGTCTAAACTTCCTGATGTTGGGACAACGATTTTCTCCGTGATGTCAGCTTTGGCAAATGAACATGGAGCAATCAATTTATCTCAGGGATTTCCAAATTTTAAAATTGACGAACGGCTAAAAAAGTTGGTTTCAAATGCGCTTGATGAAGAACAAGTACAATATGCCCCAATGCCGGGCAGGTTGGACCTCAGAGAAGAAATATCCGGAAAAATATTTGTCCAAAGAGGAATACAGGTTGATCCCATAAATGAAATAACAATAACGGCCGGTGCTACACAGGCTATTTATTGTGCCATAGCGGCGACAGTAAGTAAAGGAGATGAGGTGATCTTATTTGATCCGGCCTATGATTGTTACTCTCCAACCGTGAGTCTTCACGGAGGCATTCCTGTACACTTGAAGCTTTCTTTCCCAGACTTTCATATTGATTGGGATGAGGTAAATTCAACGGTTTCAGAAAATACGAAGATGATCATTGTCAACAATCCGCAAAACCCTTCGGGTAGTGTTTGGAGACAAGAAGATATTACCGCTCTGGAAGCTTTGTGTATTAAATTTCCAGACTTGGTCGTTTTAAGTGACGAGGTTTACGAGCACATTCAGTTTACAGGAGAACACATTTCAGTGCTGAACAGTGAAATTTTAAGAGCGAGAAGTTTTGTGACGTATAGTTTTGGAAAGACATTTCATGTTACAGGATGGAAAATGGGCTATTGTGTTGCTCCGGAAGAACTCACAAATGAATTCAGAAAAGTTCATCAGTTTAACGTGTTTTGTGTCAATAATACCATGCAATACGCTTTGATGAAGTATTTAAGCACAGGTGATGAATGGAAACAAGTCGTTGAGTTATACGATAATAAACGACAGCTTTTTCTAGAAGGAATGAAAAACAGTCGCTTTAAGCCTCTTGCATGTGACGGGACGTATTTCTGTTTGTTTGATTACTCTGAAATTTCTGATCTACCGGATACTGAATTTGCACAATGGATGACCAAGGAATTTTTGGTGGCGTCAATACCGGTATCCGTGTTTTATGCGGATAAGACAGATAATAAGGTAGTTCGGTTTTGCTTTGCCAAAGAAGATGAAACGCTATCGAAAGCAATAGAGCAATTATGCAAGATTTAAATATAGCCATAGTACAAACCCAACAATTTTGGGAAGACAAACAGGCCAACCTAGAGCATTTTGAAACGGCACACCTTGGGGGGTTGACAGGAAAAGAAATGGATCTTGTTCTACTCCCTGAAATGTTCAATACAGGCTTTACCATGAATGCAGAGAATATGGCTGAGCAGATGGATGGACCATCTATAGCCTGGTTAAAAAAATGGGCAGGGGAATTGAACTGTCAGATAGGCGCATCATTGATCATTGAAGATGGAGGCAAGTACTATAATCGTTTTGTCATTGTTTCTGCAGAGAAAGTATTAACTCATTATGACAAAAAACATCTGTTCAGAATGGCAGATGAACATCAGCATTTTTCACCGGGACAGCAACGTGTGCTTCATCAGTTAAAAGGATGGAAAATATTGTTACAGGTTTGCTATGACTTAAGGTTTCCGGTGTTTTCAAGGAATCGTACCATTAACGGAAAAAAGGAATATGATGCCATGATTTATATTGCAAATTGGCCGGAAAAACGGAATCAAGTATGGAAGGTTCTACTTCAGGCAAGGGCCATGGAAAATCAGGCTTATTGTATTGGGGTCAACAGAGTTGGAATTGATGGAAACGAGATAACCTACACGGGTGACTCCATGCTTGTAGACCCTTGGGGGAACAAACTCTTCCAATTTTCAGAAAACAAAGAAATGGTGAAAATCTTAACATTACCTTATCAGACAATATTAGACATCACAGAGCGCTTCCCTGCCTTTATGGACGCGGATTAGCAGTGTTTTTCCACAAAATCAACCAAGGCTACACTTTGCTATATGAAACCTACTGTACTAATGGATTACGGGCAATTTTTAATATCTTAGGGCCTTACTAATTTATAAATCATAAGACAAGATGAAAAAAATTTACTTAATCTGTCTGTCTGTTATCTCTGCGGGAGTAGGGATGGCTCAAACGACGACGGGAACGATAGAACATAAACCTGCGGTGTCTGGTCAGGATGTTAATTTGGACAGACCTGCAATTGTTGGGCAGGATAGAGCACCAGACGATATTATTTGGATTGATGACTTCGGTACACCGGCAAACTGGACAGCTGGTGGTCCACAGAATGATGCCAATAATGGCTGGACAATTGGAAGTTCATGTAATGGAATTCTTTCACCGTACAACTCAGGTAATATGGGAACAACAGGTGATTTTGCAAGACTTTCAGTTGAATACCCTTCTACAATTACTCAGGGTCCTTTAACATTCACATATACAGGAACAATTCCTGATTTAACCTCAGTTCCAGCACCGCATTTGGAGTGGGAACAATATGGTGCGAGGTTTATTACTGTTCAAGAAGTTCAGGTTTCAACAGACGGTGGTACCACATGGATCACAGCAGGAAGTAATGCTGACATTGCCCCATTAACCGCTGGAGGTGGATCCGGATATGGAAAACCGGAAACTAGAAGGTTCAACCTTACCAATGCAATAGCTGGTAACCCTGCGAATGTTATGTTAAGATTGTTTTGGGATGGTGACATGAATGGAGGTAACATGAACTATGTAGATTATGGATGGTTTGTGGATAATGTAAGAATCGTTGAAGGACATTCATACGATATGGAAGCTAACGAAGCTTATTTCGTTTCTGGAGCTGAGTTATTGGAATACTATATGGTACCAACTTCGCAGCTTACAACTATTGAATTTTCAGGAGAATGTACGAATCAGGGAGGATCAACTTTTAATGGTCTTTACCTTGAAGCAACAGTAGATTATGCTGGAAATGTATTTACAGGTACTTCAGCTACAACGAGTTTGGCACCTTTAGGATCTGATTCGTTGATTGCATCTACAATGTTTACACCTGCAAATGGTACAGGAACATATAACTTTCAATGGACATTTCTTGGAGATAGTGCAGATACTTATAACAGTAACGATATCTTAACAGATGCAATTGAGGTAACCGATTATACGTACTCGCGTGATAACGGTGTAGCTTCTGGATCCATTAATAATATTGTTGGAAACACAGGTATGTCAATGGGTATTGGAAATGTGATGGAGTTTTTTGCAACTGGTGTAATTGGTGCGGTAGATATCTATATTGCTGATGGTGATGGAGCAAATCAGGATTTGATTTACGCTAGAATTGACAGGTATAACGCAGGAACTCAGGAGTTTGTATGGGAATCACAAACGGATGATTATACTGTTACTAACGGTGATATTAATGGCTGGGTAAAACTTGTATTTGATAACCCAATTCAAGTAAATGCAGGTGATGTAATGTTACTTACAGCTAATCATTACGGTTCGCAAGATCTTTACTTCGGATATGCTCAACCTACTTTTGGAGGAACTGTTCTTGGTTATGATGCTGGGGCAGCTCTATTTGGGTTAGCAAACCCTGGTGCTGTTATGATAAGAGCTGACATGAGAGATTTCACTGGGATCGAAGAAGAAGGTAACATGCCTTTCTCAATCGGACAAAACGTTCCTAATCCATTTGATAACTCATCTGTAATTTCTTATACATTGGATGAAGCGGCTAACGTTTCTGTTCAATTCACAGATATTTCAGGTAAAGTGATCAAAACGATCAATCAAGGAAATCAAACGGCTGGAACTTACCAGATCAATATTGATGGTAATGATTTTGCAACCGGTGTTTACTTTTACACATTCACAATTGGTGATCAACAAATCACTAAGAAAATGACAGTGAAGTAGGCAGGAAATAAATTTATTAGAATACCCTGGTCCCTATTTTGGGGTCAGGGTTTTTTTTATTCATCCGATAACTCATCCGCAAGTTCTTCTCGATCTAGAAAATCCGTATAGGGATGAAGATTTGCCATGACAGTGAGTTGAAAATAACGCTCATCAAAATCCTTTTCATCCTTTGAACTATTCAAATATTCTAATCGGAACTTATCATAGTTCTGCATGGCAATTAGCTCGTCTTCTTCAAGCTTTTCACCATCAAAATACTTGTCCTTAATATCATTGATCGATATTAGGAATTCACTTGTATCAATATCAGAATTTTCCTTAATCACGCACTACAAATTTAGACGTTTAAGAGGCTTCCTCTATTATATAGAATGAATCTTTTAATTAACAATTTAATGTAAAGATCGCGGATTACAAAAATCTTTGAACCTTTACAATGCTAATTTGTACATTTAGTCACAGAACAAACTTGATATGAAAAGATCCTTGATTTTCACCCTTTTACTAATCCTTGTAACCACTGTAATCCACGCACAGGGAGAGGATAAAAAATACGAAACCTATTGGAATAAAGTAGACTCACTAGAGAAGAAAGGGCTGTACAGAACAGCTATGTCTGAAGTTGATAAAATATTTGAGTATGCTGCCAAAAACAAAAACCATAATCAGGTAATTAAAGCAGTTTTGTATGAGCTGAAATACAACGCCTATCTGGAGGAAGATGATTATGTGAAAGGAATTTCCCGACTTGATTCCCTCATTTTGGAGGCCCCATCTCCTTCTAAGGAAATTCTGCATTCACTAGCTGCTGAAGTGTATTGGGGATATTATCTATCCAACCAGTGGAAATACCAGGATCGTACCCATGTGGGTGAAGTTGATCTAAAAGATATTCGTACCTGGGACTTAAAACGTATTGCCGAAAAAGTAAGGCATCATTACCTGATGTCTTTAATGAATTCTGAATTCTCTAAGAAGGAAAAGATCAAAGAGTATGATGAGATCGCTTCGTATACCGACACAGAAGCAACTAAAAATATGCGGCCTACATTGTTCGATTTTCTCGGACACAGGGCGATAGATTTTTTCAAAGGTAACTCATTTAATGTACCTGGTCCAGGTGAAACATTTATCATAGAAGATGAACGTTTTTATGGGTCCAATTCCACCTTTATGAATGCAGCAAAAACTGCAACAACAACCGACTCTCTGAACACAAAATTTTACGCACTCCGATTATATTATGAACTGACTAAATTCCATACTGAGAAAAACAATAGAAACGCATTGTTTTCTATTGAACTGGAGAGATTAAAATTCATTCGTGATAATTCTAATATTGAAAACGAAAAAGACCTGTACTATTCCGGTTTGGAAAGATTGGCTCAGGCGTATCAAAATGATCCGTTCTCTTCAGAAGCCTGGTACGAAATGGCACTCGTACATTCTAACAATGCATCTACTTATAACTTCCTGGCAGATACAACACAACGGTGGGAGTATAAGGTGGCGCTCAGTATCTGTGATAAAACAATAAAAAACTTTCCAGATGCTTATGGTACTGAGCTTTGTGAGGTTCTTAAAAATCAGATTTTATACAAAAGCCTGAATTTAACAGGTGAACAAGCTGTTGTTGTACAACAGGAATCGAGATTTAGGCTAAACTATAGAAATGTCGGGAAGTTCTACTACAAAATAGTTGAATACGACTACGAGAAACTGAATAGTGGTAAAAATGACTGGGATAAAATGATTGCTCACCTAAGAAAAGCAAAAGGAATTCACGAAGAAGAGCTGAACCTTAAGTTGCCGGACGATCATCAAAATCATTCAACCGAAATTGTTATTCCTAAGCTTGAGAATGGGTTTTATTATGTGATAATCAGCTCACATCCTGAATTTAAAGAGAAAAATGAGGCGTTGAGCTTTATCCCTTTATGGGTAACAGATATTACGTATCAACTTCGTTCACAGGATGACAACCAAAGTGTACTTGTTACAAACAGAAATACGGGAGAACCTCTTGAAGGGGCTAAAGCAACGGTTCTTTACCAAAAATATAATTATGTAATTAGCAGGTACGAGTATAAAACACTGGGTAATTTTACTACAGATGCGAATGGACAGTTTTCATTTGAACCTAAGGATGATTACTTCAATTATTACGTAAGTATTAAACATGACGGACAGGAGTACGCTCCACATTATAGTCATTATTCATATCGACCTTATCAATATAAGGACAGGGTAGTTACACGATTTTTTACTGACCGAACAATCTATAGACCTGGTCAAACCATTTACTATAAAGGAATTGTAATGGAGCAGGGCATGGAGAAACGCGAGCTCAAGAAAAACTTCAAAACCACCGTCCATTTTTATGATGCCAACAGCCAGGAGATTGCAAAACAAGAGGTAGAGACCAATGAATATGGATCGTTCCAGGGCACTTTTACCGCACCGTTTGGTGTGCTTACCGGTCAAATGCGCATTCAGGACACTTACGGCTCACAATACTTTAGGGTGGAAGAGTATAAGCGACCTAAATTTAATGTGACCATGAACCCTATTGAGGGAGAGTTTCAGTTAAATGATAAAATTGAAGCAACTGGTTTTGCACAGGCCTTTGCAGGGAACTTTATTGACGGTGCTGATGTCAAGTATAGAGTAACAAGAACTACTTCGTATTATGGCTGGTATTGGTGGTGGAACTGGAGACCTTATGAGGCGCCAAAAGAAATTGCCCAGGGAACTCTGACTACTGATGATAAAGGGGAGTTCACAGTTCCGTTCACGGCAATTCCGGATAAAACTGCCGACCCAAAAGACCTGCCGGTTTTCACCTATACCATTTATGCAGATGTGACAGATATTAATGGTGAGACCCACTCTTCAACAAGTACAGTTATGGTTGGGTACCAGAGCCTTAAGCTTTCCAGTAATTTGAGGTCACCTATTAACAGTGAAAAGGAGTTTATTCTGAGGTTGTATGCAACAAATCTTAATGGTCAGGATATTCCTGCAAAAGGAAATATTTTGGTAGAAAAATTGGATAATCCCGACCAACCGTTATACGATCGACTATGGGAACAAACCGATCTACCGCTACTTTCAAAAGAAGAGTTTAAGGCTAAATTTCCAAATCATGTTTACGCCGACGAAAACAACTATTATAATTGGGACATAGAAAAGAAAGTCTTTGAAACCGGATTTGATACTAAGGTCTCTGATTCAATTGTAATAAAAAATCTTAAAGAATGGGAACCTGGTATGTACAAATACACGGCAGTTGCCAAAGACAAAAATGGAATTGAGGTAAAAGACATCTATTTCTTTAAGTTATTCTCTCCTTCTGCGAAAACGGTACCTACCAATGAAGTTCTGTGGTTAAAGGAGTTGAAAACGAAGGCAGAACCTGGCGAGAAGGTAGCTGTATTATTAGGAACCGCTGAAGAAAATGTGACAGTTTTCTATGATATGGAGGTGAAGAACAAGATCGTTGAAAGCAATCATTTTATCCTGTCTCGTGAGCAGAAAAAACTTGAGTTTATGGTGCAGGAAAAACACCGGGGAAATTTCTCCGTGCACTTCTCTGTCGTAAAGAACAATCGCAGGTTCCAACAAACGGTCACGGTTATCGTTCCATACACGAATAAAGAACTGGACCTTGAATTCTCAACCTTCAGAGATAAACTTTTACCTGGTGCCGAGGAAGAATGGACACTTACAATTAAAAATGCCAAAGGAGAGGAAGAGATGGCTGAATTGCTGGCTACACTTTATGATGCCAGTTTGGATGAACTTTATACTCCTAATAGCTTTTACTTTAATGTCTGGCAGACATATTACGGCCAGAAAGCGTGGATGCAACCTGTAGGTATGTCTACTTCATACGACCATAGCTACAGTTATGATTGGAATACTTATCAGTCCTATCCGTACCGATACTTCCCGGTATTAAATTATCATGGTTTTAGTTCTTATTACTACGGATATCCGTATTACAGAAATGGGTATGGTAGGTATGCTGAATATGATTATCTCGAAGGCGCAGATGCCGATTATTACGCCAATGAAATTTCTATGAGTGAAGAGGAACTGAGTGAGGATTCAGGAGCTAGAATGGATAATAACAGAAAAGAATCAACAATTACCACGGGGGCTATTGATCAACCTATGGGAGGGTCAGGAGAATTCAAAAACTTACAAACCAAAAAAGATGGCAAGCTTGCCTTATTGGAAGATTTACCAGATGATCCAAGAGATAAGGATGTAGATCTTTCCGGAGTAAAGGTCCGATCAAACTTTAACGAAACGGCTTTCTTCTATCCACAATTGACTACAGATGAAAAAGGTGAAATTAAAATCAAATTTACTATACCTGAGTCCTTGACCAAGTGGAAGTTTGTTGGAATGGCGCACACACAAGACTTGAAAATTGGTAATATCTCCGAAGAAGTTGTTACGCAAAAAGACTTAATGGTTGTGCCGAATGCTCCAAGATTTTTGAGAGAAGGAGATAAAATCACCCTTTCATCTAAAATTTCCAATCTTTCCGATAAGGATTTGGAAGGTGTCATTCAACTCGAATTGATCGATCCGTTTACTGAAAAATCTTTGGAGGATGAATTTAAACACAAATCGAAACAACTGGCGTTTAAAGTTGAAGCTGGTAAAAGCACTTCGGTATCCTGGAATATTAGTGTTCCTTACAATGTTTCTGCTGCTAAATATCGCTTTGTAGCTAAAGCCGGAGATTTTTCTGACGGAGAAGAAAATGTGCTACCGATCTTGTCTAACCGCATGCTGGTAACTGAATCGCTGCCTATGCCGATTAGGGGGAATGAAAGCAAAGAGTTCAAGTTTCAGAAGCTCATTGACAACAAGAGTAAAACCTTGAAACATCACAGATATACCCTCGAATTTACTTCTAACCCTGCATGGTATGCAATACAGGCTATGCCTTACATGATGGAGTATCCGTACGAATGTTCTGAGCAAGTATTTACACGGTACTATTCAAATGCGATTGCTACACATATCATGAATTCGAATCCAAAAATTCAAAAGGTGATTGAGGATTGGGGAGAAAATTCACCGGAAGCATTCTTATCTAACCTTCAGAAAAATCAGGAATTGAAATCACTGATGCTGGAAGAGACGCCATGGGTGCTTAACGCAAAAAGTGAAGAACAAACTAAAAAGAATCTTTCCATTCTTTTGGATCTGGACAGAATGTCAAAAGAGCTGGATAAAGCATTAGGGAAAACCATTAAAAATCAATCTGCTAATGGTGGTTGGCCATGGTTCCCCGGAATGAAGGAAAGCAGATATATTACACAACATATCATCACCGGAATGGGTCATCTGGATCATCTTGGAATTAAGGATATTAAGGAAGATAAACGGGTAGTAAAAATGATTGACAAAGGTGTTGGTTACCTGGATAGACAAATTCAGGAAGACTACAGGCTTGCTAAAAAATACGACCCGGATTACCTTATTAATCAGCACATCAGCTATACCCAGGTGCAGTACCTTTATTCCAGGTCTTATTTCCCGGAAATCTCCATGAGTAAGGCTACGAAAGAAGCAGTGGCTTATTATAAAGATCAAGCGGAGAAATTCTGGCTCAACTTCAATATCTATGGAGAAGGAATGTTGGCCCTTGCTGCTCATAGATTTGGCATGAATGATTTGGCAACTGATATTGTGAAATCACTCAAAGATCGATCGATCCACCATGAAGAATTTGGAATGTACTGGAAAGATTACTACGTGGGATACTACTGGTATGAAGCGCCTATAGAAACACAGGCCTTGATGATAGAAATGTTTGACGAAGTAACCAATGATCAGGAAAGTGTAGAAGAGCTAAAAATTTGGTTACTGAAAGAAAAACAAACCACCCACTGGAAAACTACGAAGCAAACAACGGAAGCTGTTTATGCACTTCTGCTGAAAGGAAGCGATTTATTGGCGTCTGATGAATTGGTTGAAATCACAGTAGGAGGAAAAAATATCCAGTATGTAGATAAAGCAGATGAGAATGATCCGTTTAAAGTGAAAGCAGAAGCCGGAACCGGATACTTCAAAACTGCTTGGGATGGTGAAAAAGTTAAGTCCAATATGGGTAATCTAAAAGTGACGAAAAAGGATAAAGGAGTGGCATGGGGAGCAGCTTACTGGCAGTACTTCGAAGACCTGGATAAAATCACGTTTGCAGAAACTAACCTTAAACTGAAAAAGGATTTGTTCCTGATAAACTTAACCAAAGAAGGTGAAGAGCTGGTTCCGGTTAATGAAAACCATGTCTTAAGAGTTGGTCAAAAAGTAAGGGTACGCATTGAGTTGAGAACTGATAGAAATCTGGAATATGTTCACATGAAGGACATGCGCGCATCTGGGTTTGAACCATTGGATGTTTTATCAACCTACAAATATCAGGATGGCCTTGGCTATTATCAGGCAACTAAAGATGCGGCAACCAATTTCTTCTTTGATTTTATCCCAAAGGGTACGTACGTATTTGAATATGACCTTAGGGTGCAGCACAAAGGAAACTTCTCAAATGGGATCACGACCATTCAATGCATGTATGCACCTGAATTTACATCCCATTCAGATGGTATTCGTGTGAGTGTTCAATAAGTAAGATGATAAATCCAATCGGCTAAACAGGCTTTGGTATCGTGAAACGCAATTTGAGATTTCCCTTATTGCTAACCAGGTATTCATTGTCAGATAATTCTTTGGATGAAAAATCTTTGTTGACAGGCGTGCGTGTCCATGAATTCGAGTTGACTAAAAAACACAAGGGTTCAGTTTCCGCTGTGACTTCAAAACCTAGTTGCAGATAGGATGAACCATTAGACCATTCCTTATCCACATAAGTCACAATATCATCAACGGTAGTATTTTTTAAATAGGCCTTAATGAGTTTATCTAATCCGCCGACTACGGTTATCCCACTTATTGAGCAATAACGCTCCAGTTCAACAGAATGATAAGGAGGGTCCTCATATTTCATATAAAGAACCTTGGAAAAAACGGCTAAAGCCACAAGTTTGTCTCGGTAGTATAATCCTAAATAGGTCTTTCCGCCACCGTACCCCATTAAGTGATGCTGGTTCAGAAATGAAATAGCTTCTGCTCGCTTCACCATTTTTACAAGCGTTTTACGCGCAAAAATCCGTTGTTTATTTAATCCGCAGATGGATTGAATCCGCGATAGCACTTTTGAAGGAGACTGACAATATAGATCATGATGAAGCGTAACTCGATTTGAAATGATGAGGGTATTGTTTTTGGTGAAAGTGTAAGGCAAATCTGCCTTATCTAATAAAGATGTGATTTCAGGGCACCAATTTTCCACGGTACAAATTTAGTTTCTGATTTACGAATAGCAAAATTGTAGTGAGGCTGTTACTTTTTAATTAATCTGAATTACAGAGGTATGAGTTTTGCCCGAAACGCCTTTATAGTATTTGCAATTACAGTTGTAGTCGCGGTCTTGTTAACTTCGCTATCTTCTATGAACGAGCAAGATTCAGGTGCTTATATCGACAACTTTCAATCCAATGAACTTACACCAGAAAAAATAGCTGATTCTTTTGATTTTCCAGTAGGTCCGCCTGATGCGAAAGGGTATTATAATGCGCAACCATTTGGGGAGAACAATCATCTGGGAGATGATTGGAATGCCATAACTGGTGGGAATTCAGATTATGGTGACCCAATTTACGCCATTGCTAACGGAGTTGTAACTGATGCTTCAGATCATGGTGGGGGTTGGGGAAATGTAATTCGAATTGTACACAAATTACCCAATAACAAGGAAGTTGAATCGCTTTACGCACATTGTTCGGAGATTACTGTTGAAGTGGGCGATCAATTAGTTAAAGGAAAACAAATTGGCAATATTGGTGATGCAAATGGAGCTTATACAGCGCACCTACATTTCGAAATTCGAAGTGTCATAGGTTTACCTTTAGGTCCGGGATACGCAAGTAACAAGGAAGGATATTTAGACCCAACGGAGTTTATTAATAATAACAGGTAAGGAAGTTGTTAAGCGGTTATGGCTCCGGATTCTTCGTATACCACCATTTTCTCATTTTCTTCCGCTACTAACTTTATATATCGTTCCCAGTCATCTGCAAGTTGACCCTTCATTACACGAGGGAACTTGTGTTGAGATCCATATTTATCCATCAGCTTAAGAAAGTTGTAAAACACCTTACTCGGCAGTACTTCTAATTCTACTGATTCAAGCGCAAACTTTCGTTCTGTTTTGTAATCATCATTGAGATCGCAAAGCTTGGCATCAAGATCATTTTTAAAGTTTAAAGCATTGATAGGGTGATCACTTGCAATGTACCATTTGTGCATAAAATTGCCATTCTCTTTTTGTTTTCCGAGGACAACAAATTCATCAATCGCAATGTCGTTTTTATATGAAAGTTCAGAAATAGCCTGCGTCATATTGTCAACAGACAAGTGTTCGCCGCACATGCTTAAAAAATGTTTGGTTCTTCCGGTGATTTTAAACTGTAATTTTTGTGAATCTATAAACTGTATAGTGTCACCAATAAGATACCTGAAAGCTCCACTATTCGTTGATATTAACAAAGCATAATCAACTCCATCTTCTACTTCATCAATAGCCAGGGCATCAGAAAAATTATGCAAATTGCCATCTACATCAAAATGGTCCGTATCAAAAGGGATGAACTCGAAGTAAATATTATTACCGATTACTAACTCCATATTTTTACCGGCTCCAGGTTGGTATCCGATAAATCCTTCTGACGCAAGGTAGGTATCCAGGTAAATAACCTTATCACCTAATATTTCATTAAAACTTTGAACATACGGAGAAAAGGAGACACCTCCGTGAATATAAACTTTTAGGTTTGGCCATATATCAAATATAGTATCCACCTTATAGGTGTCAATAATTCGGTGAATTAATATCTGTACCCATGCAGGAACACCACAAATCATCCCAACATCCCACGCTCCTGCATTTTCAACTATCCTGTCTAGTTTTTCTTCCCAATCAGAAATAGCTCGAATTTTCTTACTGGGTTTAGTATATGGATTTAACCAATGTGGAACTTTTCCGGTCAATATTCCTGATAAGTCTCCCTCCCATTGCGTATTGATCTTCGTTAATTCAGTACTTCCTCCAACACAAAGTATATCCTTCTCATAAAAAGATGCTGGCATATTTAGATCTGATAAGGTCAGCACTTGTTTAAAGCATACTTTCTTAATGCTTTTTATCATCTGCTTAGAAACCGGAATTCGCTTACTTGAAGCACTTGTGGTTCCAGATGTCAACGCAAAGTTGCTAATCTTACCGGGCCATGTTACATCTTCTTCACCATTTAAAGTCTTGTACCAAAACTTCTTAAACATGAAATCATACTGGAAAATGGGCACCTGTTGGCGATACGCCTCCCGAACATCTTTACTGTTCAAAATGTTCTGGAAGTTAAATTTTTCTCCAAACTCAGTTTTCTTGGCCTTGGATAACAATTTCACAAGCTGCTCTTCCTGCTTCTTTACAATAGCTTCCATCTTCTCAGTTATCTGTGAAGATTTTTTGCTATTCCTCTTCTGCGCCACAGTAGACGCACCCTTCAATAATTTACCAACTAACATATCCGTAGATGAATTTTCGGTTCAAAACTATGCCAATTTCATTAATCTCGTCTTCCTAACTCAAGGAAATTTAATCCAATTAAAGAAATAGATAATTCAAAATGAATTAATACACAATATAACTTATTGCTCTATACAATTTACAATAATTTTTATTTATGACGGGATAAATCCTTACCATGAGCCAATAATTTTATGAAAATGCAATGTTCAGTTTCCCCTGAAAACATGTTATAAAACTAACAGCGCAATCCCATGCTGTGAAATATTCCATTGTGTTTATTTATTTTATGTAACTACCTGTACTTTAGGCAACCGTCAATTAAGACGCACGTCTGTTGACTAGCTTACTTATACTCGGATTTATTATTTATTGGATATTGTATAAGATTTGAAAGAATCTTAGCCCCGGTTTCGTTGCTTCTCTTTAGAACCTAATTAAAGCCTTTTCCCCGAAGGCTCATCCCCCCCCTATTTTCGCAACTTTCTGGTGACTTGTTGTCGTCCAATAACAGTGTATAAATGTGAGCTATTATTCATTGTTCGAACAAATGATTTAATGTATGAAAAAGGCCTTAGCTGTATTTTGGTGCTGTTGCATAATTACTATTGTCCATGCACAACAAAATATTGAAACCCAGAAAGTAAGTGTAAAAGAGTCTAACCCAACAGCGTGGACAACTTACATTTCCAATAATTATGTAAAAATTGACTATAGGTTCGTTGAGTGCGATCCCCCTTATGGTTATGATGCCCAATACATATTAATCCGAATCACAAACCTTTCTCACAAACCGTTTAAGCTTTCCTGGCATCATGAGTTATACTACGGCAATGATTGTACAACGTGCGGATATACGGATGAATACGGCTTTGAAGTAACAGCTGAAGGAAACGTGGTCCTTGAAGGTTCGTGTGGCTATGAAGATGATTTTCAACTAAAAATATTTTCTCGCTTTACGGATAAGGCTTACAAAGGTGGAGCAAAACCACTATCAGCATTTCAGTTCAACAATTTAACCCTAACCTTTATTTAAAATGATCCTCGATCATTGACCTCCAAAAACATGAATGTCATGAAAAGATTTTTACTCATATTGGTTTTAGGCTTGACCCTACCAATTTCATCTTTGTCCCAAAGTTTCACACAATCCTGGGGTGCCGGTCCTGGTGCAATTCCGGATGGTGGGGCTCCCACCCTGACCTGTTTCCCAATTACTGTTACTGGGGTAGGTAATATTGATGGAACTTATGGTGTAACCTCGGTATGTATCTGGATCACGCACCCCTGGGATGCTGACTTGGATATCTTTTTGCAGGCACCTGACGGAACTATGGTTGAGTTGTCTACCGATAATGGAGGTAGCGGGGATAACTATAACGGTACATGTTTTTCTATGTCTGCAGGAACGTCAATTACGGCTGGTGTTGCACCTTTTGCTGGGTCATATATTCCAGAAGGAAATTTAAGTTCGGTCAACAACGGACAAAATGCAAATGGTACATGGTCACTATGTGTCGCAGATGATGTAGGAGTTGATGCGGGGTTTCTTAATAGTTGGCAAATAAACTTTGGACCAAATCCACCTATGGTAGGTCCGGGGCCAGGAGAATATGTTCAAAACCAAGGAGGTACAATAAACGCTTGTGCTGGAACATTTTTCGATTCAGGTTATACAATGAATTATAATCCGAATGAAACTACGGTAATTACATTTTGTTCAAACTCACCTGGAGATGAGATTTCTATAGACTTTGATGCCGGTGCATTTGGAATTGCTTTTGGAGATGTGTTGAGTATTTATGATGGAACTACTGCTACCGGAACACCACTATTTTCAGGGAATACAAGCCCGGGTATTGTAACTTCTACAACAGGATGTTTAACAATAGAATTTCAATCAGATGGAACGAATCAAAGTATAGGCTGGGAAGCATCCATCTCTTGTCCTTCCTGTACCGACGGTATTCAAAATGGAAATGAAACAGGCATTGATTGTGGTGGACCGGATTGTGTGGCTTGCCCTAACTGCTTTAATGGTATTCAGGACGGTAACGAAACAGGCATTGATTGTGGACCAAGTTGTCCCCAACCTTGTCACTGCTCAGATGGAATTTTGAACGGAGATGAAACGGATGTAGACTGTGGAGGTTCATGTTTTCCTTGTCCTGTACCATGTAATGTAGATGCGTCTTATACCATTGCTCCAGTAGTTGGAGGTTGTTGTGATTATGTTTTCAATATGTACGATAGTTTTGGAGACGGTTGGAACGGTGGTCAGGCAGATGTCTTGGTAAATGGAGTTTCACAAGGTCCATTTACACTTTCAACGGGAAGTTTTGGTTTTGCGGTTATCAATGTTTGTCACGGCGATAATATTCAAATTAATTACACAACTGTAGGCTCATGGGCCAGTGAAGTTTCCTATGATTTGACAGATCCAGATGGAAATGTTTTGTATACCGGAACAGGGACCACTGTGCAAACTAATGCCTTTAGTACCTCCGCTTCATGTACTACACCAGGTGTTCTGGATTGTAATGGCGGGGAGATAACTTTAAATGCTACGGGACAAGGAACACAGTCATACATATTTATTAATGATTTTGATGCAGGAGGTGCTGGAACAGGTTGGAATACCAGTATTACAGCCGATTATTCAAACCCATGTGACCCCTCTATTGATGGAGGAACTTATATGTGGATGGGGAACTCTGCACCTCACCCAAGAATTATTGAAACCTTACCCCTAGATGTATCTTGTGGAGGAGAGATGTGTTTCTTTCTTGATTTTGCAACACAGGGAAATGCTTCGCCGTGTGAGGGAATTGACCTTCCGGATGAAGGTGTTTATTTGGAGTATAGCGTTGATGGTGGAACGACTTGGACTGTAATTGAATATTATGGTCCTAACGGAGTAGGAGACAGTACAAATAGTGGAGGAACAAATCCTCAAATGACATCATGGAATCAATACTGTGTAGATATTCCACCTGGTGCCTGGTCACCATCTACTATGTTTCACTGGGCTCAAACAGGGTCCTCCGGTCTAAACAATGATCACTGGGGACTTGATAATGTCACAATTACTGCGGTAGACAATTGTACGCCATATTACTATGACTGGTCATACCTACCAGGTGCTCCGGACGACTCAACACAGACTGAAATTATTACTTCTACCACAACATTTACGGTTACTTATACAAATGGAATTGACGCTTGTCAGGATACTGTTACAGTCGTTGTGCCTCCCGGAACTACTGCTGATGCAGGTCCTGATGTTACAATGTGTTTGGGAACAGGGCCGGTAACGATTGGAAATGACCCGGTTACACCAGATGAAACAGCTACCTATACCTGGGATAACGGTGCTGGATCTGGTACGATTGACCTAAGTGGTGGTGGACAAGATCATGGTCTGGGATCCGCAAACCCTGCAGTAACAACTGACTATATTTTGACAGTAGAATACAATGGGTGTTTCGCCTATGATACTATGACAGTGATTGTAGATATGCCACCTACAGCTTCTAATCCACTGCCGATAAATGTTGAATGTCTCGCAGATGTTCCAGCTCCTGATCCATTAGTGGTTACAGATGAAGCAGATGACATTACAATTCCACCTACAGTCACGCATTTGAGTGATGTATCGGATGGCAATACCTGCCCTGAAACAATTACACGAACGTATCGAGTGACTGATGTCTGTGGTAATTTTGTAGATGTATTCCAAACCATTACAGTTGATGACATTACCCCACCAACAGGAACAGCCCCAGGTCCAGTTACTGTAGAGTGTATTGCAGACGTCCCTGCAGCTGACCCATTATTGATAACAGATGAAGCAGATAACTGTGGCGTTCCAACTGTAACGCATTTGTCTGATGTTTCTAATGGATTGACTTGTCCGGAAACTATTACCAGAACATATAGAATAACAGATGCCTGCGGTAACTTCATAGATGTTACCCAAACCATCACGGTAGATGACATAACTCCCCCAACTGGAACTGCCCCAGCAGATATTTTAGTGATGTGTGTTGGAGATGTCCCGGCAGCAGATCCACTTTTAA
>JABURP010000114.1 GCA_014762645.1 Crocinitomicaceae bacterium
TCTGCTACACCGCTATAAAACTGTACTTACTCATGCCACATGGATATATGAGAATAATAATGCTGTGTGCGTTTTTAGGTCTGGTAACCTATTTCTCACACGGGATACTCAACAATTACCTTGATACAGACAAAGCTACCGTTCCTGTTTGGGGTTTTACCGCATTAATTGTAATGCTGGATTTGCATTATCCTAAGAAGTCTAAGTCTTCTTCACGTACTGAGTCAAAATAACAATCTGTTGTCCATTGACACGCCCTTCAATGTGTTCTGCATTGTCTTCAACCAAAGAAATATTTCGCACTGCTGTACCTCTTTTGGCAGTAAAACCAGCACCTTTAACGTCCAAATCCTTGATAAGAACAACACTGTCACCTCCAGAAAGTGTTACACCGTTACTATCCTTGTGAACCACAGCTACTTCATCATCTGACAACAAGGTTTGTCTGGCCCATTTGAGTTCATCTTCTTCCATGTACATCATATCAAGAAGATCCTGTGTCCAGCCTTCCCCTCTTAGTTGATGTAGCATGCGGTATGCCAATACCTTTACAGGACTATTTTCATTCCACATGGAATCGTTCAGACATCTCCAGTGGTTTGCGTCTGCTGTATCCGGATTTACTATTTGAGATTGACAGGTAGAACAGATCAATGCACAATTATCGACGGTATCTTCAGTTTTGAGAGGAACGGTAAAAACGTTAAGGTTTTCCGTTGATCCGCAAAGCTCGCAAGTACTGCCGCTTCTGTCTTGTAAAGTTTGTAGGATGCTCATTGATTGAATTTCGGCTAAAGTAGGCACCTTTTTTGTAAATTCACTATACATGCACACATTAAAAGGGATAGTATTATTGTTTTTCGCGTTTAATACCTTCGTATTGACGGCACAAACTACGCAGGACACCATTCCTTCAGATTCACTGAATACAGATTTGTTGGATAGTTTGATATTTGACACCGTTAACCGAGAGCGATTGAAAATAAAAGAAGCCAAGCTTTTTTGGTCGGATGAACTTATGGCGGCATGTAGGGCACAAAGTGAGCGAATGTTGGAGGAGGGGAAGGTGTCCTATTCAGATGCAAAAGCGGGAGAGTGTATTTTAACCATGACATTCCCGTCCGGTGAAGAGACATACGGATCACTTGCACAAAGTATAGTACAACGTTGGTTAGATTCGCCCGGGCATAAAAAATTAATTCTGGGCTCTTTCTTTATTGAAGGAGGAGCAGGTACCGCATTTTCTTATAAAAAAGGAGAAGGATTTACCCTTATGGCTTCATTTCAAGTCAGTTATTTTTAGGTTAATTTATACGAGAAAAATCTACTTCTCGGAACAATCTCCAACAATCATTTTATTTCTGAAAAATAGTTTATATTTGCACCCCAATAAATGAATTTGGCGTGGTAGCTCAGTTGGTTAGAGCGCAGGATTCATAACCCTGAGGTCGGGAGTTCAAATCTCCCTCACGCCACCATAAACCAGATGCGGAAGCATCTGGTTTATTTGTTTAAAGCACCGAATCAAGCTCTGCTTGAATGAGGTGATTTGAACAAATAAACCCTGACACGCAGTGGCAGATGGGTTTATGGTGAACCGCCTCCCCCCGAAAGATTCACGTAGTAAATCTCTCTGAGATTTCATCTTTTTTTGAATCATCCGAAAAGAAAATAGAACTGCACCGAATCAAGCTCTGCTTGTATGAGGTGATTGAACAAATAAACCCTGACACGCAGTGGCAGATGGGTTTATGGTGAACCGCCTCCCCCCGAAAGATTCACGTAGTAAATCTCTCTGAGATTTCATCTTTTTTTGAATCATCCGAAAAGAAAATAGAACTGCACCGAATCAAGCTCTGCTTGTATGAGGTGATTGAACAAATAAACCCTGACACGCAGTGGCAGATGGGTTTATGGTGAACCGCCTTCTGGTTTAGTATCATATTGAACAACAATAAGTTCAGGTCCTTTTCGTTTGTAAATACAACACTCTGCTTATGAAAACTGTATCTTATCTTGTGATTTTAACAGGCCTTGTCTTTCTGTCTTGCCGAAAAGATCCGAAAATCGAAATAGAAGTTCCTTATGAACCTGAGCCTATTGAATTGGTTACGACACCTGGCAGTTGGTGGAAATATGAATGGTACCGAGTAGATAATTATGGAAATGAAACATTTCTTGGTGAACAGGATTGCGTGTTTGTCGTAGGTGATACATTAATTAACGGTGATCTGTATACGCATTATTCAGGTGATGTTTTTAATTTTTCGACGCCCTATAATCTTTACTGGAGAGATTCTTTACATTACATAGTTACCTCTACTGGCACTCTATTATTTAGCACGTTTGAGCAATTGGATACGCTATGGACAAATACAGGCCCTATGCATAGTGTCTATGCACTCACCAATGGAACAAAAAGTCAGGTTACTGTACCTGCTGGCAATTTCATGGCTTATGACAGAGAAGTCCATTATTATAATACTGACGGAACACCGTTCACAGCATGTGACAGCATTTGGGTTAAACATAGCAGATTTACAAATGGTATTGGAATTATTTCCGAAACAACGGGATTTCTTTCATTGATCCAAGACTACTGCCAATATGATGAAAAAAGGCTCGTTGAGTATTATATAGCACCTTAGGTGAATAATTTATACCAGTTCAGGATTTGATTACTGGCGCAAAATTTTCTCCATTTTTCGACCTTTTGCGAGTTCGTCCACGAGTTTATCCAGATACCTCACCTGTCTGGTCAGTTCATTATCTATTTCTTCAATGCGGTAACCACAAATTACACCGGTAATGAGATGGGCGTTTGGATTTAGTTTTGCTTTTTTAAAGAATGTTTCGAAGGTGACTTTTTCGTCAATCATCTCTTGTATTTTGTTGTCATCAAAGCCAGTAAGCCATTCTATCACCTCATGTAATTCTTCCTTTGTTCGGCCTTTCTTTTCCACTTTCGTCACGTAAGGAGGATACACTGAAGCAAAGGTCAGTTTTGCTATTCGGGCGTTATGTTCAGCAGTTACTTCCATTGGATATCAGGTGTTTGATGTTTTCTTAAATCTAATAAATTTAGAAGAGATTTCGTAGTAAAATTAGGCTATAACTAATGACTGGAAACGCAACATTCCCCTGACTTATTAATGATTTTCTTCCTTCTCGGCTAGCAGTAATTTCGCCGTTTTAATTTCCAAATAGATTTGCGCAATTCCAATTATAAAGATTATACCAGGATCTACAGGAGTAACCAGAATTGTAAAAGCAAATATTGCGGCTGCCGGAATAAATAACGTTAGCGTTATTATTTTGGCCCATTTGTATTCTTTCCATACGAATACGGCTAAAAATGTCAGGGCTATATAAATACTTATCGCTTCATTTGATAATCCAACATTTCCATACATACCTGAAATAATTAGCGAGCGGATCAATCCTAAAATGATCACTGCTCCAAATAATAAAGCAGCCTTTTGGTAATTGTTTAAAGTGAATTGTTTGTGAACATTTAAGACCATAAGAAATTTATTTATAAAGAGGTAGTGTGGGAAGACTACTTATTAAGTTAATCCTTGCAGGAAGTGCCGTTAGCTACATAAAGCTCAAACTACCTGGTTACTTTGTGCAGAAAAGAAAAACGAAAAATATGCTTACTTCGGCCATTTAAACACCCAGGCTCCATCTCCAAAGCTGTTGGCCCCGGATTGAGCGGTGGAACGGTCACCATACTGTTGTACAGAAACCATGTATAAACCGTCAAATTGTCCCAGAATTTTGGCAGAGGAATAACCCTTACCTTTCATATCTGAAACAAAACCTTCGGCATTGCTCTTTTCTCTAAATGCATTTCCAATGACGTGATAGTTACCACCTGGTGAATTGATCGTTGTAACGGTTTCAACTTCTTCTGTTGTCTCTTCCGTATTTTCTTCAGTCATTTCTTCGGTGTTTTCTTCAGTAATCAATGTATCTTCTTCCATTGTCGTGTCTGAAGTATCTGTCCCTGCAATTACTTCTTCATTGTGATCGTCTTCATGGTGTTCTTCTTCTGTTTTTTCACCGTCTCCGCCATTGATCATTGCCATAATATCTTCTCTAAAGATATATCCGGCAGTTCCCCCACCACCTAGAATTATAATTAGGATTATAATCAAAGGTAATTTGCTTTTCTTTTTCTTGTTAGGATCCTTCTCCTTCTTAGCTTTTGTGGAAGGTTTTTGCTTCTTATCAGCTTCAGATTTTCTGTACTTATCTTTAATAGAAGTTACACTCTTATCACTGTCTGATTTTCCGCCTTCTGCTTTTTCTTTACCTGCCAAGGCAGCAGCTGCAGCTTTTGATGTTCCTTTATCCTCTGTTTGCTTTGGAGCTTCTTCGCTCTTAGCCGGAGTGGATGTATCTTTTGCCGGCTCGTCTTTCTTCACAACATCAGGTTGTTTGGTATCGGCAGCTGCTTTTTCTGTTTCCTTTTTATCTGAAGGAACAAAAGAGTTTTTAGCATGTTTGTCTTCTGACTTTGTCGATCCTTTTTTGTATTTGTCTTTGAGAGATGATAGTTTGCTCTCTCCTTTTTCTTCTTTCGAGGCTCCTTTTTTATACTTATCCTTCAGAGAAGCTAACTTGCTTTCGCCTTCCTTTTTCTCTGTAGCACCCTTTTTGTATTTATCTTTTATGGAATCTAAAGACCGGCCTCCTTTAGCCTCTTCTTTATCCTCTTGTTTATCTTCTGCCTTCACATTCTTTGATTTATCGTCCTTTTTATCGTCAGCTTTAGCTTCTTTTTTAGCCTCTTTTTTGTCTTCTTTCTTGGCTGCAGCACTTTTCTTCTTTTCTTCCTCTTCTGCTTTTTTCTTGTCAGCCTCCTCTTTCTTCTTTGCTTCTGCTGCTTTTTTATCTTCTTCCGCTTTTTTCTTTTTGGCTTCGTCTTCTTTGGCTTTTTTGTCAGCCTCTGCTTTCTTTTTAGCTGCCTCTTCTTCTTTTTTCTTGGCTGCGGCTGCCTTTTTATCTTCTTTTTTGCTGTCTTTTTTAGCAGGTTCATCTTTTTTATCAGATGAATCTTTTGCCGAATCAGCTACCGGACTGTCTTTGCCGGACATTTTAAAAGCCACATTTCCGTCTTTATCCTTATAGAAAGATCCAAACTCAAACATGTCAAACGTGTTACCTTTGTCCAATTCAGCCTCGACTTCACGAACGAATTTAGAGATTTGATTGGCGGCCTCCTGCTCGTCAATTCCCTCTTCTTTGGCAATAAACTTTGCCAGGGAACCGTCATTAAACTTGAGGTGAGGGTTGAATGAAACAACACCGGTTTTTGAGTTCGTTATCATTAACGAACCGAACCCGGGAAGGATAACTGATGATTGAACCTTGAGTATCTCAACAATGTACTTGATCATAGGGGCTAGCTTAAGTTTGGTGATACAAAATAATAAAATCTCCTTTTCTATTGGATATTTTAGATGATTTCTTTCAGATTAAACGTTTTATCAAGGCGTACGCCTTTTTCAGTATTCATTAGTGTACAACACTGATTGACAGCATCATGTTCCAAAAATAACACATATTCTTCATTTACCGCGGTTTGTAAAAAATCTCCTTTCTCTTGCAGTGTAATCAAAGGTCTGGTGTCATAACCCATGACGTAAGCCAGTGGTATGTGACCTACGGAAGGCAGTAAATCTGCCATAAAAACGATTTTCTGCCCCTTATAATTGATGACTGGTAATTGTTGTGAATCTGTATGACCGTCAACAAAAAGTACATCAATATTATTAAAAACGTCTTTTGTAAGATTACCGTCCCGTTCAATGAACTTTAGCTGTCCACTTTCCTGAATGGGGAGGATATTTTCTTTTAAAAAGGATGCTTTTTCACGAGCATTGGGTTCTGTTGCCCACTGCCAATGTCTTTCATTACTCCAGTAAGTAGCATTCTTAAATACAGGACGAAATCCTTCTCCTTCACGAGCAATGGCTCCGCCACAATGATCAAAATGCAAATGCGTCAAAAATACGTCTGTGATATCATCAAATGAGAATCCGGCTTGCTCAATTGACGTTTTCAAATCTCCATCACCATGAAGGTAATAGTAAGAAAAGAACTTTTCGCTTTGCTTATCCCCAATTCCGCAATCTACAAGCATTAGACGATCACCATCCTCAATAAGAAGGCACCGCATACTCCAGTTGCACATGTTATTTTCATCTGCCGGATTTGTTCTTTGCCACAGAGTTTTTGGCACTACGCCGAACATAGCTCCCCCGTCAAGTTTGAAATTTCCGGAATCAATAGGGTATAAGTTCATTTTCGAGTTTTGGGAATGAATTTAGCAAATAATATAAAGACAACCCACCTAAAAAGGTGAGTTGCCCTTAATTAAACTCACGGCTGCCCAATAAGTTATTAGTCTAAATAACTGAGGTTGAATGATTATTCAGAGATTTCAGCTAAATCTTCATGTAAGTTCTGTAATCCATAGGATATCTGGCGTTCAACCTCTTCACTCCATGTATAGGTAGTTTTTTTGAAGGTTTCCCATTCATCAGCAGGTTGGTCATCAATTAATGCCATTTTTCCTGTTAAGCCGGTCTTGATCATTTCTAAGGTCAATTCAAGATCGTCCATAGATTGCTTGATATTCTCTGTCATTTGATTATTAGCCATCAGCTCTTTTCGTTTTTTATCCAAAACTTTCAATGCTTCGTCTGTACGTTCGATTTGAGCCTGAAGTACTTTAGCCATTTCTACCATTTCTTCCTCGCGTTCAATGCTAACAGCATCTGTCGTAGGATGTTTATCGTAGGTATCCTCTGCATATTGCGCAGGAGCGGCTACACTGAACAACCCAACCGTAATAGCGAGGAATAGAAATCGCATAATCACGGGTGCTAAATTAAATTTATTTCTAGATGTGGTTTTCATAATTCTAAGTTTGTTGGTTCTATATATAATATAAGCATTAATAAGCGTAACATCAATATTTACAAGGTTTTAAGTGATAGATAATACTAATATCAAGAGGAGTGTTATAAAGTAAATCTATATTGATCCGATTTATTATAAACCGGTACAATTGTGTTGAGCAGGTAATACACAAACGGTTCAATGTGAATAAATCCTTATTCCTACTGTTAGAAGTGAAGCTTTTTGTACCGAAATTCGGAACAATGAAAGTTCATTTTATTGCCATAGGAGGAAGCGCCATGCACAATCTGGCCATTGCCCTGAACAGAAAGGGATATGAAGTTAGCGGGTCTGATGATGAGATTTTTCAACCTTCCAAGGGAAGGCTTGAGAAAGAAGGAATCTTGCCAAAAGAAATTGGGTGGAACCCTGATCGTATCACAACTGATATGGATGCAGTGATTTTGGGGATGCATGCCCGAAAGGATAATCCGGAACTTCTGAAAGCCCAGGAATTGGGGCTGAAGATTTATTCATATCCTGAATTTGTATTCAATCAAACCAAAGACAAGAAAAGACTTGTAATAGGAGGGAGTCATGGGAAAACCACGATAACATCTATGATTCTTCACGTGATGGCCGCCCTGGACATTGAAACCGATTACCTGGTGGGAGCTCAACTGGAGGGATTTGATTGCATGGTGAAGCTTTCAGATGCACCAATTGTGGTGATAGAAGGAGACGAATACCTGTCATCTCCTATTGACAGAAGGCCAAAATTTCACTGGTACAAACCTCATGTGGGGTCTATTAGTGGAATAGCATGGGATCACATCAATGTATTCCCAACTTTTGAAAACTACATTGATCAGTTTAAGATCTATACAGATAAATTCGAAGAAAACGGCGTACTGGTTTTTTATGAAGGGGATGAGCATATCATTTCTATTGTCAATCAACTTCGTCCGGATATTCAGATAAGACCTTACCACACACCTGATTTTGAAGTGCGGGATGGCGTAACATATGTAGCTGTGGAGAACGGTTATAATGAAGAGGGACAAATGACCTACAAGGAGCTAGCTTTGAAGATTTTTGGAGCGCATAACTTGCAGAACCTTATGGCTGCAAGGTTAATGTTGAATGAGATAGGGGTAAGGGACGATCAGTTTTATGAAGCAATTGCATCTTTTACCGGAGCGGCCAAGCGCTTAGAAAAAGTTGCCGAAAACGAACATTCTGTAGCGTATAAGGATTTTGCTCATTCGCCCTCTAAGTTGAAGGCCACTGTATCTGCCGTAAAAAGGCAGTATCCAAAGCGAAAATTAGTGGCCTGTATGGAGTTGCATACTTTTTCATCCTTGAAAAAAGAATTTTTGCCGCACTATGCCCATTGCATGGAAGAAGCGGATGAGGCGCTGGTGTATTTTTCACCGGATGTAGTGGCGCATAAACGGTTGGAAGCCATAACGGCTGAACAGGTAGCGGAAGCCTTTGCTACCCCAAATGTCAGGGTGTTTACAGATGCATCAGAAATTACAGACCTGTTGCGTTCCAAAAATTGGGATGACAGCAATTTGCTCTTAATGAGCTCCGGCAATTTCCATGGAGTTGATCTGGATGCTTTTGCAAAGGAGTTGATTCATTGATTTTGGAGGATTTGGTTTTTAGAGGTTCATACAGTAAACTCTATCAACTAACCCAAAACTACTGTATCCCTTTCAACACCACTTTTCGGATGATGAAGGTTGCTCCAAACGCGTAGAAAAATGTAAGCATGCACAACCCAGCCAGGTGCATGATAAAGATAGATACCGGTGAAACCACTCCTTTAATCTGATCTTCCTGGTTTTCGATATAATCGTCATAGCTTTTGTCTTGCCAGGTAGGATCATCCTCTTGCAGTTCCTCATAGGTATCACTATCCGGAACAGCATTATGTAAAGCGGTTATACGTTCTTGTATGATGGCGTCCCGTATACTGGTATCAATTTTCCAGTGGTAGAGGTAAACAAATCCAGAAATCAGGATAGCGTAGATAATTCCACCCTGCATGGCCGTTTTAAAATCATCTGCAAAAATCCCAGGCTCAAAATTCTTCTCTTTTTTGGTCATGTACAATCCACCCGCAATAGCCATGAGCAATAAGAAAAGATTGACCATGATTAAGGGAAGAAAGGCTTCACGGGAAAAATCAGCATAGAACAGGATCATGGTGATAATGATCCAGCTTAATCCAAAGATCAACCCGTATTTTACAGTTGTTTTCATTGCGCGTTAAAAGTAGATAGAAAAGCTCAATTAAGCCTTCCCTAATGTCTTTAACAAACGCGTATGATAAGCAATTGCTCTAAAGAAAGTGGTATGAGAGTTATATGGTACTCCATATTCTTCTGCTGTTTCGCGCACTATCTTAGACAATTTCTTATAGTGTACGTGACAGATGTTGGGAAACAGATGATGTTCTACCTGATAATTCAACCCTCCGATTAACCAGTAAAGTACGCGACTTTTAGGAGCAAAGTTTGCTGTAGTTTTCATTTGATGAATGGCAAAAGCATCCTCAATATATCCTTCATTTTTTGCATCTACAAACTCTGTTTCCGGGATAACATGCGCCGGTTGAAATACCAACGCCAGAATTAAACCAGCAACAAAGTGATACATAAAGATGAAAATTGGGAACCAATACCAAGCTATGTCTATAATTAGTAATGGCAGTACCAAAACAAGGATATAATAAAGTATTTTAAACATGATCAAACGAGCCAGCAAAGTGCCATAGCTGTCTTTTTCTGTCTTTAAAATTCCCAGCTTTTTATATCTATGAAGCTGTCTGAAGTCTTTTGCAGTAATCCATGAAAAGGTCATTAAACCATAAAAAATCCAGGCGTACCAGTGCTGAAAGCGGTGAATTTTTTTGCGGTCTTCATTCGGAGAGAAACGCAATACTTTTGGTGGCTTGATATCTTCGTCATAACCGTGAACATTTGTATAGGTATGATGAAGAACATTGTGTTGCATTCGCCAGGTAGGTGCATACCCGCCTATTAAATTTAGAATTCCACCTAGAAACTTATTCACACGGTCCTTTTTTGAATAAGCTCCGTGATTGGCATCATGCATAATGGATAAACCGATTCCTGCTGTTCCTAATCCCATTAATAGATAAAGCAAGCCAGTAAGCCACACACTTTGAACGAGGGTTGAAAGTAAAAAGCCAAGCGGAATAAAAAACAGGGAAATCATGAACGCAGTCTTGATCTTCATGTTTAGGTTGGCATGTCTTGATATACTATTTTCCTTAAAGTAGGCTCTAACCCGTTTGTTTAGCGTTGCGGTAAACTCACGACCAATTTTTTGGGAATATTTAAGAGGGGGTAAAGTTTGCATGGATTTTAATATTCTATAATCTGAGACAAATTTACAACATTAAGCGCTATATGTTTGCCTGAATTAGCCAAAGGTTTGAAAAGCTAACTTTTAAAAACCGTGGTAACTCCTGATTTCCAGTTGATTATCGTTATTTCTTGCGTTTGTGTTTTGATCGATCCTGCTGTAATCGCTGGGCTTCTTCCAATCTTTGCTGGAATTTAGATTTCCCTTTCTTTTTAGGGTTTGCCCGATTAGCTTCAATTTTGGCAAGAATTTTTTCGTCATCTATGAAGAATCGCTTGATAGCGAACATTATTCCAATAGTCATTAGGGTTGAAATAAAGTAGTAAAAGCTCAATCCTGACGCGTATGAGTTAAAGAAGAAGATCATCATGATTGGGAAGAAATACATGATATACTTCAAATTAGGCATTCCTTCCTGCGTTGGCTGCTGCATGTTACTGCTATTGTAATGCGTATAGATCAATGTTGTTCCAGCCATCAAAAGTGTTAATATACTAATGTGATCACCATATAATGGGATTTCAAATCCAAAAACAATAGGTGAATCATAGGTAGATAAATCTTCTGCCCATAAAAAGCTCTTTTGTCTTAATTCTATTGCAGACGGGAATAAACGGAAGATCGCAAACAGAATAGGCATCTGAATTAGCATAGGAATACACCCTGCAAGCGGACTCACGCCGGTTTCCCGGTAAAGCGCCATGGTTTCCTGTTGCTTTTTCATGGCATCTTCTTTCTTCGGGTATTTTTTACCAATTTTCTCAATTTCCGGTTTAAGTACCTTCATCATGGCTGATGATTTGTACATTTTGTAGTTCACCGGGCTCAAAACGAGTTTTACAAGAATGGTAAGCAGTAAAATTGCAAGAGCAATGCTCATCCCTGAATTGATCAGGAACATAAATAATGGTCGAATAAGGTATTTGTTAATCCATCTGAATAAGCCTGTTCCTAATTCCACGATATCTTCGGTTCCGTTGTTGTACTCTACCAGCACATCATAATCAACAGGACCAAAATACCAGTTCATTTCTACTTCGTTGGTTGCATTTGTAGCTCCAAGATCAAGGTCGGCTGTGTACTTTTTGATGTATTTCGTTTGTTCTTCATCCTCCATTTCATAGAGCCCCAACTTAGAATCTTTTGTTCCGAAGCCATTTTTGTTGGATAGGATCGCACTGAAGAAGGTAGAACGAAAACACATCCATTCAGTTTCTTCCTCCAGTTCTTCATCCTCACGGGTTATATAGTCATAACCGTCTCCTTCGTACTGCCAGTAAACGGTTGCCATTCTTTCTTCATTTGGATAGTACTTTTCTGTCGATAACAGGTACATATCAGCAATGAACTTGGTGTTTTGAGCTTCGGCATCTGAAAAACCTTTGAAATATACGTTGTAATCCAGGTCATATTTATCTGGTTTGAGGGTATATGTAAATCCAACTTTTTTACCATTGTTATTGGATTCAAGAGTAATGGACTTATCACTCTGTTCAACTACCTTAAAATGTAAACCATCAGTGCGTACGTTTTCATTACCATCCTGGTAAAGCAGGCCAAAAGTAGATTTGTCATCATACAGTTGTAACGGCTCATTATTCTCATTGACATAATCCTCATAGGTCAGAAAATCCTTAAGATAGACGTTTTTAATTCGTCCTCCTTTATTGGTGAACTCCAGGATGAGTTTTTCATTTTCAAGGGTGTATATTTTCTCTTCTATCGAATCAGTCTGAGTCAGGTTGCTTTGGTTGATCGTGTCCGCAGAATCTGGATCAGCAGGAAGTTGCAGTTCTTCTACTATTTCCTCTTGTTGTAAGATAAAAGTATCGCGTCCCGTCGTTGTATCTGTAAATAGTTGCCCTTTTTCAGGATCGATAATGAGTTCTCCATTCTCATCCAATTGTGCAACAAGGTGTGATGTATCATTTGAATGCACAACAGGGTCTTCTACTTGCGTGGTATCATTTTCAACAGTTTCGTTGTTTTCAGCTTCCTGGTTGCGCGGGTTCAGTATAGAGAACACCACTAAAATAACAACAATAAGAACTAAACCTGTTAATGTTTTTTTATCCATTCAAATTTGCATTTTTCTTCAGCAATAATTGCTTGTTCACAGAATGAGCCGACAAAATTAGTCAACTTATTTTACTTACAGACGAATGGGTCATGTTAATATTGCTATTGAGAGATGTTTTACCAGTAATTCCTGGTTATTTGGACATTTCAGAGCGTCTTTTTGCAAGCTTTTCTTTGTGTTTGATAGTAGCAGCTACAAAAGCAATGAATAAAGGATGCGGTTTTTCTACCGTACTTTTGTATTCCGGGTGGAACTGGGCTCCAACAAACCACGGGTGAGCCGGGATCTCTACGACTTCAACCAGACCGGTTTTTGGATTTTTTCCGGTTGCTATCATTCCGTTATATTCAAAATCCTTCAAAAAGGCATTGTTAAACTCGTAACGGTGACGGTGGCGCTCTTGAATCAGTTCAGTTTTATAGGCTTCAGATACCTTCGTACCTTCTTTAAGTTCACAATCATAAGCACCTAAACGCATGGTACCACCAAGGTTTTTAATGCTTTTTTGTTCCTCCATCAGGTCGATTACCGGTTTGGTAGTCTCGTGTTCGATTTCAGTGGTATGTGCATCATGCCAACCAATAACATTACGGGCATATTCGATAACAGCAACCTGCATTCCTAAACAAATTCCGAGGAACGGGATGCCATTTTCACGTGCAAACTTAACGGCTTCAATTTTGCCTTCAATTCCCCGGGAACCAAAACCAGGCGCAACGAGGATAGCATCTAAATCTCCCAGCTTTTCTTCAATGTTTTCATCATTGATTTTGGCGGAATGAATCCATTTTAAGTCAACTTTACACTCGTTAGCAGCTCCTGCGTGGTAAAATGATTCAGAAATTGATTTATAAGAGTCTTTCAACTCAATATATTTTCCAACCAAACCAACTTTAACTTCTGATTTAGGTTCTTTTAGTCTTTTCAGGAATTCTTTCCATTCCTTCAATTCAGGATCGCCATCATTTGGAAGATTTAACTTACGAAGTACTTCGGTATCCAGTTTTTCTTTCTGCATCAAAATGGGCACTTCATAAATGGTGTCCACATCAATGGATTCGATAACTGAAGTTTCTTCAACGTTACAGAAAAGCGCTACTTTTCTACGAATAGTTTCATCCAGAGGATGCTCTGTTCTACAAACCAGAATATCCGGTTGAACACCCACTTCGAGCATTGATTTTACTGAATGCTGGGTTGGTTTTGTTTTGAGCTCCCCTGCTGCACTTAAAAAAGGAATTAGCGTCAGGTGGATGACCAGACATTCGTTTCTTTTTTCCCACAACATCTGACGGACAGCTTCTATATAGGGTAATGATTCAATATCGCCTACAGTACCCCCAATTTCAGTAATCACAAAATCATATTCACCGGATTGAGCCAGAATTTGTATTCTTCGTTTTATCTCATCTGTAATATGTGGAATTACCTGAACGGTTTTCCCAAGGAATTCTCCTTTTCGTTCTTTTTCAATGACAGATTGGTAAATACGGCCTGTAGTTACATTGTTAGCTTGGGAGGTTGTTACGTTCAAAAATCGTTCGTAGTGTCCAAGGTCAAGGTCTGTTTCAGCACCATCATTTGTTACGTAACATTCACCATGTTCATAGGGGTTGAGTGTTCCTGGATCAATATTGATATAAGGATCTAGTTTTTGGATAGTAACCGAGTAACCACGAGCTTGTAAAAGTTTGGCTAGAGAGGCCGAGATGATACCCTTTCCTAAGGATGAGGTAACCCCGCCGGTTACAAAGATATACTTGGTTGAATCAGACATTTCCTTGCTTTTGTAACTACGGGAAGCAAAGATAGCGTAAAAATTGCCTCGAATCAATAAAGGGATAAACCTATTTTCAGATAAAACATTAACAATTCAGGACGTAAATGTTCATAAGTGTCAGTAGAGAAAACAACAATTTATTACGAATTAGAGACAATGAATTAACTCAGGCTTTCCTGCAAACCGATCATTTTCAACAAAGAAACAGCACACTCAATGCCTTTGTTTCCGTGTTTGCCTCCTGATCGGTCAATGGACTGTTGTTTTGTATTATCAGTCAACACGCAAAATGAAATAGGGGTGTTATATTCAATCTGAACTTCCATGATTCCCTGTGTTGCTCCCTGACACACAAAATCAAAATGACGGGTTTCTCCCTGTATTACACATCCTATAGCTATAATTCCATCAATGTCTTCATCAGCTTCCAAAAGCCATTGGCACCCTAAAGGCAGTTCAAATGTTCCGGGAACGTAGTGAACTACTATGTTTTCAGGAGAAACATTATTTTCAAGAAGGGTTTGTTTTGCCCCTTTAAGGAGATTTGAAGTAATCTCATCATTCCACTCAGAAACAACAATGCCGATCTTAAAATCGGCACCGTCAGGAATATTTTCCTTGATATAATCGGATAAATTTTTGTCTAGCGTAGCCATTAACCTTGCGCTCTTGCTATGAACTTATCAATATCAGTAGCCTGAGTAGACTCTGACCATTCATCTTTGATCTTTTGATACAATTCAATGGCGCGGGGCTTCTGATCTATTTGTTCATAAACTAATCCCGCTTTTTTAAGGAACAATGGACTTGTATATTCGTTGGGTTCTCTTTCAGCAGCTTCTTCAAATTTCTCAACAGCTGTATCAAAATCACCTAATTCAACATAACAATCTCCCATCATACCAATCACAAGCGTACCGATCATGATGTCGTCAAAATCACATTCTTCCAGGTATTCTAAAGCGTCTTCATAACGCTCTTGCTCCATAGCGTGCGTGGCCATACCATAATTGGCAATTTCACCAGCTGGTGTTCCGTCATATTCCTCAGCAATGTCCGCAAAGCCAAGAAAGTTTTCACTGCCTTCATAGGCTAATTCAGTAGTATCAGCTCCTTGATACTCATAGAAAGCACTCCAGTAAACATCCTGAGACTCCTGAATTCGTGGTTCAACGCTGATTTTTAGATAGGCAACATACCCTAGAACAATAACAACGATACCAATTCCTCCGATCAAAAGGAACATCTTATTTTTTTCAAAAAAGTTCTCTGTTGGCGTTAACTGCTCTAACTCTTCGTTCTTATCGTCTTTATTTTTTGCCATGATTTAGTCAAATAGTGAGTGCAAAAATAATTTTTTTTGTTCAAATTGATAGAAAATGATGAATTTTGTCTATCAAAAATCAAGAGTTTAAGTGCAACCCCTGAGTCGAACTTCCATCTTTGCCTTCATACTGAGTTTTGTCTTTTTGTCTGTTCTTGCCCTGGTGGGCTATGAAACACCGCGTGAAGAGTTTGGACAATTTATCTTATTGTATATGGCATCATTCGCCATTTTTTACAGTATTTGGATCAATCATCAAAAATGGAAATTCTATCATTTTTTCATCCTTGCCTTGCTTGCACGGTTAGTGCTCTTGTTTGCAGCACCTGAATTATCCAATGATTTTTACCGATTTATATGGGATGGAGAGTTAATTACTCGTGGGGTAAACCCTTATGCACATACTCCGAACGAACTTATATCGCAAGGCCCCTTTTACAATGATCAGTATATGCGCGTTTTATATCACGGCATGGGTGATTTATCACAGCGCAATTACAGTTGTTATCCTGTTTTTAACCAATTACTCTTTTACTTTCCGGCCAGTTTGACAGATAGCGTTCAAACGAATGTTATTCTGTTAAAAATAGTTGTTATGCTAGGGGATGTTGGGGTAATCCTAATTGGTAGAAAATTATTACGTCTACTGGGGAAATCGGAACATTTAATTTGGCTTTATGCCTTGAATCCTTTTATTATTCTTGAGTTTGCAGGGAATCTGCACTTTGAAGGAGTGATGATCTTTTTCATCTTACTTTCTATTTATTATGTCTTGTTGGATAAATGGTTATTTGCGGCAGTTTTCTTTGGGATTGCCATCCAGATAAAGTTAATTCCCATTCTGTTGCTCCCCTTCCTTTTCAAGAAAATGAAATGGAAACGCAGTCTTGGTTTTACGGCAATGACAACGATAGTGGTTTTATTGTTGGGGGTAATGATGATCTCTCCACGGTTTTTTGATAATATGATGAGCTCTGTGAACTTATATTTTACTCAGTTCGAATTTAATGCCAGCTTATTTTATTTGGTAAGGGAAATTAGCTTAGCCACCGTCGGTTGGGATGAAATTGCTTTTTATGGACCTTTATTTTCTAAACTAGCGGTTGTAGGTGTTGGATTATTGGCAGTATTTAAGGCTTACCGAAATGAGAGCAGTATTTTCACCGGGATGCTGTTTGCCCTGGTAATCTATTACGCTTTTGCAACAACGGTACATCCCTGGTACATCAGTTTGGTGCTTATCTTTTCAATTTTTACCCAATATAAATTCGGTTTGGTTTGGTCCCTTCTCATAATGTTGAGTTACTTTGCATATTCCAATCCCGCATTTGAGGAAAACTTACTGCTTGTTTTAATCGAGTACCTCTTGGTGTTTGGTATAATGATTTACGAGATTATCAGAAATACAAACAAAAAAGATTTCGGGTTGCAGTTAAAATCATTTTTTAGTGATCATGATTGAAGAAGTACACATACCGTTGAATCGAAGTAAATTATTGGTTCAGATTGTCGTGCTGAGCATACTCGGTATAGGTGCTTTGGTTACTGCTTTTGGTTTATCTGATCAGATGCCCGGTAGTCCCTTGATCTTAAAAGGATTTGGAATTGTAACTTGTCTGTTTTGTTTAGTGGCGGCCGGTTCAATTGCAAAAAAGCGGGCAGACAAGCAGGCAGGAGTGACAATCAACAAGGAAGGTATTCTGGATACTTCATCCTCCATAAGTATTGGATTGATTAAATGGAAAGATGTGACTTCAGTGGATAAAGACGAAAGTATGGCAGCAGGATTGTTAATCATCCATGTAAAAAATCAAAATGAGTACCTCAAAAAAGCTAAGAACTCGGCAATTGAGCGATTGTTAAAACAAAACCTACGCAAATTTGACACCCCCGTAGTAATTGAAGCAAAATATCTTGATTGCAGCTTGGAAGAGCTGATTGATACGGTAATTGAAAGATATAGAAAGTAAAAGAGGACATGACACAGATAAAACTTGACATATTGGCCATGGCTTCACATCCTGATGATGCAGAGCTTGCCTGCGCCGGAACATTGTTAAAAGCCAAGAAAGTTGGGAAAAAGACGGGCATTTTAGATTTAACCCGCGGCGAGTTAGGTACACGCGGTAGTGCTGAAATAAGAGATAAGGAAGCTGCTGAATCGACAAAAATATTGGGCCTTGATGTACGTGAAAACCTTCAAATGGAAGATGGTTTTTTCCGGAATACAAAGGAAAATCTGATGAGAGTTATTGTTGAACTGAGAAAGTATCGTCCGGAAGTGGTGCTGATCAATGCAATTTCAGACAGACATCCGGACCATGGAAGAGGTGCAGAGTTGGAAAAGGAAGCTTGCTTTTTATCCGGTTTACCAAAGATTCAAACCATTTATGAAGGTGAGCAACAGGAAGCCTGGCGGCCCAAAGCTGTTTATCATTATATCCAGGATTATGACATGCGTCCGGATATCGTTATTGACATAACAGAGGAAGTAGATCAAAAAATCGAATCAATTCGCGCGTTTAAAACACAATTCTATAACCCAGAGCACGACGGACCTGAGACGCCAATTTCAGGTAAAGAGTTTTTTGAGGTACTAAAAGGCAGATGGGCCAATTATGGCCGATACATTGGTGTACATTACGGCGAAGGATACATTAGCACACGACCGGTAGGAACACATCAAATTACAGATCTGATCTAATGACATTACTTGAAAAAGACAAGAAATACGTTTGGCATCCATTTACCCAAGCGCAAATTGCACCTGAACCTATACCTGTTGTAAAGGCTGAAGGAATTTGGTTGTATGCTGAAGATGATAAAGCTTATATAGACGCTAATTCTTCCTGGTGGACTACATTACACGGGCATTGTCATCCATATATCATGGATAAGATGTCCCAACAACTTAAGAAACTGGATCATACGATTTTTGCCGGTGCTACACATCCGGGGGCGGTTGAAGCAGCTGAAAGAGTGGTAAACCTGTTGTCTGGAAATTATAGCAAAGCATTTTTTTCAGATAATGGTTCAACTTCAGTTGAGGTTGCGTTAAAGATGGTATACCAATACTGGTTTAACAAAGGCGAGCAAAAAAAGCGTTTCCTGGCTATTCAGGGTTCTTATCATGGCGATACATTTGGTGCAATGAGCGTGGGACAAAGAGGTTATTTTAATAAACCCTTTGAGCACCTATTTTTTGAAGTGGATTTTATTCCTTTTCCAACGGAAAGCAATATTGACGAGGTAGTGTCCTTGACTGAGGAGTTATTGTCAACGGGTGAATTTGCCGGATTTATATTTGAACCCTTGGTACAGGGAGCTGCAGGCATGCGCATTTATCAGCCCGAATGGTTAAACAAATTGGTGGATATCGCTAAACAGCATGACGTTTTAACCATTGCAGATGAAGTGATGACGGGGTTTTACCGAACCGGAACTGTTTTTGCTATGGACCAGATTCAACATCAATCAGATATTGTGTGTTTGTCAAAGGGATTAACAGGTGGAGTCATGGCGTTAGGTATGACTGTAACAACGGCACAAATATTTGAAGCTTTCCTGGGAGAAAATATGGACAATGCTTTCCTTCATGGACATTCTTTTACTGCCAATCCTATTGCATGTTCAGCAATATGTGCTTCTCTGGATCTTTTGGAAAAAGAAGAAACGCGACAAAAAGTCAATAAAATAGGAGAGATGCACCGGGATTTTTGTTTAAAAGTCAAAGATCATCCAGGGTTTAGATCCGCAAAATCAATTGGAACCATTCTAAGTCTTGAAATTGAGGTGAATGAGGATAGTAGTTACTTTGAAACGGATATGAGGACGGCTGCTTACAATTACTTTATAGCAAATGAACTACTCATTCGACCACTGGGTAATGTAATTTTTGTCAATCCTCCTTATTGTATTACGGAAGGAGAACTGGAGAAGGTTTATCATCACATTCTTGAATTTGTAAACGGAAAGACATAAAAAAATCCCTCCTCACAAAAATGAAAAGGGATTTTTCCTCATCTATTAAAATATGCGTGTATTAGAGGCCGTTAATGACCTTGTTGTAATATTCCATGAATATTGGGTCATCTTCCAACCACTGTTTTACACGTCCAAGTAATTCTTTAGCCTGTTCGTCCTGACGTAATACCTCTATCTGAGATCGGCAAAACACGATTACACCAATTCGAAGCATCTCCAGATCGATTTCTCTCCAGTCCTCTACGCTTTCAACAGCATCCAGCCTTTCCCAGGCCTCTTGAGCTGAGAGTTTTCCTCCGGACTTGTCTTTTTCCATGTACTGTGCACCTGCTCGTAGGAAATACGATCCAACGTCATCTTTGTCAAAACGGTGTAGCTTGGCAATATATCCCATCAATCGCATATAGGCTTCTTCCGCAATCAGATTCTTGATATCCTCAACTACGGCAATTTTCAAATCCGTAAAGAATTGCATATTGTCTTGTACAACTGTTCCTCCAGCTTTGTTGTCTTTCTTGATACAGTTTCCTGCAAAACGAATGGCGTCGTTAAATGCTTTAGGATATTTGTCTTTCCACTTCTGATCTTTAGACATTTCGAAATTGCACTTTGCTAAATACAGATAGGGAATAGCATCTTTTTGAGTTTTATCACTCAAGGTGTACTTTTCAGCTTTTTTCAACAGCTTTTCGTAGTCACCATCCGCATAATAAATAACCAAATCATCATAATTAGGCGGTTGAGCGTCAACAAACATTGAAAATCCAACTCCAAAAATCATTAATAAAATAAATCTCTTCATCACAGTTTTTTAATTTTTTTTCGATTCATTTTATGGGTTACCAATTTCTTTAACTTAATTA
>JABURP010000127.1 GCA_014762645.1 Crocinitomicaceae bacterium
AAGTATCAGATGGCAATACCTGTGCAGGAGAAATAATCACTCGAACATACAGCATCACAGACGACTGTGGTAACCAAACAATGGTGACTCAGCAGATCACCATAGAAGTGGTAACACCACAGATAGATGCAGGAGCAGATCAATCAGTATGTGATGGAGAAGCGGTGACGTTGACAGCAGGCAACCCGAATAATGCAACGATAAGCTGGGACAATGGTGTATTTGATGCAACGTCATTTATCCCACCGGTAGGATCAACAACATATACGGTAACAGCATCTGAGTGTGGTGGTCAGTGCGTGTCGAATGATCAGGTGACCGTTACAGTGAACCCGATACCAGTTGTATCATTTGAAGGAGATTCATTGATGGGATGTGCTTCACATGAAGTTGAGTTCACGAATAATTCGACAGAACAAGGGAACTGCGTATGGGAATTTGGCAATGGTGTTACAGTGAATGGATGCGGACCTGTGAGCAACACGTATCAAAATGCAGGCTTATATGATGTGACATTGACGGTTACTTCATCAGCAGGATGTACGGCTACTGAAACGTATACGGATTATATTGAGGTGATTCCATATCCAGTTGCATCATTTTCATTCAGTCCAAATGAACTTGACCTGATGAATACGGAAGTACAGTTTGAAAATAATTCGCTATACGGCAATTCATACCTGTGGGATTTTGGAGACTTAAGCGGTGGATCAAATGCTGAAAATCCTACCCATATTTACCCTGATAATGAAGCAGGCAGCTATGAGGTTGAACTAATGGTAGAAAACGCAGCAGGTTGTAAAGACTCTATGACAGTAGTGGTAGACATTAATGATGTATTGATCTTCCATGTACCAAATGCTATTACACCGGATGGTGATGAGTTCAATGAAGAGTTTAATCCAGTGTTTGCTTCTGGACTTGATATTTTTGATTACCACTTGACCATCTTCAACAGATGGGGAGAAATAGTATTTGAATCATACAACGTTGATTATGGCTGGGACGGGCATTATGGAAATGGTGGCCTGGCAGATGATGGTGTCTATATATGGCAAATTGAATTTGGCGACACCATGTCGGATAAGAAACACATAAAACGAGGGCACGTGACAGTGCTTAAGTAAACATCTACACAATACAAAGTATGAAGGGAGGAACCAAAACGTTGGTTCCTCTTTTCTTTTACTTCTTCTTCTTCTTGCGGCGTTTCTTTTTTAGTTTTTCGTCTGCCTCAATTAATTTTTTCCAGTCATCTGTACTGTCACCCGAAAGTAAAAGAGTTTCCTGGTAGTCACCTTTGTTAATTTCAGCACGTTTTACTGGTACAGAAATATAACCTTCGATCTCTTTGAGTAGTTCCCTTTCACTCTTACTGCAAAATGAAATGGCAACACCGCGTTCTTTTCCCCGCCCTGTTCTGCCCACACGGTGAACATAATATTCTGCTTTTTCAGGAAGGTCGTAGTTCACCACTTGATCTATATGAGGGATATCAATACCCCTTGCAGTGACATCTGTTGCAATCAGTACTTTGTTCCCCCCTTTTTTAAACTCATCCAAAACCGCTTCGCGGCTCTTTTGTTCTTTATCACCATGAATGGTTTCTGAAGTAATATTTACTCTTTCCATTGCTGCTTTAACTCGTTCAGCACGAACTTTAGTCCGAACGAAAACTAGAAACTTCAGGTTTGGGTTTTCTTTTATCAATCGTTCAAGAAAAAATCGTTTATCATCCATTTCTACAAAAGCCACGGAGTGATCCACATTTTTCGAAACAGGATCTTTAGGTGAGATTTGGATTCGAATAGCATTTCGAACAAGTGAATAAGCCAGTTTTTTGATCTTTTTATCAATTGTTGCAGAGAAAAATAGCGTTTTTCTGTTTCCGGGCAGGTATTTGATTAGGTCCTCAATATCCTTATAAAATCCCAGGTCTAACATGTGATCTGCTTCATCCAGAATCAACACTTCAACCGTATCCATTTTTATGTATCCCTGGCTCGCCAGGTCAAACATTCTTCCGGGTGTAGTAACAATTATATCTACTCCCTGTAGCAAAGCATCAATTTGACTGTCTTGCTCTACACCACCGTAAATACATTGCGTTCGGACTTTAGTGTTTCTACCTAACTGGTGAAGCACTTCTGTTATTTGTAAAGCAAGTTCACGAGTTGGTACCATCACTATTGCCCTGATGGCAGTCTGTTTGGTTTTTTTCTTGATGAACTGAACTTTATCAATTAAAGGGATTCCAAAAGCAGCAGTTTTTCCGGTTCCGGTTTGTGCAATGGCTAGTAGGTCTTCTCCTTTTTGAATATGAGGAATGCATTTAAACTGGATATCTGTGGGTCGTTTAAACCCCATCTTAGCCAGGTTGTTCTTTAGTTCTTTAGATATTTTATACTCATCAAACTTCATAATCCGCTTGTGTTGACAAAGGTAGGATTAAAGACTTACATTGCTTATCATTTATTGGCAGATGCTTGATTAGTGGATAAATTTATAGCTGAATTTCAATGTACCTGATAACCGAACAATTATTGGTAGCTGAATAAAACCATACCCTTATGTAAGATATTGACTAAATTTGCATTATGGCGGAGGAGATAGTAAATAAAGTAGCTCAAGCTAAGATTGAGCAGATTGATCTGGCAAGCTTTCTACACAGGGAAGAGATTTTAGAAATTGATCTAAAAGATCAGTTATGGAATGAATTGGTGTTAAAAGAAAAGGAGTTCAGAGCCTGGGTAAAGGAGCATGACTGGACCACCTATGAAGACAAGGTCACTTGTATTTACTGTTCTAATGAAGCCATTATTCCAGCCTGGGCATTTATGTTAGTAACCGCTCAATTAACCCAGGCAAAACAAATAATTTGTGGTCATCCTGATGAAGCACGGGAAGATATGTTCTTTGAGAATTTAAACTCCTGGAATGTTGATCACCTGAAGGGTCAACGAGTTATGGTGAAAGGGTGCTCCAATATTCCAAACCCGAACAAAGCGTATGTTGTTTTAACCGAAAAACTTTTGCCAGTGGTTAAAAGCCTCATGTTTGGTGAGCCTTGTTCTGCGGTTCCGGTTTATAAGAAAAAGTAATGATTTGACACTGTAACAGGAATTCGTTGGTCTTGCCAACTAAATTTACGTCCGCTAGTTTTTCATATAGGTAGACTCAAAATACCGGACTGCATTATCTACAGCATCTTTTATTGGAATAAATTGAAAATTCAGTTCATCCAGTATCTTTTCATTTGAAAATTTTGTGATACTCATAGCACTATTTGCAGTCTCTTTTGTTATGTTTTGCTTTCTACCAAACAACACTCGGAGTATACCTTCTATCCGCCAAGCCAGACTAGCCATCCAGGGTTTTACTTCAATACTCGGAGCCTTGACACCAAAAGCACTTGCAATTATCTCAAATACCTCTTTAAAGTATTTATTCTCTGCCACGATCAAGTATCTTTCACCAGTAATGCCCCTTTCCGTTAACTCGGCAGCTATTGTTGCTACATCCCTGGCATCTACAAAAGCATTCATACCTGGTGTATAGAACTTTAAGCCCTTCTTTACTACCTTGAAGATACTAATTGAACTTTCATTCCAGTTGCCTGGTCCCAGGATGACGCATGGGTTTAATATCACGGCCTTTAACCCCTCTTCAATTCCTCTCCAAACTTCCATTTCAGCACTGTACTTTGTGATGGAATAATTGGAGGTTTTTTTCTCTTTTTTCCATTTGTGTCCCTCAGTTTGAAATTCAGCATGAGGGTCTTTTCCTATAGCTGCTGTTGAGCTGATGTAACAAAGATGTCGGACATTTTCACCGAGACAGACGTTCACCACATTTGCAGTACCAATCTTATTGATTTGCCACATTTTTTGAAAGTCCCGCTTTTTGAAAGAGACCAAAGCAGCACAGTGATAAACCTCTTCACACCCTTGTATGCCCTCTTGTAATGTAGTAATATCCATTAGGTCACCTTCCACCCAGCTGATTTTTTTGAATTCCTCGTCTGCTCGGTCTTTTAAGTAAAACTTAAAAACGGATTGTACTTGTTCAAGGTCAGATGAAGATCTTTTTAAAGCGCGAACATCTTTACCTCTTGAAAGGAGCTCAAGTAGTACATGTGTGCCCAATAAACCTGTTCCACCGGTGACAAAAACCATCTTTCAAAGGTAATTTATTTTTGATGGACACATTGAATCATAGGTACGAAAGTGTAAGTACAAAACGATCGGCATACAAATTGTTATATTTGTTGTAAACACAACTAGAAATGAAGAAAATACTTAGTGTCTTAATTGTACTTACAGGATTTATAACCAACGCACAGGAAGAGTTTGGAGACGGTATTTATGCTGTTTTCAAAACCAGTAAAGGAGAAATTATTGCTAAGCTGGAACATGAAAAAGCACCAATGACGGTGGCAAATTTTGTTGCCCTTGCGGAAGGCGAAATGAGTTTCAATGACGTGGAGATCACAGAACCTTATTTTGATGGGCTCACATTTCACCGCGTAATAAAAGACTTCATGATTCAGGGGGGAGACCCTTCCGGGACAGGAAGTGGAGGCCCAGGTTATAAATTTCCGGATGAGTTTGACACTTCTTTATACCATACAGGACCTGGAGTTTTGTCTATGGCAAATTCGGGACCGAACACTAACGGGTCACAATTCTTTATCACTCATAAAGCAACACCATGGTTAAATGGCAAACACTCCGTATTTGGAAGAGTAGTGAAAGGACAAGAGGTTGTTGATGCTATAGAACAGGGAGATGTAATGGAATCAGTAAAAATTGTAAGGGTTGGGAAAGAAGCAAGAAAATTTAAAGCTTCAAAAGTGTTCAATGAAAAAGTGGCTTCAGCAGAAGAAGACAAAAAAGAAAAACTCGAATCAAGAAAAAAAGCATTTAAGGAAAAGTGGATGGAAACGTATCCGGGTATGGCCCAAACTGAATCAGGGTTGATGTATATGCACACAACCATTGGAAATGGAGATACCCCAAAACCTGGAGATCAAATTCAAATTCACTACACAGGATATAAAGAAGATGGAACCAAGTTTGAATCTTCTCATGATCGTCAAAATCAACTTATGCTAATAATGGGCAAAGGACAAATGCTCAAAGGATGGGAGGAAGCCTTTGCTATGATGAAGCCAGGAGGTGTTATGAAAATAGTGCTCCCACCATGGCTCGGATTTGGCGCTCAGGGGAAGGGGTCCATTCCACCTAATGCCGAATTGATTTTTGATCTTGAACTAATTGATGTAGTTGACATTGAAGCTGAGATGAAAGAGAAAAATGAAGCATTTAAAGAAAAAATTCTATTGGAGTATCCCAATGCTACCCAAACAAAATCGGGATTAATGTATGAAATTATTGAAGAAGGGAATGGTTCTAACCCAATCCCAGGACAACAGGTAGAAGTACATTATACAGGGTATTTATTGGATGGAACCAAATTTGATTCATCCAGAGATCGTGACCAGACATTCACCTTTCCTCTCGGTCAGAGTAAAGTGATTAAAGGATGGGACGAAGGGATACAATATTGCAAAGTTGGTGGTAAGATCAAATTAATTATACCGTATTGGTTAGCATACGGCGAGCAAGGCCGACCACCAACAATTCCAGGTAAATCGCACTTAATTTTTGATGTGGAGGTAATTGGCGTAAAGTAGTTATCAGTTTAGTTGCTTTGCCAATTCCTTTAGGTAGTCTTTGAATCTTGTTGATTCAACAAGTTTGTCATCTCCTACCATTAAAACATTCTCGGGATTGTTATTCTCTAGCCAGAACTTCAAAGATGAAATGGATGCATTCATTGTCCCATTGATATCTATTTCGCATGCAGGCTTGTGAATTTTCTCCATTTGTGAGCGCAATTCTTTGTTCTCTCTGGAAATATTATGATCCGCATGTATGATTACAAGGGATTGGCACAAGTCAAACAAACTTTCCTTACCGTCAAAAACGGTAACGTTGATGTTATTGGTTTGCGACCAATCCTCAATAGTTTTTTCAAAAGGGTCTTGATTTCTTAGTATAATATTCTTTAGTAGCATCAATTTCTTTTCATTTCAAAAAAGCAGCACAAATTTACTGCTAATCTTTGCAAGAATCTAATTCCAGGCACAAAATTATACACCGATTTATATAAAACAAGCGTAAAAAGATTAATTATTTAACGATTATGTTAACATTGAGTCCCGAGTGTATTTGAAATAAGACAACGTGTAGAATTGTAGCCCTAAAAGGACAGCCGCCGTTAATAAATGAACAGGCTGCGTAAATGCAGGCATCCCTGCGTATGAAAACAACACACCAGTTACAAATTCAATGATGAGTAACCCGACAATATATTTTAATGTAGGTATACCCAAGGACCATTTTCTATTCAGATAGAGAAGTGCCAGGTTGACTGCCAATAGCACCCAGGAAAAAGATCGGTGGAAATAAAAATCACCTCTCATGTTGGCTATCCAATCCGCTCGACTCATATCATCTTTGACCATAAAATCAATTTCTTGCCTTACCTGTGAGCCGAGTATTATCTGTATAAATGTGAGTAGTAGTGCAAAATAAAATAGGGACTTAAAAACCGGTTTAATCTTGAGTTGATAGGATTTATTTCGGATGATGCGGATAATTTTGATGTGAATTCCGACAATGACTAACGCCAGGAACATGTGCAGGGTAATTGTCCACGGTAATAAATTCGTCGCTACGACAATTGAACCAAACCACCCTTCAATTCCCATTAATATGAGGTTGATAAGTGTTAACCACAACAATTTTCGATTAGAGCGGTAGCGGATAAACGTCCAGATGAATAGAATGAGTACGAAATTCCCCGCTAAAAAACCAACCAAGCGATTACCATATTCTGTCCAGGTTTTAGCCGCATTGAAATCCTGTTCTATTAAAAGGGATTCGTCCTGACGAAGTTCGCTTGCTGTCTCGTCCAAACCTATTGTTTCCAAAAAACCGGCAAATCGCTCTACTTTTTCAACCCGATAAGATCGGTACTTATCTTTATAATTATCAGGCAGCTGCGCCTCATTCGTTGGTGGAATAACCTGATCGAAGCATTTTGGCCAATCCGGACAGCCCATACCTGACCCGGTTGTTCTCACGACACTTCCTGCAATTATTACAAGATAAATGAATACAAGTGTAATCCATGAAAACCTAAGATAGGCCCTGCTGAACTGATTTTTCATGTGTGTAAAATTAACAGTTATTGCGGATGAAATGTTCGCTTATAATAGTTTTTAGCCTTTTATCAGAGATCGTCCATAACCACTTATCAATACATATATAAGTGCTACCGCTTGTACCAATTGGCCTTTTAATTCCTAAAGGTGATGTATAGTTTTAATTCGGTATATATTTTCGTGGAAAACTGGTGGTGGGGGTAAGTAGTAGCACGCAGAAAGTAACGCCAAAACTTGTAATAACCTCTGCCGCTTTATTTTTTGTCCAGGGCATGTGCTTCTTTCAGTAAAGCCACAATTAATTCTGAATCGGCAACAATTTCATCCATTGAATAAAAGGTTTTAATGAAAACTTGTTTTCGGTTTCCTTTTTCCAGAAAGTCGTTGGGTTTCATTAAGTAACCCTTTGTGAAACCAAGTTCCACACCAGGTTTTGTTTTCTTTCCCCAGGGTACAGATCCCGGCCAGATATAGCAAATGCTGTTATGATTATAAAAAAAGGAACATTCCAGGATAGTTTTTCCTATATGTTCGGAAGGGTATCCTGAATGAGTTCCTTTAAAATAGAAACCATCACTTTTTCTTCGTCAGTGAGGGATTCGTAAAATTCTACGTACGATTGAAATTTAAAATCTTGCATTAACGTCCGGCGCCATCAGCATTCGCTGTATTGACATCCGCAGTAGATTCGTAATGTTGCTTTAATAGGTCGTCATACTGATCAGCGTATGCACCAACACGTTGAATAATAGCAAGGGTTTCACTTGCGTCCAAACCGTCACATTCTCTAATCATTTTAATCCATGCCCATTCATTATAAATAGAAAATGCACACGAAAAAAGCTTGTCATTAAAAGATAAAAGGTCATAGAAAAAAGTTTCTTTATTTTGCTCGGGAACTTTCATTACTGGGCTCATTACCTGAAAGTAAGGCCTTCCCTGACTTTCAATGTGCCAACAATCAATATAAACCTTGGCACTTCCTCTTACAAGTGACCATGCCCCGGGACGATCTCCCCTGCAAGTGGCAGGATCAACCCCTAGTTGCCGAATACACGATTCGACCATATCATAATATGTTTGAATATTGCTCATAAAATTTAGATTATTAGTTTTCTTTAAACTTAATAATTTATTTGGTTGATTATAAATTGATCAGGGTTTCATTTGAAATGGAAGGAAATTCCTGAGTCTAAAAGATTTAAATTGCTTCTATTTACAAGAAATTTTAACTTTATCTGCAATAAATTCCTGCGGGAATAGTTTTATCAACTATGAAAAGAACTACGTTAACCTTTATTCTCGTTCTCTTCTGGGGCGTTTATTCCATTGGTCAGGATGACGGTGGGGAAACGGAAGATGCGCGGTACTTACAAAAAGGGCAGGTGTCAGTAGGTATGCGCACCACCACTAGTTTGTTTGGACATGATAATATTCCAGGTTTGGGTGTTGGCGGTCAAACTAGATGGCAAATATTCGATTTTATGAATACCGAATGGTTTGCCGACTGGATTACGTTAGATCTCAAAGGTGCCGGGACGCGAAATAATGCTCACATTGGTTGGTCGGTCATGTTTTACCCTAAGCAATTTGGCAGGATTACTCCTTATGTTGTTGCGGGACATTGTTTTGATTACGCCAAAGTGATTCCACTGAGCACACCTTATGAAGATCGATCGGATGAAATTGTAACGCGCTGGAGTTCGGCAATACAAATGGGCTTGGGATCTCATTTTTTTCTCAATGATCGGTTTGATATTTCCTTGCAAGCACAGTATATGCTACACTTGGGCAAACACCTGGATTATGAACTAAACGAAACACCAAGTGGGTATTATCTAACAACCGGAACAGAAGCATCCGGAGTTGGCATGGAAGGTCACGTATTAATTACGGCAAGTATGAACATAAGATTAGCAGATTTATGGTAAGATTTAAGCAAGTAACACTTATCCTGGTCTGTTTAATCTCATGGGTAAGTAATGCGCAGGATACGAAAAAAGAAAGAGATTGGAAGTTAAATGCCACATTAGCATTTGCCCCGGGACTTTTGACAGAAAATACACAAACGATTCAACTTCATGGTTATCTAGGTTACCTCCATGATCGTATTCATATTCGCGGAGATGGATTTTATTACCTCACAGCCTTTGGTGATCGACCACGATTTGATATGAATCATCAGCTTTATGCTGGTGCTTTTTATCACTTTACAGATACGCGTTTTCAACCGTATCTTGGATTTCAACCGGGAATTGCAATCGCCAGATCATCAGAGTACGGTACTTTAGGTGATTCAACTTCGAGTGATTTAGAATATAAAATTGCGGCTAATCCAATTGGATCTGCAGTAGGTGGGTTTTCTTATTATGGAGAAAAGTACTTTTATTTCTTTGTAGAAGGCAGGTACATCTTTGGTCAGCATAAAGCCAATACTTATCCGGTCTATCTGGATGAGATGAGGTTTTCATTCGGTCTCGGATTTTTCTTTTAAAACGGCAAGGTATTTGCTAATCAATAAATAGATTATACTGTTTACCAGTTAAATACTTTACTGGCGGATGGATTTTAGTTAAATTTGTGATCCATGATCAGATTAGTGCTAATAGCATTTCTCAGCTTTTTTGCGTTGAGAGGTTTTGCCTCCCATATTGTGGGTGGTGAAATGTTTTATGATGCACTTGGTGGTAATCAATATCAAATTACGATTAAGTTATATCGTGATTGTCTCTCAGACGGCGCACAATATGACGCCAATTTACCGGTAACGGTTTTTAATGGAAGTGGAACTCAAATTTATGATTTCACAATCCCATTTCCAGGGAGCAATGAATTAGCTGTTCAATTTTCAAATCCTTGTGTACAAATCCCAAATGATATTTGTGTGGAAGAAGCGGTTTATACAAAAGTGGTCAACCTTCCGGCTTCATCAAATGGATGGACACTTTCTTACCAACGTTGTTGTCGCGGGCCAAATGTAGCTAATCTTGTAAACCCCGGTGGTGCTGGAATTACATTAACAGTTGATATTCCTGCTCAATCTGCGATACCTGTAAATAGCAGCCCTCGATTTAATAATTTCCCACCACTATTACTTTGTTCAAATGATGATTTAATCTTTGATCATTCAGCTACAGATCCTGATGGTGATAGTCTTGTGTATGATTTATGCACGCCATATCATGGTGGCAGTGATTTTAATCCGGCGCCCAATCCGGCTCAGGCTCCTCCTTATAGCCCTGTGGTTTGGGCAAGTGGTACAAGTGCAACAGATCCATTTGGTCCTGGAACAATTTCTATCGATCCCGTCACAGGTTTGATGGTGGCGGCACCTGGTGCTCCAGGATTGTACGCAGTTGGTGTGTGTGTTAAAGAATATAGAAATGGAGTTTTGATTGGTACCTCGGTACGCGACTTTTTATTTAGGGTGATTAGTTGTCAGATCGATTTACAAGCGGATGTTGTACCACAAACTGACCTTTCTACATTTGAATCTTATTGTCAGGGGTTAACCGTTCAGTTTGAAAACGGCAGTTATGGTGGGACTACTTATTTGTGGGACTTTGGCGTACCAGGAATTACAACAGACGTGAGCTCTGATTTTGCACCAACGTATACGTACCCACAACCAGGCACCTATGAGGTTATGTTGGTAGTAAATCCCGGATCACCTTGTACGGATACCTCTTGGGGAACCTTTATTTTAAATAATGAGATAGATGCTTTTTTTGATCCTCCACCAGCACAATGTGTTATAGGTAATAGTTTTGATTTTAATGGCCAGGGAACGTTTCCAACAACTGGGACTACCTTTGAATGGGATTTCGGTCCGGATGCTACGCCATCAACCTCTACGGATCAAAATCCAACCAATATTGTTTTCGGAAATCCAGGCACTAAACCGATCACCTTTACAGTTAATTTTGATCAATGTAGTACAAGTTACTCGAATGAAGTTCTTGTCGCATTTCCACCAACGATAAATTTTACGGTTCCTGATGAATTGAAATGTGTGCCATATACTGCCCAGTTTACTAATCTTTCTACAGCAAGTACACCAATCTACTCCCTTTGGGATTTTGGAGATGGAACCACTTCCACCGATACGCACCCAACGCATGTCTATGATCAAGTAGGGGTGTATGATGTAAACCTAACGATATGGACAACGAGTGGGTGTATTGACACCCTGGAGATGTTCCGTCCTAATCTCATAGAAGTATTTCCACGACCTACAGCACAATTTTCTGTTACGCCTTATGAACAGTTAGAATACGGCAACGAATTCTTTTTTACGGATGAATCTATTGATGCCGTTGAATCATGGTTTTATTTCGCAGATGGATCCTATACCAATCAAGACAGTGTTTATCATACCTATTCTGATCCAGGCGTTTATTTGCCGTGGCAAATTGTCTACAATCAATATGGTTGTTACGATAAAACTTTTGGTGAACTCAAAGTTATTCCGGTGATGGACATTATGGTGCCTAATGCTTTTACGCCAAATGGAGACTCCTTCAATAACCGTTTTCAACCGGTGCTTTTTGAAGATCAACAATATGAACTATGGATCTACAACCGGTGGGGTGAAGAAATTCATTACGCGAATGAATGGAATGCTTCATGGGATGGTTCTTATAATGGGGTGATCGTTCCGGATGGTATTTATGTCTGGAAGATCAAATACACGTCTTTCAAGGATAATATTACCCCGATTATGGTGCAGGGACACGTAACAGTAATTAAGTAGACTCCGTACAGCATAACATCAGTGGGCTATGCGAAAGATCGATTATTTTTTGGTAGTTACAGCCTTAGTTCCGGCAACTCTCCTGCTTGGATTGACATTACTCGCTTTATCTAAAATTGCTGAAGGTCCTTATAAATCAGGTGATATACCTTCTTTGTTGACGTCAATTCTTGGTATCATTGGGTATTTGGGGTTGACCAGCCTGCTATTTGGTCAAATCAAAGAGCGACCACGCGTCGTGCTCGTTTCACTTCTTGCCGGACTGCTTGCATTTGTATGGTTTACTAGCCTGGGCGGATGGACTGCCTGGCAATGGGTTTTATTGATGGAAGAACCAGGTGAGTGGTTTATTTATGTGTGGCCCGCGATCATCACATTTTATTTTGTGCTCAAACTTATTCGAATAGTAATGCGGGGTATTTAAAAGTGCACTTTAAAGGCCTATGGCAAAATCTATGCTGCCTTCAAATCTTCCTTTTTTAATTCGAGGAAAGTTTTTTGTTTGAGCTTACTTTGAACCCAGGTTAAGAAGTCAAAATATTCAAAAACAATCTGCTCTTTTGGGTCCTCTTTTAACTTCAATAACTCTTCTTCAATAGGAACAAGTTTTTCCTGCAGATCAAACACGTTATTTGTTCGAGATATTTGAGAGATTAACTTCAAAAAGATCTCTTCAAAACGGTAAATGCGGTTTCTGTTTTTTAGGTAACGTTTGGTCGAGTTAATGGCATAAGGCAAGAAGCGAATATTGTTTAGCTCAAAATGTAAAATTAGGTTGATTAATTGTGCAAAACAGTAGATATCCTGCTTTTGGTCAATCTTGCTTTCGTTGAGTATGTTGTTGATCCATTTCAATGCACTGGAGTATTCGCCTAGGGCAAGATAGATCACGCCAACCTGAAAATCAATATAAGCCTTGCGGAGGCTATTTATGTGTGAACCATAAAGACGATAACCCTCTTCAATCTGTGGAATGAGTTCTAAAGCGCGTTTATAATCTCCCTTTTCACGTAACAGGGATAACTCCAAACTGTACGTACTGGAAAAATACTTAATGTCCAAATCAATAGATTGACCGGGATTTTCAAGCTTCTTTAGCTTGCCAAGATTAACCTGTGCGTCTTCATATTTTTTTAATCGTGTGGATATGTAAATAATATTGGTCAGGGCTGAGAAGTAGATATTGGGCTTTTCTTTAGCCAATACTTCATTGTCCTCCAGTATCTCCAGAATTGACTTAAGGTGATAGTGTGAAAGCTCCAGATCATTTACGGAGAAATAATAGGCAGATTGAATGTGGTGAAAAAGGTATCGGCTTTTTGTGGATGCTTCAGACATATCCATATTTTCTACCTGACTCACCAACTCTTTTAGCTTCAATGTATCATCTTCATCCCGAACTTTACCATTTCGGTTGATTTCCTGAAAAATTAGACTTTTGACATTCCACAATTTGTGGTACTGTTTTATCTCATCTATAATGTCTTTCTCTTCGGTGAACATGGTAGCAATTTGATCTGCATTCACATCTGTATAAAGCTCATTTTCTATTAATCGTTTTTGCTTTTGCTTTATTTCTAAAAGCAGATTATAATTCTCGTGCTTTCGAGCCTGTTTCTCTGCTGAGTTCAATATTTTTTCAGATTGCTTGTACAAGCCTTTGTTATATAAAATCTCCGCGGAGTGAATGGATCTGAAAATCTGAGCATCCACAGAAGATGTGGAATAAAACGTATCTAAACTTTTTAAAATGTTGGCATACAGCCGAGCTTTCGTAATGGAAAACTTATTTAGAAGTGCTTTACCCTTAAAGTGTTTAAAGACTTTGTCTTCATCATAATCTTCCATTTTATCAATGTAATCAAACAGTTTTATGTAGCTGTTTTCATCACCAATAGTATGCCGTGAGGAAAAGACCTTAAAGTAGCGTTTTTCACTTTTGTTTAAGCTTTTGATCAGTTCAAAAAGATTAGTGGATGCTTTATTAGACATATATAAATATTGAGTTTTGAGGCGATAATGCTTATCCAAGATAAACTGATTAGTTGGTACTTCACGGCAGAAATGATATTAATGGGGGTTTTATCGATTGAGTAGACTTGTTTATTTATTTAAGTGTGATTCGACTTTCCCAAAAACTGAAATATTTGTCCATATTTGTAGGTATAGTGGCTTCAACCTTTTGAAACTCACCTTCAAAACCGAATGAAGTCGCCTAAAATCAAAAAAGTAATTAAATCCCTATTATTGGGTATTGAAAGCTTTTGCAATAATTCCGTGATTTGAAAATAATGCAAAAGTGAGGACTATGAAATATTTAAGAGTAGCGATTTTTGTTTCCACTGTACTTTTTTCTCTTAATGGGTATGGGCAATCCTATCGAATCACAAAACTTTCGTATGAAGACGGTCTTATAAACAAAAGTGGAGCCGGGTTTTTTCAGGATAGTAAAGGAGTTGTCTGGCTAGCTAATGGAAATGGTTTCACACGTCTTTATGGTGATCACTTTGACCAGGTAAAAGCTGATAGATTTGTTTTCAAATGGGGTAACTTCAGAGGCGCTAAAACTGTTGGAAATAAAATTTACTGGTCAAGCAGTTATGTACATGGTAATACTATTGATTATATAAATCACGGATCCTACGAGATACATACCTACACCGAGTCCACAGGACGTTCTAAAATTTTAATGACGCATGCTTTCGTAGATAAGTTTGAGTATTTCTGGTCATTTGAGTATGATAAGGATAAAGATTCTTTGTCTATTTTGAGATATGTTGATGGGGACACAACTGATGTTGTTAATATGATGAAGAAAATTGGAGTTTCAATCCAACCAATTCACCACGTTTTATCTGAGAATTACTGGTATAGGTTATCGGGAACTGAGAACTTCAAAGAAGACAATAAAAGAAATTTGTGGTTCAACACCCATGATGGAGAATTGGCAAGATTAGATTTTGAGGCTAGATCTGTTAAAATCTTTACTAACATCCCTCATATGGCAGACGTACTTGTGGATGCCGATAATAATTATTGGGTTTCTGTCTATCCTACGGAAGACAACCCGAATCCTGGGATATTTTGTATAAACGAAAATGGTGATCGTACACATTATAATGCTCAGGGAGAATCAACAGTTTTTCTAAATAAAAAAGACTCCCCTTATATAGTTGACCACAATGGCATTTACAGGTTTAATTCCGTGAATTTTGATACAGTTTTCCAAAAACAACACCTCTATGATTTTCAAATTGATTCCAAAGAAAGGATCTATGGAAAATGGCATGATAATGATACAACGGAAATCTTTGTAATTAATAGTGGGAACTATCATTCCATAATGCGTTTTCCGGAACAATTTCTTCACTCTGACGTTTTATACATGGTTGATCGTGAGGACATACTGTGGATTTCAAGTAGAAATGGGGTCTATAAATGTTTGCCATCTGATTTAAGTATTTCAGTTGAACCCGTAACTTCAAAAAGTGCCAATTCATGGTATCCAACCTTCACGGCTAGAAACGGGGATAATTATTACGTTCGGGATGAAGGGCTATATGTACAAAGAGATGTTGAACTCCATTTTCTTACCAAGGAAAAAGTTCCCCCGCAGGCTGGGTTTGGAGAAGATAGTGACGGAAATGTATATTTCGTTACCGGTGTACCTAATCCAGATGATCCCATCCTATACTCATTCCCTGATCTGTTGGAAAATGTCTATAAAGTAAAGCCGAACCTTACTGTTGAAAAGTGTACAACAGGGTCGTTGAAAAATGCCGTCCATAATGAAAGTTTTTTTAGAGTGAGAATTCGCTATTTCAATGATGAATTATTTCTGTTAACAGACGAGGGTGTTCACTACAAGAAAGTAGGTGACCCATTTAGTTATGTAGCTATAGACACGAGCTTCTTTGATTCAAAGTATTGCGAAAAATCGGAGTGTTACGGAGTGGGTTTTCACATATATACATTGGCTAAAAAGGTAGAAGATGGAGAAGAGGTTGATGCATATGGTTGGGGCAAAAAGTATACCCTTAAATTTGACCTAAGCACAAAAAGATTTGAGCCTTTTAACGAAGTTAGTGATACATTGGACTGGACAGGTTCACAATTTTACAGCATCCCAAATGGTTGGTTGGGCTTTGCCAAACAATGTATTGTTGTAAAACAAGGTTCAATGTATCAGTATTTTCCCTATGATGAGGATGTAATTGAGGGGATATGGAAAAGGCCGGTCTCCTGGATTAAACCGCTCTTTGCTGGAGATGGGAACATCTATTATACTGGAAAAGGGATGGGCATTTTGTCCTTTAACTATAAAACGGGTAAATTTTACCAAAAGAAAGTGAAGGATGGACTGCTAATTTCAGACATCTCATCTATTTTCTTTGATCCTGATACAAATTTTATTTTTGCCAGCTCTTCGTTTGGTTTACAGCAGATCGAACGGTTGAGTATCAATAGTGATGGCCCGCTCAAAATTAAGAAAACCTGGACACCTTCAACTGGTTATACAGGAGCCGTTAAGCATAAATTTATTGGTGACTCTATTTTGAACATGTGGAGTGGGGATGGTTTAGCATACACTTTTGATTTAGTAGGTAATTACAGGACCAAGGAAACACCAACAATTTTCTTTACAGGTTTTCAACTAAATAATGATACAGTTAACTGGAACAATTTCAGTTGTGATTTACATCATTCTAATTATGCAGACATCCCAAACCAAATTCAGTTTAAACACGATCAAAATCACCTGACGTTCTTTTTTCAGGGAATTAGTCATTTAGATGAAAAACAATGGTATGAATATCAATTGAGGGGTTTACAGAATGACTGGATAAAAACAGAAAATAAATCTGTTTCCTATCCTGAATTGAAGCCAGGAAATTATGAGTTTCAGGTAAAGGCGGTAAACGAAATCGGAGCATCACAACCGGTTTCTATTAAATTTTCTATCGCCAAACCCTGGTACCAAACCGCGCTGGCAAGAATCATTTTTGTTCTCTTGATATTGGGTGGATTCTTTGCCTTTTTCAGGGTCAGGACAGCAGCTTTACGAAGAAGGCAGGTTGTATTGGAAAACAAAGTAGATGAAGCTACCGTTGAGATTAAAAAACAAAAAGAAGCAGCGGAGCATCAACGTGACCTCGTTGAAGAAAAGAACAAGGAAATCCTGGACTCCATCACTTATGCCAAAAGATTGCAAACAGCCATTTTACCTCCACAGAAATTAGTCAAGGAATGGCTCAACGATAGTTTTATTCTATACAAACCCAAAGATATTGTTGCCGGAGACTTTTATTGGATGGAAACCGCCAAACGCAATGGCAGAAACGTGATTTTTTACGCAGCCGCAGATTGCACGGGGCATGGTGTCCCCGGAGCCATGGTGTCCGTTGTTTGCTCAAACGCGCTCAAGCGAGCAGTAAAAGAGTTTGATATCGCAGATCCTGGTGAACTACTGGATAAAGTTGCGGAGATTGTTCGGGAATCATTTGAGCAAAGTGAACATGAAGTAAAAGATGGAATGGATATAGCCGTGTGTGCCATTGACCTGATGGATCGAACAGTTTGGTTTTCAGGGGCGCATAACAGCCTTTACAGAATAACCGGTGAAGACACGAAAGTTCCGGAGAACGTGAAGGTGTTGGAATCAGGCAACAGAAAACTAATAGAATATTCGGCCAACAAACAACCGGTTGGGAATTACGAATACATGGAGCCCTTCAAAACTATTGAAATACAACTGGAACCCGGGGATTGTATCTACTTGTTTTCAGATGGATTTGCAGATCAGTTTGGAGGTGATAAAGGAAAAAAATTTAAATACAAGCCTTTCAAACAACTCTTGTTGGATATTGAAGACAAAGAGATGGACTCTCAGAAAGATATTCTGGATACAGCGTTTGAGCGGTGGAAAGGAAGCTTAGAACAAGTAGATGACGTGTGTATCATTGGCCTCCGGGTTAATGGTCATATGCGTAAGCTTTTCAGTAAGCGCGAGTTGGAGGTGATTAAAAAAATCAAAGAGGGTAGGCAAAGTAAAGAAATAGCAGATGAAATGAATATTGCTAAATCTACGGTGGATACTTATCGCAAAAGAATTCTCGCTAAAACCAATCTCAATAATGCCGCCGAGCTCATCAAATTCTGTGATGAGCATGAAATATTATAATTACAATCTCATTCCGTAATAGGGCCAATTCGTTGCACACACATCATCTTCTTTTATGATTTTCGTCAGTTTCCTAAGCTCCTGACAATTCCATGACAAATACCCCTTAAAAGTTGATGAATTTTGCATGCACATTACATGCTTCGCTTTAATGTCATAGCGTTTACGCACCATACCATAGGTGTTGATCAGATCGGGAATTTTCATCTGGAAGAAGATCAGGTGGTTGAAAAAATGCAACACCTTAAATCTCAGATGAATCTGGAAGAAATCATGTATCTATCTACCTGTAATCGTGTTGAGTTCATATTTGTTTCACAACACGAAATCAGTGATGTCTTTCGTGCACACTTTCTCAATGAATTCAATGCAGATTGGGACGAAGCGCATATTGAAGCATTATTGGAAGGGAGTAAATCGTGGAATGGAATTAACGCGGTGAACCACCTGATGGAGGTCGCATGTTCGCTTGATTCCATGGTCATTGGTGAGCGGGAAATCATTACGCAAATGAAAGATGCCTTTGAATTTGCCAGACTTAATGACCTTTCAGGAGATACTATCCGGATTGTCATGCAACAGGTAATTCAAACCGCTAAAAAAGTATATACAGAAACTGAAATAGCCAGAAAACCTGTTTCAGTGGTGTCCTTAGCTTATCACAAATTGGTGGAGAAAGGACTGGCAAAAGATGCACGGGTTTTGTTTGTAGGCGCAGGTGTGACGAACACCAATATGGGGCGTTTTTTAAAGAAACATGGCTTCGAAAATTTTACGGTGTTCAACCGGTCAAAAGAACGCGGAGAACAACTGGCAGATTTACTGAATGGAACGTATAAACCACTAAGTGATATAAATCAGCATCAGCAAGGCTTTGATTTAATGGTGACATGTACTGCGGCTGCGGATACCATTATCACCAATGAGGTTTATCAATCCTTGTTGAATGGTGAAAGCAGTAAGAAGATTGTCATTGATTTAGCTGTACCAGCAGATTTAGACGAATCGGTGAAAGAACAAAACAGTGTTGATCATATTTCTGTGGATTACCTAAAATCGATTTCCGAAAATAACCTGGCAGAAAGAAAAAAAGAACTCATCAAAGTGCGTAAAATAATTTTTACGGCTGTGGAGGAGTTTAAAGAAATATTCAAACTCAGACAAGTAGAGATCAAAATGAGATCAATACCTGAACGCGTCAAAGAAATCAGAACCATTGCAGTAAATGAAGTGTTTTGTAAAGATTTGGAGAAGTTGGATGAGGAATCAAGAGAAGTAGTGGATAAGATCCTGAATTATATGGAGAAAAAATATGTATCGGTTCCAATGTTAGTAGCCAAGGAGATGTTTTCTCAAAAAGATCCTGAGCTATGAAGATAACTATTGGATCCAGAGGCAGTGACCTGGCACTATGGCAAGCACATTATGTTGAAGAACAATTGGTAGGTCTTGGCCACGAGGTGGAGATAAAGATAATTCAAACGCAGGGAGACAAGATTCAGCACCTGAGCTTTGACAAAATGGAGGGGAAAGGATTTTTTACCAAAGAGATTGAAGCTGCGTTGCTGAGTAAAGAAATTGATCTGGCTGTACATTCTCACAAAGATTTGGAAACTACTCCTCCGGAAGGCTTGCGAATTGCTGCCGTATCCTACCGTGAAAATCCAACGGACACACTATTGATTCGAGAAGAGGCTTTTGATGAGATCATGTTATTAGAGTTAAAAGAAAATCCAATTGTTGGTACTTCTTCTGCTCGGCGGCAAACACAATTGAAAAGTCTGCGCTCAGATATCGAACTGAAGGATTTGAGAGGAAATGTACCTACTCGTATTCAAAAGTTGAGAGATGGGCAATATGATGCCATTGTTGTAGCGACAGCGGGGATAAAACGATTAGAGCTTGATCTTTCGGACCTGAAAGTACTGGAATTGAGTCCTACGCTTTTTATACCGGCACCTGCGCAAGGGGTATTGGGATTACAGATTAGGGAAGATGACCATGAATTGAATGAGGCATTACAGGCCATACATAATGAGGATGTTGCGGAAGTTATAGAAATAGAACGCGCAGTGTTAAAGCAAATGGACGGAGGGTGTCAACTGCCACTCGGGGTATATTGTATTAAGGAACTTGAAGAGTGGATAGTTTATACTAGCTTTGCACAGGATAAATCTTCAGAAGCTGAGGTAAACTCTTATCAGTCAACTCAGAAAGAAGGTTTGGTTGATACAATAGTTGATGATTTAAAAGATGGCATTTCCTAAAACAATATTGGTTTCAAGAAATTTGTCGACGGATTCTTTGTTGCGAGAATGGGCAACGGATAAAGGGCACGCTTTGATTGAGACGCCATTTATTCGCATTGAGCCTATTAAGGATCAGGACGTAATCCCATCAGACTGGATCTTTTTTTCTTCACCAAACGGAGTAGATGTTTACTTTGATCATTATCCAATTTTGGCAAAGAAAATTGCCGTCTACGGTGGTGGAACACTCAACAGGCTAGAATCACGAGGAATTGAAGCAGACTTTGTAGGCGATAACCGGAAGACACCGGAAAAAATCGGCAAGGACTTTTTTGACTCTATCCACCCTCATGAGGTGGTTTTATTTCCGGTAAGTCAACTTTCTAAAAAGAGTATTGTGAATGTCAATCAGCACAATGTTTGTCATGAAATGGTGTTGTACAATACATCTGTAGAACCGACCAAAGTTCCTAAAGTAGATTTCGCTATTCTTACTTCACCTTCCAATATAGATGGATATCTCCTTGAAAATTCTGTAGAAAATGTAGAATTTATTGTGATGGGAGCAACGAGTAAAAATCACTTTGAAAACTTAAACACCGGAGCGCGAATTCACATGCCGGAAGCATCTACCGAAGTAGCTACGATTGAGCTTCTGGAGAAGATTCTGGCTGCACCGCGTCATTAGCCGCATTTTCATCTCCATCCTCTCCGGACTTTTTAGATTTTCTGAAGAATGCCCTGTATCGAACAACAATGATCCCAACACCAATCGTGATGGATGCATCCGCCACATTCCAAATGGCACCGAAAATTTGTTCTCCCCCTAAACCGAAAGGCATACCTTTTGGCCACCTAACGGTAAACTGAAACATATCTACAACACTACCCAGCAAAAAGCCGGTCGGACGCCTTACATAACCATTCTGATCAAATACCGGATTGCCATCTGCATCCAGGGCATGATTCCATCCAATATTCGGATTTACTTCGAAAATATAATCGTAGAACATTCCATCAATCAAATTACCTGTAGCTCCGGCAAAGATTAAACCAACAGCAAAGATCAATCCTGTGTGAACATCTTTTTCTTTAAGCAATTTGGCAATGTAATAACCGATACCAATTATAGCTACCAGTCGAAAGATAGAAAGAGCATATTTTGCCAGGGCACCATTACCAAGTGTAGTGCCAAAAGCCATCCCTCTGTTTTCTATATAATGAAGTTGAAAAAAACCGTCGATAACCGATCGTGTTTCCATAGGGTCAAAACCCGTCTTGATCCAAATCTTTACGACCTGATCAACAATTAAAACAAAAACTATGAGGATTATTACCTGCCAGCCTGTAGATATCTTATCCTTGCGCATTCTTTGCTTCAATACTCAAAGTTGCGTGAGGAACCAGCTTTAAGCGTTCCTTTTTAATGAGTTTTCCTGTTACACGGCATATACCGTAAGTCTTGTTTTCAATACGGATCAATGCATTTTGTAAGTTTTGAATAAACTTTTCCTGGCGAGCTGCTAACTGAGCCATTTCTTCTCTGGACATTGTTTCTGATCCATCTTCCATCATGTTAAAAGATCTACCGGTATCATCTGTACCATGATCATCTGAATGGTCTAACTGACCTTTTAACAAGTGCAGGTCCTCTTTCGCCTCTTTCAACTTGGCTTCTATTATTTCTCTGAACTCTGCTAAATCCTTGTCGGAATATCTTACCAAATCCGCCATATACTCACAATTTATAAAGGTGAACAAATATAACGGATTAAAGTATAGGATTGACAAGTTTGGGTGATTTTCAATAAAATTCGTTAAATAGCCGAAAATGTTGGGGTTGAGCGCTGTATCTCTTGTATATTTGTACTACAATTTGTTGGTCATGGATGCAAAGCTTATAGAATCTCTTCAAAAAAGATATGCCGTAAAAAGGTTCGATCCTACTAAGAAACTGAGTGATAAACAGCTCGACGCATTATTAGAAGTAGCTCGCTTAACAGCAACTTCCTACGGGTTACAACTGATGAAAATTGTGGTAGTGGAAGATCAAGAATTAAGGGAAAAGCTCGTTGACTGCTCCTTTGGCCAACGACAGGTTGCAGATGCCTCTCATCTGCTGGTTTTGTGCAGAGAACGCGATATTGACCTCGATCATATTGAAGATTACGTGGAGAACATCTCATCCACTCGTGATATTGAAAAAGAGACGCTATCCGGTTTTAAGAACGCCATGACAAACTCAATTCTGACCAAACGAAAAGAAGATCAGATAAATTGGATGGATAAGCAGGTGTATATTGCACTGGGCAAGCTTCTGGCTGCTTGTGCCATCCTCGAAATTGGGTCATGTCCCATGGAAGGATTTATCCCTGAAGAATATGATGAAGTCCTTGGTTTAGACAAACTAAACCTGGCATCCGTTCTTGCTTTACCGGTTGGTTTTTCAGCAAGTGATGATCCCAATGCTAAACGCAAAAAGGTCAGAAGGTCTCAGGATAAATTTGTCATTACAATATAACAACCCTGCGGTTTACAATCCCCACTTCTGAAGTCACTCGGACAATGTAAATTCCTTTTTCGAGGTCACGTAATTCCACTTTGGTTTGCGGGTTGGCAATTTCCATAATCAATTGACCCGTTTCAGAATATACCTGTAGATTATTGTGTCCCGAAGGAATTCCTGTAATGGTTACTAAATCAGTTGCTGGATTTGGAAATACATGTAATGTAAATGCTTCTTTTTGCGATAATCCGGCCGGTGTGCCATTTACCAGTTCCCAACGGTAAACTTCAATAATACTACGCATCATATCTATCTGCCCATCAGTAAATGAATTTTGGCAGGTTTCTTCTGAATAGTCCATGTAGTTTTCTACCATGTCAGGTAAATCACCCAATACACCGATTGTATCTGTACATGAGTTAATCACCTGATTGCAATCCTGATTTGATTGATCAGCGGCATTTGGCGTGTCATCTATACCATCTTGGGCCGTGCAATCACCATCTCCCCAAATATGTCTTAGTCCAAGGTAATGACCAACTTCGTGAACAAGTGTTCTTCCCTGAACATCAATTGGTCCGCCACCTAGATCTAATGCATTTGGATTATTTGCACCAAAAGCCTGGTATTGAACCACCACACCATCACTCATATTGTCAGCAGAGCCCGCAGGCCAATGAGGCAAGTTGTTTGGAGGAGTCGCATACCCTAAAAGCCCTGGCGTTCCGAAGAAAGACATATCACAGACCCAAATATTCAGATAATCCAACTGATTCCACGGGTCTATTCCACCGTCAGCAGTGCTTTTCACACCCTCTGCTGGAAAACCACCTATACCAAGAAATGAACTCACCGAAGTGCTGGTTCGTGTAATTCCATTGGTAGGGTTTCCATCCGGATCAACCGTAGCCAATTCAAATTGAATAAAACTATCACCCACAATGGTCTCAAAATCGGTACGCATATTTACTGTATCGGCATTTATTCTCCTGAAATCTTCATTTAAGCGATTGATTTGGTTGAAAATCACACTGTCCGCCAGGTTTTCATCTGGATTTTCGTATACAATGTGTACAACAACCGGTATGGTATAAACCGTTGCACGGTCCTGAACAGTATTACTTTCTTTGGCTCTCAAAAACGCTTCATTAACAGATTGCATGTATCCGGGAGTTTCAGATTCCTGATACTGCATCAGCTGATACGTCATACATTTTTCATATTGCTGTGTAAAAGCAGTAATAAATGCGAATAAGGATAGAATAGTTAATATAGATTTCATGGTTTTTTGTAAAGGTTTGCCCGAAAGTATAAATTACTATGATAACATAGTACTGAACAATGGACGAACGGTTGGAGTATCTATATGGATGGATTTCACACGGTTATAAATCGCTAAATTTGCAGTGATGTTTGAACATCTGAAACATAAAATTTCGGCGATTCCAAATAAGCCAGGGATATATCAATATTTTGATAAAAATGGGAAGATCATCTATGTGGGAAAAGCCAAAAACCTTAAAAAAAGGGTGTCATCCTATTTTACCAAGAATCACGATAGTGCAAAGACAGCAATACTTGTAAGACGCATTCATGACATCAAATACCTGGTGGTAGACACAGAGGTAGATGCACTTTTGCTGGAGAATAATCTGATCAAGAAATATCAGCCTAAGTATAATATCCAACTAAAGGATGATAAAACCTACCCCTGGATCGTGGTAAAGAATGAGCCATTTCCGCGTGTATTTAAAACGAGACGTGTCATAAAGGACGGATCTACTTATTACGGTCCGTATGCCAGCGTAAAAATGTTGTACACCTTATTGGATCTTATTCGGGAAGTTTATCCGTTGCGCACCTGTAATCTCAATCTGTCACAAGAAGCTATAGCTAAAAAGAAATACAAAGTTTGCCTGGAATATCATATTGGAAACTGTAAAGGCCCGTGTGTTGGTGAAGAAACAGAAGAAGACTACAACCGATATATGGAGGATATCCGCAATATTCTGAAAGGGAACATTACCTCTGTTATCCGTGCACTTAAAAATTGGATGAAGGATTTAGCAAAGGAAATGCGATACGAAGACGCGCAGGAAGTGAAAGAAAAGATTCGTTTACTGGAAGGATATTATGCCAAATCTGCGGTGGTGAGTCCTACCATCCACAATGTAGATGTAATCAGCATGGTGGAGGACGACAAATTCGCGTATGTGAATTACCTAAAGTTAAATAATGGAGCAATAATTCATGGACATACGGTAGAGGTGAAGAAAAAATTGGATGAATCTCCCGAAGAAATTATACCTCTGGTACTTGTTGAAATGCGGGAAAGATTTGGAAAAGAGGGGAAGGAGATTATTACGGATGTTGACATTCAGGAAGATTTTTCACACTTCAGAATTACACAACCGCAACGCGGAGATAAACGGTCATTACTTGAGCTTTCTCAAAGAAATGCCAGGTTTTATATGATGGAAAAACACAAACAGGAGAAATTGGTGAATCCTGACAGACATGTGGAACGCATCATGGAAACCATGAAAAATGATTTGCGTTTAAATGAATGGCCAAGGCATATTGAGTGTTTTGACAACTCTAATTTTCAGGGAACAAACGCCGTTGCGGCTTGTGTTGTATTCAAAAATGCAAAGCCATCCAAAAAGGATTATCGCCATTTCAACATCAAAACGGTTACCGGACCGGATGATTTTGCATCCATGGAAGAAGTAGTTTACCGCAGGTACAAGCGCCTGATGGAAGAAGAACAACCCTTACCGCAATTGGTTATTATAGATGGTGGCAAAGGGCAGTTGAGTTCAGCCATGAAAAGTATTGAAAAACTGGGGCTAAAAGGCAAGATCACCCTTATCGGAATTGCTAAAAAGCTGGAAGAAATCTACTTTCCGGGAGATTCGGTTCCAATTTATATCGATAAGCGTTCTGAAACACTGAAAGTAATTCAACACCTCAGAAATGAAGCGCACCGGTTTGGAATTACACACCACCGAAATAAGAGAAGTAAAGCAGCTTTGGGAACAGAACTCACCAATATAGAAGGTATTGGAGAGCGGACAGCAGAAATGCTGATTCAGGAATTCAAGTCGGTGAAAAGGGTTAGAGAGGCTTCGCAAGATGAAATTGAAAAGATCATTGGCCGTAAAAAAGCAAGACTTCTACTGGATTATTTTACAGAGAACCCTTCGTAATAAGTTTGTTAAACATAAATTCGTACGGCTTCAGTTTGGGATATTTGTGCCTCATAATACCGTAATATCCACATTCATTTTGCGGATTTCACAATAGATTTCTTTGAGTGGTGATATTCAATTCTGACCTACCGTTGTATCGCGGTACTTTAGAAGAAAACAAGATCCATGAAGTTTTTCGTATTCATAATGGCTGTTCTGATGCTCTTCAGTTCGATACCCGGCATTACTCAGGAAAACAAAAAAAATCTCCATCTAATAAATCCCAATAATAGTGCGGCAAGAATGATTAAAGAAGGAAGAAGAATTAAGGTTTGGATGAAAGACGAAAAGAAACCCTACAAAGGAAATTATTCGGTCGTCTCTGATCATTCTATTCTGATAAACCAGGACACATTGCGTTTGGAAGATATTGAAGCAATTCGCGTAGCAACACGCCAGGATCGTAATGGGGCTGCGGCCGGTGGAAGTATACCGTTGTTAGTTACAGTATATTTGTTATCAGCAGGAATCTATTTAAAAATACAAGCTTCTGATTTTCTGGATTTGTCAGACTTAGCTCTAATAGGTTCATCAATAACTGCAGTTCCCTCTGCCATAGCCATTATTGGATTCGTTTATGGTAAGAAAAGATCGGTAAAATGGAATTGGCAGTGGAAAATTATGTAAATTACTACGAGCACCTAAACCGAGTTAGGTTAGACGCCTTCCGTTTTGGCATAACATTTGTTAATTTTCTGTTAATCGCAAAAAATGACACGAAATTTTTAGACCTATGAAACGAATTCTACCCTTGTTAGGAATATTAGCACTGGCAATATCCCTAAACTCATGTAAAAAATACAAAAACAAAGAAGTATATGCCAATGTTCCGGTGTATATGGATTACTCTGATTTCAGAAATTCCTTTGAGTTTTCTCAGGGAAAGATGATGGAAAATGCTGGTAATATTTATTTACACAACAATTTCATCCTGGTAAATGATATTGATAAAGGGATTCATGTATATGACAATACAGATCCTGGTAACCCTTTCCCAATAGGGTTTATGAATATCCCTGGAAATACGCAAATGGCTGTAAAAGGTACCACACTTTATGCGGATAGCTTTATGGATCTTTTGGTAGTGGACATTTCAAATATGTACGACCCCAAGAAGATTTCACGTGAACAGGAAGTTTTTACTTATTCTCTTCCTATGATCAATGAAGGATACCCAATTGCAGATATTGATATGTCGAAGGGAGTGGTAATTGATTGGAAGATTGAAAAAACCAAAGAAGTTTCAGGCTTCATGGCCAAGTTTAATGTAAAGGATTGTGAAGATTGCAGCCCGCAGGAAGTTGAAACTAAATCTGCAGTTTCTGCACGGGTTAACCTTGCCGGTTCTATGAGCCAATTTGGTATTCTGGATAACTACCTGTACGCACTGGATGTTTCAGATATCAAATCGTTTGATATTTCAAACCCGCAAAATACTATACCTGGAAGTGCACGCAGAACCTGGGAAGAAGTAGAGACAATTTTCCCTAACGGAAACCATTTATATATCGGAACTACAACCGGAATGATGATCTATGACGCATCTATGAACAGGTTGATGCCGGAATATATCTCTACAGCTGAACACGTACGTTCTTGTGACCCGGTATTTGTGGATGGTGATTACGCATACCTTACAGTAAGATCAGGTAGTGATTGCGCCGGTGACATTAATCAAATGCAGGTATATGATGTATCCAACAAGTATTTGCCTAACAACAAGGATAACATTCAAATGACAGACCCGCACGGTTTGGCAAAAGACGGTAACCTTGTGTTTGTATGTGACGGTGATGACGGATTGAAAATCTATAACGCTTCAAGTTCAGGCAGCGTTAGTTCATCTCCGCAATATCATTATCCGGATATAAAATCAAGAGATATTATTTTACACAACGGCCTTGCTATTATGATCGCAGAAGATGGTATCTATCAGTATGATTATTCTGATCCGTCCAATATTATCTACGCAGGAATATTGACTTTCTAAAGAGACCATAATTTTTTGGCAAAGTGAAAGGTTATAGCTACACGTTAGTTATAACCTTTTATTTCTTTATTTTTGCTCAAATCTTTCTCTATGCTTCTATCTATGACAGGTTTCGGTAAAGCCAGCGGAACCTTCGAGAATAAAAAAATCACCGTTGAGGTAAAATCACTGAACAGTAAGAACCTGGATACTTACGTAAGGATGCCTCCTGCTTATAAGGAAAAGGAAATAGAATTGCGCAAATACCTGGGTGAGCAACTCGATCGTGGTAAGGTAGAATGCAATATTAATGTAGAATCAAGTGGCAGTGATAGCGGTTACACCATCAATAAAGAACTCGCCGGTAAGTATTACGCACAGTTGGTTGATTTAGGTCACTACCTGGAAATAACGTCAGCTCACGAGGACGTATTGAGTATTTTAATGCGCATGCCGGATATTTTTTCAACGGAAGCAGATGAAATCAAAGAAGAAGAATGGAAGTTTATCTGGGATTTAGCTGAAAAAGCGGTCCAAAAGCTTAAAGAATTCCGAGAGCAAGAAGGTGAAGCAATTTTTCAGGAATTCAAAACTCGAATAGGCAATATCAAAGCGGCGTTTGATCGGGTTCCCGAGTATGAAAGTGCGCGTTTGGAGGATATTAAACAACGAATAGAGACAAACCTGGAAGAATTTGTTGGAGGGGCCAAGGTGGATAAAAACCGCTTTGAACAAGAGTTGATCTATTACATTGAAAAGATTGATATTGCTGAAGAAAAACAACGCCTTTCCAAGCATCTGGAATATTTTATTGAGATTATGAACGAGCCAAAATCTCAAGGAAAAAAACTCGGATTTATTTCTCAGGAAATTGGGCGTGAAATCAATACCCTGGGATCAAAATCCTACCACTCAGAAATGCAAAAGCTCGTAGTGGAAATGAAAGATGAGTTAGAGAAGATCAAAGAACAAGTGCTAAATACATTGTAAAAGGGACCTGATCCCTCGTAAAGCAACATGAGCGAGACAAAAAAAGTAAATGACTTCCCCATTACCGGTAAATGCGTAATCTTTTCAGCCCCATCCGGTGCAGGCAAAACAACCCTGGTACATTATCTTCTTAGAAATATTGACCTACTTGAATTTTCTATTTCAGCGGCAAGTCGTAAACCCAGAGGAAGAGAAGAAGACGGCATTGATTATCACTTTATGTCTCAGGCCGAATTTGAAAAGCGTATTGAAAATGATGAATTCGTAGAGTGGGAAGAAGTGTATGACAACATGTACTACGGAACCCTAAAGTCTGAGATCCAAAAAGCCTGGGCAAAAGGAAAAGTAGTGGTATTTGATGTGGATGCGGAAGGGGGCTTGAATCTCAAGAAAATATTTGGAAAGAACGCATTGGCGGTTTTCATTAAACCTCCCTCATTATTTGTGTTGGAACAACGCTTAAGAGATAGAAGAACAGAAACAGAAAAAAGTATTCAAAAGCGTCTGGCCAAAGCCAATGGCGAGCTTGAAAAAGCACATTTATTTGATTATGTTTTGATGAATGATAATCTGGAACAGGCGTGTTTGGAAGCTAAAGATCTGGTTGTTAATTTTATTGAAGGATGAAAAAGGTCGGTTTGTTTTTCGGTTCATATAATCCCATCCATGTGGGACACCTGATTCTGGGAAACTATATGGCTGACACAACAGATTTGGATCGTGTTTGGTTTGTTGTTTCTCCACACAATCCGCATAAGAAAAAAGCGAATTTACTGGAAGATCACCACCGCCTGGCAATGGTGAGAATTGCAGTGGAAGACAATCCAAAACTGAAAGCTTCGGATATCGAATTTAATCTTCCCAAACCTTCGTACACGGTATTTACTTTGCAAAACCTAAAAGAAAAATACCCGGATCATACCTTTGTGTTAATCATGGGAGAAGACAACCTGAGAACACTGCACAAATGGAAAAATTACGAATATATCCTGGAGAACCATGAAATATATGTGTATCCAAGGGTACTTACCATGCAGGAAGCACAGTCAGACGATCAATCCGGTAATGAGTTTGAGCAGCATAAAAGTGTGAGGGTTTTTAATGATGTTCCACTTATGAAAATTTCATCCAGCTTTATCAGAAATATGATCAAAGAAGGGAATGATGTACGTTATTTATTGACAGAGAAGGTTTTTAAGTATTTGGACGAAATGAATTTTTACAGATAAATGGACAGCTACCTCCTCATAAAATCCCTGCACGTCATTTTCGTGATTACCTGGTTTGCAGGGCTGTTTTATATTGTCCGTCTGTTCGTATATCAGGCGGAAGCCAAAGAAAAACCGCAAAATGAAAAGGAAGTTTTGGTGCCGCAGTATAAACTGATGGCAAAACGTTTATGGTACGGAATTACATGGCCATCCATGATACTGACCCTGATCTTTGGTCTTAGCATGCTCTATCTGCGACCCGGGTTATTACAACTGGATTACATGCAAATTAAACTTGGGTTTGTCGGCGGATTAATTATCTACCATTTCTCTTGCCACATCTTTTTTAAAAAACTGCAATCGGATACCGATCAACGTTCGGGTACTTTTTACAGGGTTTGGAACGAAGTGGCCACCCTCTTTTTAGTGGCCATAATTTTTCTGATCATTATGCGCAATGAAATCAATTGGATCTACGGAACCCTTGGCTTCGTTGCCCTCGGAATTCTTCTGATGATTGCCATAAAGTTGTACAAAAGGTGGCGGGAGAATAAATAATTCACTTTTTTGTAGTTTTTACAACGCTTAATCATCAGCACCGCGCGCACAAAAAGCTGTGTATAAAAATCCCTTTTTAAACCTTCTTGTAGCAATTCCATTGGTTAACTTTATGAGTTTAAATGTTAACCAGAATATTTTACAGAGATGAATAATATACTTGTAGATCAGGAAGGCCATGTATTGACCATTACCATAAACAGGCCTTCTCAGTTAAATGCGTTGAATTCAGAAACCATAGATGAACTTCACAGAGCTTTAAAAACTGCTGATAATGATATCAGTGTAGGCGCTATTATTTTAACAGGATCAGGAGAAAAGGCATTTGTAGCTGGTGCAGACATTAAGGAGTTTGCTCATTTTTCAGTAGAAGAAGGAAAAAAGTTAAGCGCAGATGGTCACGAAAAGCTCTTCACATTTGTTGAACGATTAGGGACCCCAGTAATTGCAGCTATAAATGGCTTTGCACTGGGCGGTGGTTTAGAACTTGCCATGTCTTCTCATATTCGTGTGGCATCTGACAATGCAAAACTGGGCTTACCCGAAGTTTCGTTAGGTGTTATTCCGGGATATGGTGGTACGCAACGACTCTCACAACTTGTGGGGAGAGGAAAAGCGCTTGAGATGGTGCTAACTGCCGGCATGATTAGTGCAGATGAGGCTAAGGAGTGGGGGCTTGTCAATCATGTTGTGCCGCAATCTGAATTGTTGGATTTAGCCAATAAAATTGCTTCTAAAATCCTGAAAAATTCACCAATGGCCATGAGTGCTGCTATCCGCGCAGTGAATGCTAATTATGATCATAGCGTAGATGGCATGAAGAAAGAGATAGAAGAGTTTGGTAGTTGCTTTGGAACGCCTGAATTTGTTGAGGGTACAAAGGCATTTTTAGAAAAACGAAAAGCCGAGTTTAGAAAGTAGTTGGCGTAAATGAGCAATGAGGTATAGTTGAACATATTAGTCACTTACTTCAATACCGCCCAACCAATGAGATAAAGCATGAGCACCATTAAAAAACTAGCCGGTCAAACGGCCATTTATGGGGTGTCTTCCATTATCGGAAGGTTGCTTAATTATCTGTTGGTGCCACTTCACACGCATGAAGAGTATGGGTTTGGAGAAGCCGATTACGGGATTATCTCTGAGTTTTACGCCTATGTTGCTTTCTTTATTGTCTTGCTCACATTTGGAATGGAAACCACCTTTTTCCGTTTCGTGAACAAATCAGTTGATAAAGAAAAGACCTTTAATCAGGCGGCTTCCTTTGTTTTTATTTTGAGCATCCTGTTTTTTCTAACCATTCTGGTTTTTTCTCAGTCCATTGCCAATTGGATGGGTTACCCGGAGATGAAAAACTTTGTCGTTTGGTTCGGTGCTATTCTGGCCATTGATGCTACCACCTCTATGTTCCTGGCTAAACTCAGGCATCAGAACAGACCGGTCAAATTTGCCGTAGTTCAGCTATCTTCAATTGGTGTAAACATATTGCTCAATATCATTTTCATATTCGGGTTCTACGACAATACCCATCCGGACGCTTCACTGGGTGTCGGTTTTATATTCCTGGCAAATTTGATTGCGAGTTTTGTTAAACCCCTGGTCTTATACAAAGAAGTTGCATCCTACCGGTTTGTATGGGATAAGGTGATGACTAAAGCCATGTTTATTTTTGCACTGCCACTTGTTATCGCAGGTTTTGCAGGAATTGTGAACGAAACACTAGATAGAATTCTGATCAAACGATTACTCATGGGTGATGGGTCTGAAGAACAGCTAGAGTACGCCCAGGCACAGGTCGGAATTTACTCGGCGAACTATAAACTGTCAATTCTCATTACACTTTTCATACAGGCGTTTCGGTATGCAGCTGAACCCTTTTTCTTTGCTCAGGAAAAAAATGAAGAGAAAGACAAGATCTATTCCAGGGTGATGACCTACTTTATCATAGTGGTATCCCTTATGTTTTTAGTAATTGCTCTGAACCTGGATATTTTCAAGTGGTTTATTCCCAATAAGGATTATCACGAAGGACTCAAGGTAGTCCCTATTTTATTGATGGCTAATATTTGTCTGGGAATTTATTATAACCAGTCCATCTGGTATAAGCTAGCCGATAGAACGATATATGGAGCCTACATTGCCATTGGCGGAGCCGTGATTACCATTGTGCTTAACATAATCCTTATCCCGATTATAGGATATATGGGCTCCGCCTGGACAACGCTTGCGGCCTATTCAAGTATGATGGTGGCATCTTACTTCTTTGGCCAAAAGATCTATCCTATTAAATATAATTTGCGCAAGGCTGCACTGTACATTCTATCAGCCCTGTCCTTATATTTTGTTGGCACGGTCATTTCTTTTGATCACCTTGTCTATGACACTATTTATAGTTTGTTTTTAATCCTTTTATTCATAGGAATTGCATGGTTTATGGAACGTCCTAAAATTTCATTTAGAAAATAATTAAAACCTGACCTTCGTTTGCTCTTCCCAGCAAGGGCATTCAATCACATCTCCAGTTTCAAATCCTTCTTTGAAACTATCATCTTCGGATGGCGCAAGTGCCATAAACTTCCTTTCGTTGAGATTCTCACCAAGTGCTATGGCCTTCTGGTAATAATCGTTCGCTAACCAATAATTGCTGTTTCGTTCAAAGCTTGAATCTCCACATTTTTGTGCAAGAGCTGCTATGCATTTCCCACACAGTTCCATGGCTTTTCCTTTGAGTTCACCTTCCACTTTCTTAGCGTTGTAAAAAGCCTTTTTGTAATGATGGTCCGCATAATATGAACAGGCCATTTGGTAATAGTACTGATCACTATTTTCCGGATCCAGTTCAAGTGCACGTTCGTATGCCGAAATGGCTTCTGTATAATGTCCGTTGGCATGTTCGATATTTCCAAGGCCGAAAAAGCCTGCTGCAGTTGGCTCAAGTCTCAGCAGTTCTTCAACATGTGTTCGGTAGACAGCTGATTTTTCATGATTTACAGCTTCTAGTATCTCCATATTTCTCTTTAGCTGTTGAATTCTGATGGCTTCTTGCTGATCGAGTTGGTCAAAATGCGCAATGAGATACTTCTCAATAAGGTCCTTGGAAGGCGACATTCGAAGGTAGTATTTGATCATTCGTTGAAGAATTTTCTCATAGGCCTGCATTTGTGTATTATCATGGTGGTTTTCTGCATTTATATAACCCATAATAGCACGATCCGAAAGCAAAAAGAAACGGTTCGAAATAAAAGACAGTTTTTCTAAACGTTGATCCACCGGCGTTCTTCCGAAATGATTCAAATAGATATGCCGCAAATAGGCATCCAATACAATAATGTCCGTTTCAAGCACCAGCGAATCAAATGGCGCAAAAAGGCTGTCAATTTTAGAGATGCGATCATCTTTTTCAAACACAAGCATAGTGGCAAATTTCAGCTTTAGCTGAGGATCGTGATCTACCTGAACGCGCCTGTCCCATATCCAGAATAATGAATCGGTTAACTGCTTTTTTAGGATAGAATCCTGTTCACTGCACGCTTTGAGAAGATGGGTGTAAATAATACTTCCATTTTGATAAAAAGTGGCATCTAATTTTTGGGCTTGGCTGCATAAATCATATGCCAATAACCAGAATTTTCTGGCCTCGTCATATTTTCCCTGATCCAGGTGCATATAATAAAAGCTGCGATAATCAGCGCAACTATAGGGAGATTTAGGATTTTGGGCATGTGAATACCCAATGATCAAAAATGCGATCATAATAGCATAGGTTTTCATAAGAACTATTTTTTGCGATACAGAAAATCGATCAATTGTTCTGCCAAATGAGGGTAGACGTGTATAAAATTGTCATTTTATTGGGTTTTGCCTACCAAAAATACCTGAGTTCACCCGCTAAAAAAGTATTGTGAACATCTCACCCACATGACGTCATGTATACGTCAGATTTTAAGTATTTTTGAGGGTCAACAACAAATACACATGAAGATTGAGATCATAAATAAATCGAAGCACTCACTTCCAAAGTACGAAACACCGCTTTCTGCGGGGGTTGATCTTCGGGCAAATATTGCAGAATCTATTGTATTGAAACCACTGGAGCGGGCCCTGGTTAAAACCGGACTATTTATGGCGATTCCGGCGGGTTACGAAGCACAGGTAAGACCGAGAAGTGGATTGGCGTATAAAAAAGGAATCACGGTATTGAATTCGCCTGGAACTATTGATGCTGATTATCGTGGTGAAATTGGTGTAATACTGGTCAACCTCTCCAATGATGAATTTGTAGTGGAAGATGGTGAACGCATTGCGCAGCTGGTTGTAGCCAAATGTGAGCAAGCAGAGTTTGTTGAAACAGAGGCATTGTCAGAAACGGAAAGAGGAGCCGGAGGATTTGGAAGTACTGGCGTGAAATAATTGATCGGTTTAAAAGGAATCGGACCAGGTAAAAATTGAAATAAGAAATCAGATAAAAAATTATGAAGATAGTAGTCCCTATGGCAGGACGTGGCAGCCGTTTGAGGCCCCACACATTAACAGTTCCAAAGCCTTTGGTGCCAGTAGGAGGAAAACCCATTGTTCACCGTTTGGTGGAGGATATTGCTAAAACTTCAACGGATAAAATCACGGAAATTGGTTTTATCATTGGTGATTTTGGTGCTGAGGTGGAACAGGAACTTTTGGAAGTGGCGTCCTCATTAGGTGCCAAAGGAAAGATCTTTTACCAAAAAGAAGCATTGGGAACTGCACATGCCGTTTTAATGGCAGAAGAAATGCTGGACGGACCGGTTGTGGTTGCTTTTGCAGACACCTTGTTCAGGGCAGATTTTACCATGAGTCCGGAGGTAGATGGCGTGTTGTGGGTAAAACAAATTGATGATCCCTCAGCTTTTGGTGTTGTTAAATTGAATGATGAAGGTACGATTGTTGATTTCGTAGAGAAACCAAAGGAATTTGTATCTGACCTAGCTATGATCGGGATTTATTATTTCAGGGAAGCTGAAAAATTGCGAACAGAATTAAAATACCTGATTGATAACAATGTTATTAAAGGTGGCGAATATCAACTTCCGGATGCTTTGAAGCGGTTAACGGAGAAAGGAACCAAATTCAAACCGGGAGAAGTAAATGAATGGCTGGATTGTGGAAACAAACTGGTTACAGTTCATACCAACCAACGGGTTTTGGAGTTTGATAAGGATAAAGATCTCGTTTCACCCAAAGCGAAGATTACCAACTCAGTGATTATTCCACCTTGTTTTATAGGAGACGAAGCGGAAATAACAAACTCAGTGATTGGACCGCATGTTTCCGTGGGAGCAACAACAACTGTAACGAATTCAGTAATTGAGAATTCCATTATACAGAAGAATGCCACCATTATGAATGCAAATATTAAAGATTCTATGATTGGTAATCATGCACAGGTTTTAAGTGAAGCGAAGGATATTAGTATTGGGGATTACACAACAATTGAATAATTTGAAGATTAATCGAAACATATTAGCGCTGTTATCTGTGGTTCTTGTCATGGCATTTGTGTCCTGTAAAACTGGCAAGGATGACAAGATTAAAAAACCGCCTCAGGATAATTTCCGGATAACTTTTCATCAAGCTATTCAGGAAAAGATGCGGGATAATTATGACGTAGCCGCTGAACTTTTTGAAAAGTGCCTCACCTACCGACCGGAAAATGATGCTGTTCATTATGCGTTGTCAGACGTGTATCAGGAGCTGGGTGAAAGTGAGAAATCACTCAACCATGCGCTACAGGCCTATGAATTAGACAAAGAAAATCGTTGGTATCAGGTGCGATTGGCAAAGATGTATTTTGACCGGGGAAACTATCATAAAAGTGCCGAGTTTTATGCAATTTCTATTGAGCAGGAAAGAAATTTGGATGTTAAGTTCAAATACGCCGAAGCACTTATTTACTCGCACCAATACAAAAAAGCAATTGCCATACTTGATGAAATTGAAGTTGAAACAGGGTTATCGCCCAGCCTGTCACTCACAAAACACGACATGTACCTTCAACTTGGTGACGAAGAAGCAGCAAAACAGGAACTGGACCATTTAATTAATGATAATCCGTCAAATATCGAGAACAGGTTGGTGGTAGCCGATTACTTTTTAAGAACAAATCAAGTGAAGGCAGCAGAAGAAGTGGTTCAGGAAGCGCTTAAAATTGAACCGCATAATGGTGAAGCCCGATTAATAATGGCGGATATTTCGATTAGAAGAGGAGATCTAAAAGCCTGTTTTGAGCATTTGGATAAAGGTTTTAGAGCTGAAGATGTATCCATGAGCAGAAAAGTGGCATTGATTGGCAATTTACAACAGTACGCTTTTGAGGATAATGATGATGCACGTCAGATACGTGACGGATTGGAAAACCTATATCAAATCATCTACTCAGATGAGATTAAAAATGATACACTACATGCTCAATACGCACAATTCTTACAGGCACAACATAAACCACTGGAGGCTATTGAGCAGTTTAAAAAAGTCGTGGATATTAATCCAAATTCCTACGATAACTGGATGCAATTACTTTATTCCCAACTTAATATTAAAGATTACGAAGGGATGTACGAAACAGGATTAGAGGTTGTGGCTTTGTTCCCTTCTCAACCAACCGTTTTTTTATTAGCCGGGATGGCTGCTACTGAATCAGGTAAACATGAAGATGCAGAAGAATGGTTGTACTATGGGAAAGAAATTGTCGTTAATGACCCCGGTTTATCGGCAGAATTTTTACATCAACTTGGCATTTTAAGTTGGAGACAAAAAGATTTCGAGCAGGCCCACATCTATTTTGACCAGGCAAAGCAAAAAGATCCATATAATGGGAATGTTTACGAGTCCAAGGCATTGTGCTATGTAGATCAGAGTGAAGAAGATCTGGCCTTGAAGGAAGTTGAGTCTGCGTTGTCGCAGGCTCCTACCAATGCCTTTTTTCATGACGTAAAAGGGCTTGTATATTTCAGGCTGGGGAACTATGAAAAATCAAAGCAAGCCCTAGAAAACGCGCTTGTCTATGAAGAAAAGAATCCAAAAATATTAGAGCATTACGGGGATGTTTTGTTCAAACTGGGAGAGAAGGAGGAAGCTTTAAAGCAATGGCAAAAGGCCAAAGATAATGGCGGATATAATGATATTCTTAATAAAAAACTGAAGGACAAAACGTACTATGAGCAATAGATTTTTACTATATGGTGTAATAATTGTCGGACTGATGGGGATTCAGGCTTCCTGCAAAACATCCAGAGTTGGAGGAACGGATGATTGCCCTAAGCGCCAGTTAGAAGAATTGACGCCAATATTGAGACATCAAATGCAAAAAGAGCTGTCATTTGTGTACGCCAAAGTTAAGGTGGATGTAAAAGACAGTGACAGGTCCAATTCCTTCAATGCATCTGTAAAAATGAAGCCAGATTCGGCTTTTGCGGGTACCGTTAAAGTTGCAGGAATAATCGGCGCAGCATATTTGGTTGACCAGGATACATTTGCCTATAAACATAAGATTAACAACTGCTTTAAAAAGGAAAGCTTTGCCACACTGACCAAAACTTTTGGTACAGAAGTGAATTACAGTTTTGTTCAACAACTTATTCTGGGTCAGGCCATTGGAATAGAAAATCTGGAAACCTTATACCCTTTGAAAAATAAACACTTTTATGTAATAGGAAGTCATAACGATAAGGCTTTTCAACGATTAGAGGGGTATAATTTATCAGATGAAGAGCAAAATGACATCTTTATTAAGTATATCTTGGACTGTAAAGAGTTGAAACTGGTGAGAATTGAAATCAATGTCCCCAAAGATTCGGTGGTCATTGGTATCGATTTTACCAAAAGACAAACCGTTGAAGGATTTGATTTTCCGGAAGAAACGAATATTAAAATCGTAACCCCGGAAGACTCTTCATTTATAGATATTGAATACACCAGAATCAGCTTAAATGATCCCAGAAGGATTGAATTGAGCATACCGGATAGCTACAGTGAATGTGAGTAAGTTTATATGGATCTTATTACTTGGTTTTTCAGTCTTTACAACGTATGGACAGGAGAAAAAAAGTGATCGTCTGAAAAAAGATCAGCAAGAGTTGCTCAAAAAGATCAGTTTTACGGAGAAACTTCTGCAATCCACTAAAGAAAATCAATCCAATGTAACGGAAAACCTCAATCTCCTTGAACGAAAAATCCAGTATCGGCAGGATCTACTTAACAATCTAGATATTCAACTCAGTCAGATTGATGCACAAATTGCGAATTTACAGATTGATATTCTGAAAATGGAGCAACAGATTATCAAGCACAAGGAGCAGTACAAGCTGATGATCGTTCAGGCTTACAAAATGAGAAATTCTCATGCCACACTCATGTTTATTTTAAGTTCAGAATCATTTAATCAGGCCAATAAAAGGTTAGAATATATCGAGCAACTCAAAAAGTACAGACAAAACCAAATACTGAAAATTCAAAGTGCCAAAGCTGAACTTGAAGACTTGTTAGAGGAGCTTGAAGCAAAGCGGGAACAGAAGAAAGAGTTACAAAATGTAAAATCTAAAGAGCAGAATCGGTATGTCAATGATCGTGAAAAACAGAAACAGACCATTGAAGAATTAAAAGGCAAGGAACAACAATTACAGGATGAATTGGCCCAACAAAAAAGACAGGCCAGAGAACTAGAAAATCAAATCACAGCAGCTCTTGATGAAGAATTCAGAAAGGCACAGAAAGAACGCAACGAAAACCCTTTAACAGCAGAGGAAACCAAAGAAATTGAACTAAATAATAAAGGGTTTGAAGCAAATAAAGGTAAACTTCCAAAACCGGTGAATGGTGTCATAACGAGAGGCTATGGAAAGCAACAGCACCCTATTTACTCCACAGTATTTGTCGATAATCCAGGTATTGATTATACAACCGTAAAAGGTTCAACAGTCCGAGCGGTTTATAAAGGGGAAGTTACAGCTGTTATTCCGATAAGCGGAGCAGGGAATGCGATAATTATTAAACACGGAAACTACAGAACCATCTATTCAAATTTACAGGAAACCTATGTTCGAAAAGGGGATCAGGTTACCCCGAGACAGGAAATAGGGGCATTGCTGACTACACCTGATGGCAAGTCTATTTTGCATTTTGAAATAAGAGTTGTTGACGGCAAGGGGGGGGTTACTACGATCAATCCTACGTACTGGATTGTTAGATAATTAGCGAAACTTAAACTTCACCTTTGCATCTAAGGTTTCACGATACATTTTGAGTTTACCGTTTTTTAGTGTATAGTTAAATTCGCCATTCAAAATAAGCGGATTAGTCTTATAATTTTTCGGATCGTTTTCTAAATCATAAGGAGTAAAATTCTCACTGAATGGATCATCCAAAATGCTGTATTTCTGTAAGTAAAACACAATTGTATTGGTGCCGGTAATGGCGTACGCACCTTCACACTTCCAGTAGTAATCTTGGTATACAAAAGTTGAATCTACAAAGCTTATAGAGGCTGGAGAACTGTGGTATAGCGTTGGTAATCTTCCTTTAAATTTTCCAGTGAGAATGACATCCGGAAAGTATTCGTCCTGAGCAAAAATGGCAATGTTATTAAAAGTGAATAGAATAAGAACCAGCGCAAAAAGACTACTTCGAATTCTCTTTTTCTCTTTCATTTTTGTCAGCATTAATAAAATCATCTTCTGCAGTGTAAATCTCAAATTTCATTTCCTCCTGGGGAACATAATTGAGTTCTTTTTTGTAATCAGATTCTGAATCTTTTCCATTCCCGTAAGTATATACTTCAGATTTTCCATTCAATACAAATCTGACATACCACACCTGTTCTGATAATACAGCAGTTCCATTTGAGTTAGTTGCAGGAATCCAATCCGGGCATATTCTAAAGGCTGTTTGCGCGTTACGCTCAAAATACTTAATTGATTTTCGGTGTTTGAGTCGTTTAAACCCATCCAGTTGAGTACCTTCTGCATCTTGTAGTATAAAGCATTCTGAATCGATTACTTTCACTTTTCCGTTAGGCTCAACAAAAAAGCGAACTTTCACTGTGCCCTGAACTTCGTTGGCTTTGGCGGTTCCGGGATATTTTAAGTTCTTTTCGAACCAGTTTTTCATAGGTGTTTCGCCTCCTGGAAATGAAGCTCTCCTGTTTTTTTCAGTGCCCGATATACTATTTGAACCTGGATCTTCCACGGCAATATTCTCCTTCTCACCCTTATCTCTGGGTGTCTTTAAGTCTGAAAAACTATTTAAGGGATCTTTAGATTCTCTTTGTTCCGTCAGGTTGTTCTTATCCGTTACAACTTCATTTGTTGTCGTTGTCCGCATAGTTTCTCCATAGGCCTCATCATAAGAAAGATTGGTTTCATCTGTATCGTCATCAGATTCATCTACCCCCATTTCAAATTCAAAACGAATGGAATCTGAAAGGTAAAGTGTTGCCTTGTCATTTTCGTTTAACGAAGCATTTTCTGCGAGTATATTTTTTTCAGAACTTGTTTCTACAGACGTACTATCATCAGTCACAGCATCATAAATAAAAACCCCAGCTACCGTTGCACCGATAACAGAAATTCCGGTAATCGCCCATTGGATAATTCCCCAACCGGCTGAAGTTCCCGCCACGCCACTTATTCCAGCTACTGCATTTATTTCCGCCATCATGGCGTTTCTATTTACAGTTTGAATTAACAATTGCTGATCCTGAACCATAGACTTTAATACAGGGTCGCCATTCATTTTAGCTTCAAATGAAGTGGCTTGTTCAGGTGTCATATTTCCCGAAAGGTACTGGTCTATTTGTTCGAGTTGTTTAAGTTCTGATCTCATTTGCTTTGGTATAATAATCAATCCATTATTAGGCGTTTTGGGCTTCTGTTTCCTTGGCCAGCTTAATGGCCTTTTCCATACATTTATATTTTTGGGTTTTTGCAGAATTTACACTAGTAAATCCTAGTTTCTCTGCAATTACAGACATGCTTTCTTTCTTAAAGTAAAACAATTCAAAAATCTTTTTGCATTTGTCCGTTACCTGATTCAAAATTTGATTCAGGATTTTGATCTTTTCTTCTTTCTCTTCATTGTACCCCACATCTTCGGCGGTTAATATAAGTGTGTCTTTCCATTCTAATTCAGGAGAACGGCGGCGTTTTCTCAATTCATTCTTCCATAAAAATCGATTAATTCCATAAAGGAACGTACTGAGTTTAGAACTCAACTCAAAATCCGGTTTACTCACTTTTTCCATCAACAAAATCAGGCTGTCATGAAAAATTTGACGTGCAATCTCCTCATCCCCTCCTGATGACAGAATGTTCACCTGAATTTTAGGGAACTCTTTATAGAGCACCTTCAATGCAGGCTCACGGTCGCCTTTGCGTATTGCAGCTATTATTTCCTGATCTGTCATTTGGTTGGTTCTATCTCTTTATGTTCACGTAAAAGAAAGGTAACCTATTGTGTACAAAAATTTTTTAAAATGATGGTTCAGGGATTAGTTGGGTTAAACTCATTCGTAATAATGACGTATTTCAACCTACAATTGGTTGGCATGAAATGTTTTACCTGAAAAAACTATATCCATACTTTTCTGAATGAAATTAATTGTTCAGGTGGTCATTTAAGCGCTGATATGTGTCTGGATATTTTATTTGATAGTTTTCAATCTTCGTTAACCACTCCAGTGCTTTTTGATAGTTGCCTTTGTTGTAGTCCAGTGCGGACAAATTCACCAGCGTGATTTCATAATTCGGGTTGATTGCGTAGGCATCCAGATAGAATTTTTCAGCTTGCTTAAATTGGTAATGTCGTTGCAGTACGTAGCCATAATTCGTAAGAGTTTTATAATCGTATGGCGCCAACTCATACGCTTTTTCAGCAGTGTACAGCATACTGTCCAAAATTGTTTTTTGATTGTAGCCATATCCGATATACGTATAAACCGGAGTGCCTGTGGGGTCTGTAATATAAAACGGAGAGATTGCCTTGTACCCCTCGTCAATGGCACTTCTGCCATCTGATCGCATTTGTGCTTCTACAGCTTTTTTCGTGTGATACTCACCTTTAATCCGGTAAGTTCCAATTATTGCGTTGAACCCAAGCCCCACGAATAACAGAAAAAGGACCCCTTTTGGCTTTATTCTCACCGTAGATTTTTTGAATAATTTCATGAGGAGAAGACCTAAAAGTATGGAGAATAAAGCGAGATGTAAGATGCGTTCCTTTGGGAATGAAAAAAACGAAATGACCATTATACCGGTTAGCCCGGAAAATAAATAATAGACCAGTTTATCTGTTCGATTCTGAATAAATTGAATAAAATGTATAACCACAACACCAGTAATACATAGAAAAATGGTGAACCCCATTAATCCTGTTTCAGTTAGTATTCCCAGAAAATCGTTGTGAGGTCTTCTAAAATTAATATTATAAAATGCGGTTTTTTCCAGATGAGCTACCCCGTACTTTCCGTAATTAAATTGCCAGTTTCCGGCGCCAACACCCTGAATGGGGTTGTCTTGTATTAATGCTATGGAATTTTTCCAAAGGCCAAATCGTTCATTTAAGGAGTGTGGTGTTACAGGGATGATTTCCGGGAAAAACAAAAGTATTAATGCAGCTACTAATCCCAGGCCAAGGTAGGCAAACAGAAATATCTTTTTTCGTTTAATGTTTCTTATCATCACCAGGCCTGTGCCCATGATGAAAAAAGCCAGCATGGCTAGAAGTACTGAACGCGTTTGGATGAGTACAGCAAGGATTAACAATGCCACACCTGTTCTGAATGAGATCTTGCGCCATGAGTTCTTCAGACTATAGAAACCAATCAACAGTACCAACCCGGCGCAGAACAGAAATGAGCTCATTATATTGATGTGTCCGAAAAAGATGGAGTGTTCCGTGTTGTTTCTCAGGATTAAATCAGTGATACATGCAATTCCGGCTATCCAGCCAAAAACCATAAATGCAAAGTGAAACTGAAATCGTTCTTTTCTTGATTGAAAGATTAAAACAGTCAAAAGTGTAATACAAATCCCAAGAAATACGCGTTGGCTTTCAAAAAATGCTTCGGCTTTGTTAATAGCCCAGTAAGCTGAAATAAGATGAACCAAGTAATACGCTCCGAAAAGCACAAGTAGGTAAAGTGGCAACTTAAACCCTTTCTTTTGACGAACGAGTAAGGCAGCAACTATTCCAAGAAGGACAACTGATAATAAAGTAAACCTGCTGATCAAAGTGGGCTCAATAAGGAGATCAGATAAAAAAACAGGACACATAAAGAGCCCTGTTAATAATAGAATGTATAAAATGATCTTAACAGACAATTTTATCTGCAAGTCAATTAAAGTTTTATGTGATCAATGGAACATGTATAGGAAGACGAGCCATTAATGCTGACATTAAGTAAAAAATCTGATCCTGAAATTGTAGCGGTTCCGGAAACCGTATTTGAACCAACAGTTTGTGCTGGGATGTCTATAACATTTCCGTTTATTTCTGCGATAACCGGGTCATCTTCAACCAACCACATTACCCGCTTGATATAAATTTGATTATTTACTTCTTCAGATACCGTAACGGTAGTGTTATAGGTATTAAATGTTGAGGTTCCTGAGCATGTAGGAGTAGCCTGATAGGTTCCGATCATGTAATCCGACTCGTTAACAACTTGTACATATCGCGTAGCTGTTGCAGCTTTATTACCTTCAGAATCCTGAACATCATAATACTTTCTGTACTCTCCTTTGAGATTTGTATTGACAGTTCCAGAAATAACTACTTTATCAGAGATATCACCATCTTCATTGTCCATGGCTGTTGCTCCGGCCTCTGAGTATGTTCCGTTAAGCGCAACTGATTGCTCGATATTTCCATTCAATGTAATTACGGGTTGAATGGTGTCTTCTTTCTTACACGAAAAAGACATTGCGGTTAGAACCCCGAGTGCGATAATTGTGTTTTTCTTCATTCTTATTGAATTTGTTCTGGGTCAGCAGAATAGATTAGAACGCAATTTAATCTGATTTATTGAAACGGACAAATAAGCGTTGAGGTTTTTTATTGTCTTCTATTAGCCAGTAAGGGAGGAGGGTCTCCGTTAAAAGGATTCCATCTACCAATGCTTTTGGCGTTTAACCCGGAGGCACGCATAATGGAACGATCCCCGAAACGCTCACGAATATGGTCCATGGCCTGGTAAAGATTAATAATATTTGAGTCCTCAAACAAATTGATTTGATGTCCTCCTTCTACCAGGTGACTGAAACGTACCCCCACAAGCCGAACAAGTAAGCGTCTGTGATATAACTGCCTGAAAAGTTCAATCGTCAAAGGAATAATCGTATTGTCAGAGGCGGAATAAGGAATGCGTCTTTGCAAGGTATAGGTTTGAAAATCTGAATACCTGATTTTGACAGTAACGCAAGCGGTGAGTTTGTTTCCCCGCCGTAATTGATACACCAGGTTTTCAGCCATGGCGGTTAAAATGCTCTCCAGTTTTACAACATCAATGGTGTCTTTGTCAAAGGTTCTTTCTGTGGAGATAGACTTGCGCTCATGGTACTGAATTACCGGTGAATTGTCAATACCGTTGGCTTTTTTCCACATGATGATCCCATTCTTTCCAAATACCCGTTCCATTACTTCTACAGGCATTTCCTGAATGGTTTTAATGCGTTTAACACCCAGGTTGCAAAGTGAACGGTACGTTTTATCACCAATCATAGGGATTTTTTTGACTGATAAAGGAGCCAAAAATGGTTTTTCAGTTCCTTTTATTACCCTGATTTCATTGTTGGGTTTGGCTTCTCCCGTGGCAATTTTAGATACGGTTTTATTAATGGATAAGCCAAATGAAATGGGTAAACCGGTTTCCCGAATAATGCGTTGGCGTAATTCGGAAGCAAATTTATGACACCCATAAAAGCGATCCATCCCAGTGAGATCAGCATAAAATTCATCTACAGATGTTTTTTCATAAATAGGAACGGACTCTTTTATAATATCAGTTACTGCATTTGAATATTTGCTGTAGACACCAGAGTTTCCACGTAAAATAATAGCTTCAGGGCAAAGTTGCCGGGCCATTCGCATAGGCATGGCCGAGTGAATACCAAAGCGGCGTGCTTCGTACGAACAGGAAGCGACAACACCTCTGTCAGAAGTACCACCAATAAGCACAGGTTTTCCGTTGAGCCGACTGTCTATCAACCGCTCACACGACACGAAAAAAGTGTCCAGATCCAGATGTATTATTGCATTGTCCATTAAATCGCCCTAATTAATGCCCGCCAACACCACTCAAAAATGTCGGGATTAGCTTTCTTCAATCATTTATTTTTCCTTCCGCTCTTATCCCCAATAATTTATTCTCCTGTTTCGTGTTACTACTTTCTTCTCTTTCTCTTTATCTCTTACTTCTGAATATCTCGGATCCTCTATTACATCCATTTTTTCCATGTATTCGGCTTCAACAGTGATACAATCGTAATCTTCAATCACTCTGCCTTTTACTTTGTAAACACCAACACCCCTAAAGGGATATTTTGCTGCAACCTGTGGAAAATGGACTGTATCCAGCCAGTGTCCTTCTTTATCCAGAAAAGTTCCGAAAAACATAGTTTTGCCACTTTTGGTTGATGTGTGTTTACGGTGAATGAGGTAACCTTTTATCCATACACTTTTTCCAATATGATTGGGGAGATCTTTTGCTAACACGTGTGGAGTATTATCCGATCGGGTAATACTAAAAGGTGAGTGAAGAGGGAAACCGAGCAATTCTATTTGATCAAATGTATCTTCCTGCCAGGAGTTTTCTAACTGGGGTATTTCATATTCAGGGCGCTGGATGCGAAAAAGATCCCGTACCTGATAATTGTCAAATGAACCTTTAGCTTTTTGTTTGCTGTTTGTGTTCCCAAGTTTGAAATGTGCCTCCCATAACAGGCTGCGCTTGTCTTTATCTGTAAATCGGAAGGCATCAATGCGAATCAAAATACTGATCTGTTCCAGTGAAATAGCAACGCGATCCAAAAAATCATTAAACCCTTTGAAAAGGCCATTTTCATTCCGTTCGTTGAGGATTGAAATCGCTGTTTTGTATTCAAAAGAATGCAGCTGATTAAACCCAAGGACAATGTCTTTTTCATAAAGAACCGTTTCATAAAAACTTCGGTTAACGCATGGCGGATGAATCTTACCTCCGTGCATTCTAGCTTCATGCACATAGAGTTCTGTACGATAAAATCCCCCAAAATTATTGATGGTAGCAACCATATATTCTAATGGATAGTATGCCTTCAGGAATAAACTCTGGTAACTTTCTACTGCGTAAGAGGCAGAATGTCCTTTGGCAAAAGCATACCCGGCAAAGCTTTCGGTTTGTCGCCACACCTCTGCAGTAAGCTCAGGAGAATGCCCCTTTTCATGAATGCAATTGTGAAAAAATTTCTCTTTGATCTGTTCAAACTCTTCTCTTGACCGGTACTTTCCCGACATTCCCCGGCGCATTTTATCTGCTTCCCCAAGTGTAAGCCCTGCAAAGTAATGAGCCACTTTGATTACATCCTCCTGATATACCATTACACCATACGTTTCGGGCATGAGCTCCAATAACACCGGATGCGCATCTTTACGCTTTTCAGGATTGCGATAACGTTGAATGTATTCCTGCATCATCCCTGATTGTGCTACCCCGGGGCGAATTACAGAGCTGGCAGCTACCAGGCCCAGATAATGGTCAACCCGTAGCTTGCGTAAAAGCATCCGCATAGCAGGAGACTCTACATAAAAACACCCGATAGCTTTGGCCTGACTGAGCATTTTTTTAATCCGCACATCTCGCTTAAAACGCTTCATGTCATGAATGTCGATTTCTTGATTTTCCTTCCCCGATTTATAGATGATTTCAAGCGTGTCTTTGATCTTTCCCAACCCCCGTTGACTGAGAATATCAAACTTGTACAAACCAACATCTTCTGCAATGTGCATGTCAAATTGAATAGTGGGATACCCTTTCGGAGGCATGAAGGTAGGAGTGAAATAATGAATGGGCTTTTCGGCAATGAGTATACCACTGGCATGAATACTTAAATGACTGGGAAACCCGTGAATATAATTGCTGTATTTGACCACTAAATCTGTCAAGTGATTCAATTCCCACGTCTGGATGTAATTTTTACTCAGTTTGTCGATCTCAGCTTTGGGTAAACCAAAAACTTTGCCCAGTTCACGCCGAACAGACCTCGCTTTGAAGGTGTTATATGTTGCCACCAATGCCACATTTTTAAAGCGATTAAAAATGTATTTTGTAACATCATCCCGGTCTGTCCATGAAAAATCTATATCAAAATCAGGAGGATTTAGCCGATAAAGATTAATGAATCGCTCAAAGAATAAATCAAGCTCAATGGGGTCCACATCTGTAATTCGCAATAAATAAGCAATTACGGAATTTGCACCACTTCCTCTGCCAACATAAAAGTAACCTTTCGACCGGGCGTAAGAAACAATGTCCCAGTTAATAAGAAAATAGGAGATGAATCCCATTTTTCGGATGGTGTCTAACTCTTTTTTTACCCGTGCGCGAATTTCAGCTGTTTCTTCGGGGTAACGATATTTTATTCCTTTTTCACAAAGATTCAACAAGAGCTTTTCGTCTTCTTCAGCACTGCCGGTATAATGTTTTTGATTTTGCGGAGGAGCAGTATCTGAAAGATCAAAATGAATGGATGATTCATTCAGGATTTTTTGGGTATTGGATATGATGTTGGGAAAAGGCGCGTATAGGTTTAGCAACTCATTTTCAGAAAGCATTTTATGCTTGGGGCTGGCTTGTTCAGATTTTGGCAGCTTGCTTAATAGTGTGTTTTTGTCAATAGCTCTGAGTAGACGGTGTGCATTAAAATCTTTTTTGTTTCGGAAAGTAACAGTTTGTAAGATCACCATTTTTGAAGTGTCTATTTTTTTGATGCGGATGAAATCCAAATCTTCTGGGGTGACACCTACATATTCATTCGGTTGAAGGGAGTGTTTTTTGAAAGTGCTACGGCTGCGGTTGAAAGGATAGACGACAAATGCATTTCGAAACGCCGGAGCTTGTGCAGGAATTTCTTTGATACCATTTTCAATAACTGTTTTGTTGAGTAGAAAAGGAGAGAGGTATTCGTTTATTTCCTGAAATCCGGTATTGTTTTTGGCAATAGCAACAAAAAGCTGATGGACACCATTTCTGAAATCAATGCCAAAAACAGGACGAATACCAAAATTTGGTGCTTCACGAAGAATACTCAAACACGCTGAAGTGTTATTGATATCTGTAATAGCAAAAGAAGTAATGCCATTTTGTTGGGCAAGCTTTAACAGATCTTTCGGGCTGATGGTTCCATAGCGCAAACTGTAATATGTGTGCGTGTTTAAATACATAATATGTCTTAGCTACTTCTACCAAAAAAGTGTCTTTTGTCTTTATACCGTCCGCTTTTTAGTTCTTAAATCTTCGTCCCTATAAAACCTCCCGATACAATTATTTCTTTACCCATTACAGGTTAAAGGATTAAGTTTTCTACACAAAAATATTAAAAAATCGTCAATAAAATGATTAAAAAATAATCAAAATAGTATTCTTCATTTGTAATTCCTACATTTAGATTTATACATTGTTGACTATGAGATCACTGCTCGTAATACTGCTTTCACTTATGTTGAGTGAGGCGTATGCACAAACAGATCAAATCGAAAAGATTTGTAAGGAATATGATGAAAAACTTTCCAGGGCTGCCGAAGAAGAAATACCGGAATCTGTTCCAAATTTAAAAGTGAACTGTACACTTACTAAAAGAGCGATAGGTCCGGTAGATCATCAAATCACCATTTATTTTGATGAGCATGAGCACGAAGTTGAAGATATGGGAGATGAGCTCATGAAAGAGGCAGTAATAAGAAAGGTTGAGTTCGAAATAAGTGCGGCTTCTTACACTGTCAATTACAGTTATTACTTTAATGAAGCTGGTTTATTGATTAAATATGTGGAACGAAGTATCGGTTACGAGTGTTTTCTCAAACAGGTATATTTCAATGAAAAATTACCCGTCCGCATCCAACAGGATAAAATAACAGGCGATAATTGTATGTCTGAAAAGGAAGCGGAGGTGTATGACCACACCGAACTTTCAAAAAAGGAAAAAGCATCAGCCACATGGTTACTGGAAGATGCCGATAAATTCAGGCAAATTCTCTTCGCGAACTACGAATTATTTAAAGATTAAAAACGCGGGGTAGAAATAGACGTACTCTAACTACAGTAATTACAGTCTCGGGAATCCAATTGTTTGGTTAGAACCACCTAATTTGTACACCATCAACACCTCATGCGTGCCACTGTAGAAATTATTAAGGGCTGAAAAGCCATATTCATAACCATAAGACAACAACAACTGCGGCACAATGTAAATCTGCATACTGGCCATCAGGTCATTACTTGATCTGTAAGAAAGTCCAATTCCAAACCTATCTTTAAACATGGTGTTGATATTGAAATCTACCTGTAAAGGAGCTCCGGAAACTTGCTTCAGTAAAGTTGAGAAAATGACATTGTGCTTTTCTTTAATGGTCCATTTATATCCACCGTGTAAATAGTAGTGGATGTCCTTGGCATTAAATTTCACCTCTCCTGATGGTCCACCATTCACTTCAACTACTCTGTTTTGTAGAATATTTGGCATCACAAATCCTACATAAAAGCTGTTACGGTAAAAGTAAGAGCTGAACTTAAAGTTTGGCAAAGCAAAAACCGGTGTGTTATTGGTATACAAAGGGTCGTTAGGATCTGTAGTAACAATTTCGTCCAGGTTGGCCCTTATTAGGTTCAAATCAGCAGAAGCACTTAAAATCCACCTGCTGTTTTCTCCAGTCTTTATTTTATAAGCGTAAGAAAGCGCAATGTCTGTAGAATTATTCACACCTACCTGATCCATAATAGCTGTAAGACCTATAAAATGCGATTTCTTCTTATTCAAAGGCATGTTGTAGTTAACACCACCCAAATGCGGAGCTCCTTCAAAACCTACCCATTGATTTTTGTAGATCAGGGACATGTTAATCTCATCCATTGTTCCAATTGAAGCAGGATTCAAAAATGGTTGATGAATCGTGTATTGTCCAATATGGAACTGATTCTGAGCTTGACCGCCGAATCCAATGCAAACTGCTATAACTACTAATATCTTCTTCATCTTTATTTTCTTCTTAGGTCAATAAATCCGTTAATTGGCTCATCACCATTACCGAGGTCCAGGACGAAGTAGTAAGTTCCATCCACTACTTCATCTCCCATGATCGTCATTTTAGCACCGGCCGAGCTTCCATCCCAGTCATTTAAATAAGGTGAGGCTTCATATACTTTATCTCCCCAACGGTTGAATATCACAATTGAATTGTCAGGGTATTGTTCAAGATATTGGATCACAAATGTATCATTGAAGCCATCTCCGTTCGGTGTAAATCCATTTGGTATACCCACTGGTAATTGATCTTGTACTGTGAAATATATCGTAGCTCGTTCACAAATACTTGCGCATGTTTGATCACAAATTTCATAAACGAGACTGTCGGCTCCTGTGAAGCCAGTATTCGGAATGTATTCAAACTCGCCATTACCAAGGTATGAAGCTGAACCATTCACTGGATTGTCAATAATGGTAATTGTGTTAACATCACCTGTATCATTGGTGTACGCATTAATAGTGACTGGGGTATTTGGATAGGTCGAAATATAATCATCATTTGCAGCCAGGTTGGACAGGTCCGAAAAGCCAACCGATACTTGCCAGGTATTATCACAACCATTACCATCCGTTACGGTTAACGTATATGTTCCGGCATCTAAATCTCCAACAGAAAGTGTATTGCCAACGTTATTTAATCCATCATTCCACAGATAAGTATAAGAAGGTGTACCAATTACTGTCAATCCACTAATTGTTCCTCCACCATTAATACAATTTGCATTACTAATCTGCACGCTTGACGTATCAATTTGTGGAAGATCATTTACAGTGACAACTAAAGAATCCTGTCCTTCACAACCATTGGCATCAGAGCCGGTTACTGTATATGTAGTAGTAACACCTGGTGTAACAGTCACATTTTGTCCCGGGAATGTTGCACCTGTACTTGCGTCCCAGTTATAGGTAGAAACACCTGTTCCGTTTGCAGATAAATTAACAGATTCGCCAAGGCAAATAGTTTCATCTGCACTTGCCAATACAGTTGGTAGAGGATTTACAGTGACCACAATGTCATCCGTGTCCGTACAGTTGTTAGCATCTGTTACAGTAACAATATATGTTGTGGTTGAAGATGGAGAGACACTTTGATTTTGACCTGCTCCTAAACCGTTATCCCAACTATAACTTGTACCTCCTGAGGCGGATAGATTGGCAGTTTCACCTTCACATATTGCAATGTCTGTTCCTGCATTTGCAGTAGGTAACGGGTTAACTGTAATAGTTACTGAGGCTGAACCTGAGCAACCACCGCCATCATCTACATTAACCGTATAAGTTGTCGTAGAAGTTGGTGAAATTACATGTGTGGCACCAGCACCCAGGCCATTGTCCCAGGTATAGTTAACACCTCCTGAAGCGGATAATGTATACGATTCACCCTGACAAATATCTGCATCTGATCCTGCATCCGGCGAAAGTGCGGCTCCCACGTCAATAAATATATCGTCAGTGTCCACACAGCCATTGGCATCAGTTACCGTTACGGTGTAAGTCACTGGGCTGGTAATATTGGTAAGGTTTTGGGTTGCCCCTGCTCCTAAACCACCATCCCACATATAAGATACACCACCGGTTGCAGTAATTGTTGCGCTACCACCATTACAAACCGTAATATCGTTTCCTGCAAAGGCATTTGGTAATGGGTTTACGGTAACTAAAACATCATCCGTATCCTGACAACCGAAGCCATTACTTACAGTAACAGTGTAAGTTGTGCTGGAAGCTGGTGAAACATTTTCTGTTGCATTAGTTCCACCTGAACTCCATGAATATCCGGTTCCTCCGGATGCCGTTAGTGTTGCAGTTTGTCCTACGCAAATTGCCTGATCAGTGCCGGCATTAGCATTAGGAGCTGGGTTTACATTCACAGTGACAGCATCTACATCCTGGCATCCATTACCGTCAGTTACAGTGACATTATAGGTAGTGGTTGAGTTTGGAGATACAGTTTGATTCGATCCACTAGCTGGTATATCCCAGTTATATGAATAAGATCCATCTCCACCGTTTGCCGTAGCTGCTAAATTCGCTGACTCATTATCACAAATGGTTTGGTCAGAACCTGCGTTTGCAGTAGGGTTATCATTAACGGTAACATAAACAGATGCCGAAGTGGTGGTTCCACACAAGCCCTGTATTTCTACCATGTACTCTGTACTTTGAGTCGGAGATACTGTTTCTGATGCATTGGTTGAACTAAATCCAGGAGGATTAGAGGACCAGTTATAGGTGTATGGACCGGGTCCGTCAACAAGAGCAGTTATGGCTGTTGAAGATCCATCACAGATAAATTCCTGTGCGGCTACAGCCTCTACCACCTGAACTCCTGAAGTTGCTGTAATGGTATAAGAACAAATATCTCCGGCAAATCCATCAACTACAATGTAATAGGTGTTTCCAATTGTGAGGCCGGTAGCTAAAACCGTTTGTGAACTGGTAGTTTCAAGAAAATTTGAAACGGCTACGAAATTTGTACAGTTGGTTCCTTCAAAAATCTGCATTTGCATTCCATTACCATTTTGACAGGAAGAAATCTCAACGAACAATTCAGCAGTTGTTGCACTGGCTGTAAATTGTAGCCAACTGTTATTATCAATTTGAACAGGAGATGTGCCTGTGTATCCTGTCCCGAAAACGCAACCTGGTGTTGGACTCGCCGGGTTTCCGATACCACACATATTATCAGGTGTATCTATCGTGTAGGCACTTGAAGTTACTCCACCGTAACCGTTCAGGTCACATATTTGTTGTGCATTTGCACAGTTATCATTATCCGGTGAGGTTACACAAATTTGAAATTCACCATTATTGTTGTTACCGTATTCCCAAACACGAATGAACATAGTAGCACCTGGGACAAGTCCGGTTTGATAGATGTGTGGCATTAAAATCCCATCTCCGGGTTCTCCATCATCATCACAAGCTACTAGTGTTGGTGATCCACAAGGGCCAGAATACAACGCCATAGCTCCGTCTGAAAAATCAACAGATGCAGTGTGGATATCCAATTGTCCGCTGGCAGGTACCACAACTGAGAACCAAACATCTCCGCCGGCGTAACCTCCCTGATAAGGAGAAGATCCACCACAACCAGAAGGGGTTCCAACGCTTGAGCCAATAGAACCGGCATTTGTGAACGTAAGGTAGTTACAAGATGGTGTTACATCTGGCAATGAATAGGCCGAGCACGGTTCGTTATTGTCTGGTGGCGCCAAACCTGTTACGCACACCTGAAATGTTGATGTTCCTGAACCTACGCCATAATGATATACTCTGAAATAATAGGTGTTTCCCGGAGTAAGCCCTGTAGCCTGAAGTACTTCAAGTCCATTTAAACCATTGACGTCCTGACAGTAAACACTGGTTAATGAACCACAAGTTCCGGAATACAATTGAATAACCGCATCATAGCCTACCGTTGGACTCACCGTAATATCCATTTCGGAGCTATTGGCGACAAAGGAGTACCAAACATCATCATCTGCGTTTCCACCACCCGAACAAGTAGGATAGGATTGTGTTGCATTTCCAGAAGTTCCTGCTTGAAATGAACATTGAGTCAGGGTGGGAGTGATGGCAACAGCATCTAAACATTCATCCCCCTGGGCAAATATCATTCCCGTAATTGCAGAGAATGAAATAAGAGTTAATAGCTTTTTCATATTTCTTTGCGATTTACGTTCACGATTTCAGCACCATTTTCAACAATAATGGCTTTTATCCTGTCCATGATCAAATAATCATACAAATCATGATTTGTACAGGAAAAAATGAGGGTATAATCAGTCAGAACAAGTTGACAGTCTTTAATTCCCGGAAGGCTTTTTACTTCAGTACGGATATCAGATGCCTGTTGTTCTGTTTTTAATTTATTGATGGATATAGAAAATTCAAATGTCTTTAATGGAGCTTCTTCCTGAGCTGTAGTATTGAATACAGAAAACAAGAAAAATAGACAGAAAGTCAATAGATGCTTTTGCTTCATGTTTGAGTTTTTTATTTGAGTAAGTAATTTCAAATGCGACTGCAAATGTACGGTATCCGCGCTACAGAAGCAAATAAAATTAATTGTGTACGAATCAATTAGATAAACTAAAACGATTGAGTAATGTTAAATATTCAGCATTACCAAACGCGCGGTTTCACGTGTTCTTTGTTCAAGAATTACGCGTTTATCTGTAGTAACACGTTTTATAGTGGCATCATCATAATGCCTGATTGTCACCAACTCTAGTGGCTCATTATATTTAACGATATAGCTTTCCTTAAAATGAGTAATCAACCGGTCAATATCAATAACAGATTTGTCACAACAAAAGGAAAAACTTACCGCGGAATTCTGCATGATGTTCATCCGGATACCTTCCTGATTGAGGTAAGCAAAAATCTCCTCAAGGTTTTCTTCCACGACAAAAGAAAAATCAATAGGTGACAACGAAATTAAAACCTGGTCCATTTTAAAAATGAAGGATGGAATTTTACTATCATTTTCCTCTGAACTTTGAATCACAGATCCTTTAGATTCAGGATTAACAAAAGACTTAATGTATAGTGGAATGTTCTTTCTTTTTAATGGCTGTAGAGTTCTTGGGTGAATTACTGATGCACCAAAATAGGCAAGTTCTATGGCTTCTCTAAACGAGATTTTTTCAAGCAAAATGGTGTTATCAAACCATTTTGGATCTGCATTAAGCATTCCTGGCACATCTTTCCAAATTGTCACCTCATCTGCATCTAGTACATAAGCAAATATTGCAGCTGAGAAATCGGAACCTTCACGTCCAAGTGTGGTTGTGAACCCTTCAGGTGTATGACCTATAAATCCTTGTGAAATAATGATTCGATTGTCTTTTGACAGCTCATTTTTTACGGAAGTCACCACTTTCCCTTTTGTGGAATCCCATTCTATTCGCGCCTCCCTCCATTTATCATTAGTAGCAATTACTTTTCGGGCATCCAACCATGAGCTGCTTAACTCAATACTGTTGAGGTAAGCTTGTACAATTTTCGTTGAAATCACTTCTCCCAAAGAAACAATCTGATCGTATTCAAAGTGATAATTATCAGATGGTTCGGCGGTACATTTTTCTGCTAATTCATTAAAGAGAATTTCCAGTTCAGTAGAAATATACTCGGAACTACTGCCAAATAAATCAGTAATTATATCACGGTGAAAAGCTTTTAAGTTTTCTACCAGTTTTTTACAATCTCCTGATTTATCCCAATAAGCCTGAAGAATAGCTTCAAGAGCATTGGTGGTCTTTCCCATAGCGGAGATGACCACAATAAGATCATCATTTGGAAACCTCTTTAAGATATCCGCAACATTTCTCACAGCATCTGCATCCTTTACAGACGCTCCTCCAAACTTAAAAACACGTAGCATGCTTTGGTTTTTGTTCACTTTTTCAGCTTTTCGGCTGATCTTGGTTATAAAACGGCGAAAATAGCCCATTCACTTAAAACAATGAGAACAAATGCCCGATTTTCTATTTTTTATCACATCTCTCATATTATTTGTGATATTTATTGTCTGAATGGAATTGCCAAATCACAAGGATGATCTCATGACCTTCTTTGACAAAGAAGAATTTGTTGTGGCTTGCTGCGAACAGATTAGAAAAGATTTATTAGGACTTACCAATAATCCGCCCCAATTTGATATTCATCTGGATGAGGATGTACTCGATCAGCTAACTGCACAATTGGCCGTAACCTTGACAACCATGTCATCACAGCAATTGCAGCAATTCATTTATAAAGTAGATTTACCGGAAAAACAATATCTGCAGGCCATAACAAAGCAGGATGATATGAATGAGCTCTCGTACTTTGTCATTCGCCGTGAAGCACAAAAAGTATATTTACGCCGAAAATTTTCAAGTAGATAATTTCAGAATGACGTATCTACCAATGTGTGTCAGGATTGTACTCGTTAACCCTGCCAATCTTGGATCTTAGATTAAATTCTCACCCCGATTACACAGACCATGCTACAGCTTGGTGGTGTTCTTAGGCGTTCGCTATATGCGAACACCAATCACACACACGTCATCAATTTGGTCTGATGTTCCCCTCCATTTTTCAAATGTGTTATGGAGCAATGCTTTTTGTTCCTCTACAGGAAATGATTTAATGCGTTCAAGCTCCGTTTTCATGTTTTGAATTTTGAACTTTCTACCAGTTTCGTGCCCGAATTGGTCAGCATATCCATCTGTAAATAAATAGATCATATCCCCTTTCTGTAGTTGGACCTTATGAGATAGAAAAGGCCTTTTTTTCGGGTGATTGCCTATGGGTTGTTTATCTCCTTTATAAAAAACAAACTCATCTCCCCTGAAGATCCAAAGTGGATTATTAGCTCCGGCCCATTGCAATTCATTGGTCGTTTTGTTGAGCATGCAAAAAGAGATATCCATACCGTCTCTTATTACACTTAACGCAGAAAAGTAGTCCTCTTCTTCTTGCTTTTCTTTGGATAGTTGTTCAATGACAATTTCTCGTGTGTGATCTAAAAATTTTCCGGGTTCGGTGAGACCTTCTTCCCTCAATGTACGGTTAAGAGCATTGCTACATACTACACTGACCATAGCTCCCGGAACGCCATGTCCCGTACAATCGGCTACGGCAAAAAACAAATGATCACCTTTCTCTTTCATCCAGTAAAAATCACCTGCAACTATATCTTTGGGTTTATATAAGATAAAGGAGTCCGGAAGTTGATCGTAAAAATAGTCGTCATCCGGAAGAATGGCCATCTGAATTCTTTTGGCATAGGCAATACTGTCAGTGATTTCCTTTTGTTTTAATTCAACCAGCTCCCTTTGATAATCGGCTTCTTTTTTCTGTTCAACAACTTCTAGTGTTCGTTCTTTTACAGCTTTTTCAAGCCTCAAACTACGGTTTTTCAATACGCGTTCTCTTCTTTTAATATAAGCAAAGAGTATACTCAGAAATGCAAATGTTATCAGCAGATAAAACCATATCGTACGGTAATATGGTTTTTCTATCGTGAAGGGTATGGATAAAATGTTGCTGTTATTGCCATAAGCACTCTTGGCGAAAACTTCCAGTTTGTATTTTCCATAACCCAGACCCGGCAAACGAATTTTATTGGATTTTCCATTGTCTATCCATTGGGTGCCTTGCCCAATAAGTCGGTATTTGAATTGGTGAGGAATGAGGTTGAATAAATGATTTGTAGAGAACTCAAAGGTCAGATAGTTCTCTTCCCACCCAAACTCATAGCCTCCATTTTCTATTTTACCCAGCCGTGTAAAGTCACAAATACTGTCATTCACCCAAACGTCAGACAAAAAGATTTCTAATTCCTGATCCAGATTGAGCACCTTTTCCGGGTTAAAGGATAGCAATCCGTTAACAGTCTGAAAATAGAGTTTACCCGCATCATCCTTCATTACTTTGGAGGGTAGAAACTCGCCAATGGACAATCCGTAATTGGATCCATACCGCATTTGAATACCTTTGACGCGATTGTAGCAATAAAGCTCATTTTTCAACCCCAACCAAAAGGTGCCCTCATCATCCACGTAGATAGTATTCACCGATTCGCTCTCAGTTAGTCCGAGCTTTAGGTTTAATTTTTCATAATATCCACTATTTGGATCAAAGGAATAAATACCACTTGCTGTACCTAACCAAAGGTCCTTGTCTTTTGAAAACGAACATCTCACGGTGCTATCTGGAAAATGATTTGCAGCGCTTGAAGGAGAGTACAACTCATAAGTTTTTTCTTGAGGGTCAGCCACAACAAAGCGTCCAAAATACTCGGATAAAAGCCATTTTCCATTGGGCAGGACTTCTCCAAACTCAGATGTGACACCGATATCAAACCCCATCAGAACTTCCAGGTCTCGTTGAATTGTATCATAGATGTGGAAGGTTGAAAAGGTGGGAATTGATTCAACAAATACAATTGGTTCATTTTCCGTACTGTGTTTGAAAAGGACTTTAAAGGACAAAAATTTATCGGGCCAAATATCTGCAGTTCGGGAGTCGAGATGATAGACATGAGGTGATTCATGCACAATAATAGCCAGGTGATCTCCACAGAACTTAAAATCTCTTGAATAACAATCTAATCGAACTGGACTTAAATAAGCCTTTGGAAAAAACAACTCGTCTTTTGTTTCAGAGTTCAAATTGTATGTTCGAACACCATCTCCATGACTAATGTAAACGGTGTTGTCAATAATTTGTACATGACTTGCCGGAATAGGTTGGTCTGATCTGTCTACGTGAGAAAGATCAAAGAGGCCCCAGGGGCGCAAGTGAAATTCTTGTAATTCTTCCTGATAGATATTGATGTTCCCTGATCGGGTCATGATCCATATCTCACCGAGTGAATTTTTACTGATAGTGATCAGACGATTATCACTTATGCTTCTGTCAGAGTCAATATCGGTCTTATAATACTTCACATTTTGAGTATTGATATTAGCAACCATTAAGCCTTCATTGGGCGTTGTGATCCATAACTCGTCTTTGTGACGAACAAATTTTCTGGTATTGACAACATTTTGCCGGTGTAGTTCCGTTTTATCTGCTACTACCCGGTCAAGTGTACTGTCCTTTACATCCAGTCGTATTAGTCCACTATAGGAACCAAACCAGATATGATCATACTCATCCTGATAGGAGAAATTGACAATCCTGCTGGAAAGTTCAACCCTCGAACGCACAAAAACATCCTTAATGTGGCTTGAGTACTTGTCAATATTCATTTTTTGGAAGGTGTTCTCTTCGACATTATAGATAATTGGCCAGGAATCTCTGAATCCACTTTCATAAAAGAATGAAATCAACATTCTACCATCATTCAACTCAATTATATCACTGACACACATAGGAAAAGTGGCACCATTTTTCTCTGCTGGAAGTTGAATCTTAGTGCATTCACCGGTTTTAGGATCTAATTGATAAAGCCCTTTTCCCCAGGTGCAGAGCCAGTAAATATCACGACTATCCTTAAATATTTTGACAATATAACTCGTAGGGATACTAGAAGCATTATTCGTGTCTGCGTGAAAGTGTTGAAATTCAAATTTTAAAGGATCAAACCGGCTAAGGATATGGTCGTTAATATAGCTGATCCAAAAAACATTTTCTCCGGTTTTGGAAATGGATAGAATATTTGATTCTTTGAACAAAGCAGGATGTTCTGCAACTCCTTTGAAAACACGGGAGGAATATCCGTTAAAATGCACGAGTCCTTTTTCACTGGCTGCCCACAAACTCCCTCTTGAATCCCATTGATGTGAAAAGAATGTTCCTCCTTTTAACTCTCCTGAGTTAATGTGTTTGAATAAAACACCTTCTCTCTGGCCGTAAGAGACACAGACAATGAAGACGAAATAATAAACAATTAACCGACACATACTACTGAAGGAGAGATGAATAAAACTGAAAATCACATATACACGGTGATCAAGATAACAAATTATAATTTTAGTTTAATGGATTTGGCTATTATTATTAAATGTTGCCAAAGCAGGAATTAAGGCTTTTTAGATGTCAATTTATTAATTGTTTGAAATCGTCATGCGTGTTTATTTAATTTTTAGTTTTGTATATAGAGGTTAGAAATGTACATCCATGGATAAATTCACCTATGTTGGGAATAGTGATGTAAACGCAATAGACGATTTATATCAAAAATATATCGAAAATCCGGAGTCCGTTGATATCCAGTGGGCACGATTTTTTGAAGGAGTTGATTTTGCTAAAACTGATTTTGAATCAGGTGGAATTCCTGAAAATTTTCAGAAAGAGTTTAAAGTAATTAATCTCATTAATGGCTATCGCTCCAGAGGGCATCTATTTACTAAGACAAATCCTGTAAGAGAGCGGAGAAAATATGCTCCAACGCTGGATATTGAAAACTTTGGTCTTGAGAAGGCAGATCTGCAAACAACGTTTCAGGCTGGAAGTGAAATTGGAATTGGACCAGCAACTTTACAGGAAATTGTAGACCATCTGGAGATGACCTACTGTCAATCCATAGGGATTGAGTTTGCGTACATGCGTGAACCAGAACGATATGGTTGGTTTAAAGAACGAATTGAAGTTAAGAACCGTCCGAAGTTTACAGACGACGAGAAGCGACATATCTTTAAAAAAATCAGCTCAGCTACATTGTTTGAGCAGTTTCTTGCTAAAAAATATGTTGGGCAAAAACGGTTCTCTATTGAGGGTGGTGAGTCACTGATACCTGCATTGGATGTAATCGTTCAAAAGGCAGGTGAGTATGAGGTAATGGAAGTAGTTATGGGAATGGCTCACAGAGGCAGGTTAAATACCCTGGTCAATATCTTTGAGAAAGATCACAAATCTATTTTTAACGAGTTTGACGGCAAACAATTTGATTCACACGAAACGTTTGATGGAGATGTGAAATACCATCTTGGATATTCAACAGACGTAAAAACGATTAGTGGAAATAGTGTTCACCTTACCATTGCTCCTAACCCGTCACACCTTGAAGCTGTTGACCCTGTTGTGCAAGGAATTGCCAGAGCAAAAATTGATAGTTACCTTGAAGATGAATCGAAAATTATTCCTGTAGCTATTCACGGGGATGCGGCAATAGCTGCACAAGGAGTCGTGTACGAAGTTGTACAGATGGCTCAATTAGATGGTTACAGAACGGGAGGAACAATTCATATTGTGGTCAATAATCAGGTAGGGTTTACCACAAACTACCTGGACGCCCGATCATCTACTTACTGTACGGATGTAGGGAAAACAACTTTATGTCCTGTATTTCATGTAAATGCTGATGACGTTGAAGCTGTTGTGCAAACGTTGAGTATAGCTGTTTCCTACAGGCAAAAATTTCACCGGGACATTTTTATAGATATGCTTGGTTACCGTAAGTATGGACACAATGAAGGTGATGAACCAAAATTTACCCAGCCTAAACTATACAAGATCATAGCAAAGCATCCGAGCCCGAGAGAAATTTATCTGAAACAATTGATCGAGGAAGGAATTCTTACTGAAGAAGAAGGAAAGAAGAATGAAGAGGAAGAAATGGAAAAGCTGGATGCCGCCTATGAATCTTCTAAAAAACAGGATCGTACTACCGTATTAAACTTCATGGCCAGAACCTGGAAAGGGTACCGTCATGGAAAGGATAAGGATTTTGAAACATCACCCGACACCTCAGTTTCAATTGGGAAACTTAAAGATCTAGGAAAAAAATTGGCGACACTGCCTGATGGCTACAAATACTTTAGAAAAATCACCAAACTTCTTAAAGAAAGAGAAGAGCAGATAGAGAAAAATGAGTTGGATTGGGGAATGGCCGAAATGTTAGCTTATGCAACGTTGCTAGATGAAGGCCATACCGTAAGAATTACTGGTCAGGATGTGGAAAGAGGTACATTCTCGCACCGTCATGCTGTGGTAAAGTCAGAAGATGATGAAACAGAAATTATCACCCTTAATCGTCTCAGTGAAAGTCAGGGGCAGTTTCACATTTATAACTCACTGCTCTCCGAATACGGCGTATTGGGATTTGAATATGGGTATTCACTTGCTACCCCAGGTGCTTTGACAATTTGGGAAGCACAATTTGGTGATTTTTACAACGGTGCACAGATCATGGTAGACCAATTTATTTCTTCGGGAGAAGATAAATGGTTTGTACAATCTGGTTTGGTAATGTTGTTACCGCATGGTTACGAAGGAATGGGAGGAGAACACTCATCTGCACGTATTGAACGGTTCTTACAGCAATCGGCAGATTTGAACTGGCAGATTTGTAACCCGACCACACCGGCTAATCATTTCCACTTGTTGAGAAGGCAACTTCACCGGGAATTTAGAAAACCTCTCGTGGTTTTCTCTCCGAAAATGTTATTGAGATATCCAAAAGCTGTTTCTAAACTAGAAGATATGGCAAACGGAAGTTTTCAGGAAGTGTTGGATGATGATGTAACAAAATCAAAAGTTGATATCGTGGTGCTTTGCTCAGGTAAATTCTATTACGAAGCAAAAGAAGAAGCCGAAAAGAGAGAGGTAACTAATGCTGCCTTTATCCGAATTGAACAGATGTATCCATTCCCACAAAAACAACTGGGGACAATATTGAAAAAATACAAGAATGCCAAACGGTTTTTATGGGCTCAGGAAGAACCAGAGAATATGGGGCCTTGGCGTTATATGGCACTTGCTTTAAGAGAGATGAACCTGGATGTGGTAGCACGTCCTGCTTCTGCTGCACCAGCTGCAGGCTCAAGTGAAACACATAAACGTAGATTAGCGGATCTTTTTGAAAACCTTTTTAAGAAGATCACTGAAAAAAAATAAACTTTGCCCGCATTCGTGCGGCATAAAACAAACGAAAGACTAAAAACATGTCTGTACTAGAAATGAAAGTACCTTCACCAGGAGAGTCAATTTCTGAAGTAGAAATTGCAGAATGGCTCGTATCAGATGGTGATTATGTTGAAAAAGATCAGGCCATTGCTGAGGTTGATTCTGACAAAGCCACATTGGAATTGCCAGCGGAGGCATCTGGAACAATAACCCTTAAAGCTGAAGAGGGTGATGCGGTTGCTGTAGGTGCCGTAGTTTGCCTTATTGATACTTCTGCTGAAAAACCGGAAGGACACGAATCAAAGAAAGAAAAAGTAGAGGCTGAGGTAGAAGAGAAGTCGGAGAAGAAAGAAGAAAAAGCAGAAAAGAAACCAGACCCATCTCCGGCCAAAAAAGAAAAAGAAGCACCTGCTAAAAGTGATTCTTATGCTACCGGACACGCATCACCAGCTGCATCCAAATTGATGAATGAAAATGGCATCAAAGCGAATCAGGTGAATGGATCCGGAAAAGATGGCAGGATTACCAAACAAGATGTATTAGCAGTGATGGCTGGAGGATTTTCAGGTGAAGATGCTTCTGGATGGGGTGGAACCAGAGACACTTCAGCTAAGAAAATGTCCATGCTGCGACGTAAAGTAGCTGAACGATTGGTAGCGGTTAAGAATGAAACGGCAATGCTCACCACATTTAATGAGGTGGATATGAAACCGATCATGGATATCCGAGCAAAATACAAAAAGACCTTCGGAGAAACTCACGACATTGGATTGGGCTTTATGTCTTTCTTTACTAAAGCAGTTACAGAAGCCTTGCACAAATTCCCTGCAGTTAACGCAATGATTGACGGCAAAGAAATGATCATGCATGATTATGCAGATATAGGTATCGCTGTTTCATCACCAAAAGGGTTAATGGTTCCGATTATTCGAAATGCAGAACAAATGAGCCTGGCTGAAATTGAGAAGGAGATAAAAAGATTAGCTGTTAGAGCAAGAGATGGAGAAATCACACCAGATGAAATGACCGGAGGCACTTTTACCATCACAAATGGAGGTGTTTTTGGATCAATGTTGTCAACTCCTATTATTAACCCACCACAATCTGCTATATTAGGGATGCACAACATTGTTGAAAGACCGGTCGTGATAGATGGAGAAATTGTAGTACGCCCAATTATGTATGTGGCGCTATCCTACGATCACAGAATTATAGATGGTAAAGAATCAGTAAGTTTCTTATATTCCATCAAAGAAATGTTAGAAAACCCTGAGAGCATGATATTTGGCGGAAAAGATCCGGTTGAAGTCTTGCTCGGATTATAAATTAAAAAGAGAACCTATGAAACGACAAATACACATTTTAATGGGCACACTGCTCATGACAATTATATTGGCTTCCTGCGGAACAGGAAGAATGATGCCCAACTCCAAAATGATAGATCACGAAAGTCATTGCGGATTTGGAGATCAGGCAGATGCTGAGACGAATAAAGAAGAAGTCAAAAGCAACTCAGATGTTGAAGTAACTGAGCGTGCTGCTCCAGCTGCGGATAGAGGTAATAAATTGGACAAAGAAACAGCTCCAACGGTTACAGATCAAAATCTTGCTTCGGCTAATGATTCAGAGGAATCAGAAGAAACTACAGAGACGAAGATTAAAAGATCTGATGTTAAAGTAGGAGCAAAAAAGAAAAGCAAGTTCAAAGCCATTGTCAAAGCGGTAAAAAAATACAAGAAGAACAAGCGAGAAAGTGGAGCAATGCTTGTATTGCTAATTATTCTGGCCATTATTCTTCCTCCTCTTGCCGTAGGAATTTACGAAGGAATTACCGGAAGATTCTGGTTAGTACTCGTTTTATGGATCCTTGGATGGGGAGTTGGATGGTGGTTGCTAGGTGGCCTTGGTGGTTTGTGCTCATTAGTAGCAGTCGTCCTGGCCTTACTAATTGTACTCGGAGTTTGGTAAAGACAATTATTAATTAATTAAGATGGGGTTTGCTTGTATAAGTAACCCCATTTTTATTACAATAAAGTGTATCGTTTTCCCGGAAGTGTTTTGATCAACCCTTTCATTTCTAAATTGAACAGATGAACGGAAACATTTGAAGAATCCATATTGGCGGCCTGAGCGAGGGTATCAAAATCTATATCCCCCCTTTCCATAAAGAGAGATACAAGTTGAGATTCGGTCTCACTTAGATCTTCAAGAAGCTCTTGTTTAATTTCCTCTTTGCTCTCTTTCCGTTTCCATCCTAAAACTCCAACGAGATCATTGCCTTCAGTAATTAGATGCGCTCTTGATCGCTTAATGAGATTATTACAACCGGACGAATATTCTTTATTAGCATTTCCAGGGAAAGCAAATACCTCACGGTTATAATCATTGGCCAGATTTGCTGTTATCATGGACCCACCCATTTCAGAACTCTCAACAACAACTGTGGCTTCACTTAATCCTGCTACAATTCTATTCCTCTTTGGAAAATTACTGGGTTCACCAATAGTGCCTGAAATGAATTCCGTTACTAATCCACCATTTTCCATCATTCTACGAGCAAGCTGACGGTGAGCTGCGGGGTACATAGTATCCAGGCCATGACCAAGAACACCAATTGTTGAAAGGTTGTTATGAATAGCCGCCTCATGAGCAGCTTTGTCAATTCCGTGTGCCAATCCGCTTATAATCTGAACCTGATGAGGAGCCAGATCACGGACTAAATTATCCGTCATTATTTTTCCATAACTCGTTGATTTACGCGTTCCGACTATGGAAACATTTTTTTGGTTAAAGTGAACCATCCCCATGGTATAAAGAACAATCGGTGCATCTACGCATTGTTTTAAAAGTTGCGGGTAATTCGGGTCCTGAAAATAATAAAGTTGAATATTGTTCTTCTCAATAAAATCTAATTCCTGCTCTGCCCTAATTAAACATGCCTCACGGTTTAGACCCTTTGAAAAATCAATCCGTAAATCATGAAAATGACGAAAATTAGATTCCTTTTCTTTGAAAACTCCTTCCAAACTTCCAACAGCATTCAATAGCTGCTTTGCCGTGATAGGACCAAGACCATTAAGGATACTTAAAGCTATTTGATAAATGCGTTCGTCCACCCGACAAAAATATAAAAATGGTTAAATTATCGTCAATAAATGATGAATAATTAGACAAAAAATTTGCGGTTAATAAAATGCTACTGTTGACTATCTGTAAGATACACTTTAATCAATACTGTCAAAATAAATTTTTTCTATACGTACCTTGGCACTATCCCATTACAACCCAAAAACAAGGAAAGGTCATTACTTGATATGGTCCAATTCCCTTTTGCCTCTTTCTATTCGAATCTATAAATGTACCTGAACCAACCAATCCCGGATCATCAGTTATTGCTGAAATTCTCGCTTTTGCACAAATTTTGTGCCATTTGTTCGGCAAACCTATATGTTTTGTATATTTGAGATAATACGCTACACAAAATGTTAAAACAACAACTCAGTCAAAAACTATTACAAAAATTATCGCCGCAGCAAATTCAATTGATGAAACTGTTGCAGGTTCCTACTATGGAACTTGAGCAACGTATTAAAGAAGAAATTGAAGAAAATCCTGCTTTAGAAGAAGGTGCTGAAGAATCGGAAGATGATTACGGTGATGAGTATGATGATGACCTGGGTGAAGTGAGCGAATCACAGGAAGATTTTGATATCAACGACTATCTGGATGATGATCTTCCTCAATATAAAACGTCTGTATCTAATAAAGGAAGAGATGAAGACGAAAAAGCAATACCAATTTCAGGCGGAGCATCCTTTCATGAGATTTTAAAAAGCCAGCTCATGCTGCGCAAAATGACAGAAAAGGAACGCGCAATTGCTGATAACATTATTGGTAATATAGATGATGATGGTTACCTGAGAAGAGAAATTGAAGCCATTGTAGATGACCTTGCTTTTACGCAAAATGTTATGGCAACTGAAGAAGAAGTGGAGGATGTGTTGTTTCTGGTTCAGGATCTTGAACCGGCTGGAGTAGGAGCCAGGGATTTACGAGAGTGTCTTTTGCTTCAACTTGAAAGAAGACATCACGGTGATATCCCCGTTTATACAGCCAAAAAAATTCTTGAAAAGAGCTTTGACGAATTTACCAAAAAGCACTACGATAAGATCAAATCAAAGTTTGAAATTGATGATGATGATCTCAAAGATGCTATTGATGTTATCACCAGGCTCAACCCAAAGCCAGGAAACTCTTTGAAAGATTCAACCAACTCAAAAAATATTCAACAAATAATCCCTGATTTTATCCTTACGGAAGAAGAAGGTGAGTTGAGTCTCTCTTTAAACAGTAGAAATGCTCCGCAACTGAAAGTGAGTAAGTCCTATGAAACTATGCTTAGGAATTATGCTGAGGGTGCTAAAAGCACGAAAGCTGATAAAGAGGCGATTACTTTTGTGAAGCAAAAACTAGATGCCGCTAAATGGTTCATTGATGCTATTTACCAGAGACAGCAAACTTTGATGCTAACCATGAAAGCTATTTTGGAATATCAAAAAGAATACTTTTTAACTGGAGATGAAACAAATCTCAGACCCATGATATTAAAAGATATTGCTGACATTGTTGGTATGGATATCTCAACTATTTCAAGGGTGGCAAACAGTAAGTATATCCAAACACCATATGGAATCATGTCTCTGAAGTATTTCTTCTCAGAGTCACTTTCTACTTCATCAGGTGAAGAGGTTTCAACGCGTGAGGTTAAGAAAATTCTTGAGGATGCTATTAATAATGAAAATAAGAAAAAACCGTTAACCGATCAAAAATTAACGGACCTGCTGAAAGAGAAAGGCTATAACATTGCGCGTAGAACCGTTGCTAAATACCGGGAACAACTTAATATTCCGGTGGCACGTTTGAGAAAGGAACTCTGATGAAGTATTTCTTCCATGCCGTTTCGTTCGTTTTTCATCCCCTGTTGATGCCAATGCTGGGGCTTTTTATATTATTCGAATCACCGACACTACCCAACAGTCTTATCACCTTAGATGCCCTTTATTATTTTCCGGATCAGGCCAAAACAGTACTTTATATAGTTCTGGGGATCCTGACGTTTTTAGCCCCCGGATTGAGTCTGCTAATCATGTATTGGAATAAAATGATCACCAGCCTTAACCTCAAAGAAAGGAAAGAACGGTTTTACCCATTTATTTTGGTGATGTTCTATTATGCTTTAGCGTATGGATACCTTAAACTCCGACTTCCTGAGTATCTTCAACATCCTGCCCTAATGGGCTTTATTTTTGGGATTGTCCTGGTTTTTATCGTCTCATTTTTCCTGAATTTTTATATAAAGTTGAGCATGCATGCGGCAGGTATCTTTGGCTTGTGTGGAATGTTACTGGCGTATGATCAGTCGCAAATAGAAAGTAACCTGCCCTTTTTGTTGTACCTGATTTGTATCGGTGGAATCGTTGCGGGTTCACGCATATACCTGGGCGCTCATACCCTAAAGGAAACATTAGCAGGGATGGCAGTTGGTTTTTTTGTGCTATTTCTGACCGTTAAGTTTTCTTTGTTTATCTAAGCTGATAAGTAAATGGATCAAACCTCTAATCAGTTGTTGTATTAAGGCATCATATTTGTAATTTTAAATTAGAAACTAATATGTTTGCAAGGCATATAAAACCAGAAACTATGTATAAACAGTTAATGATACCGTTTGTGCTTGCTGTTGTCTTATCAGCATGTGGAACAGGTAAAGAAGGAAAGGAAGATAAGCCGGGAGGATTTAATTTGTTTCCGGTAGAAAAAGATGTAGAATTAGGTGCTCAGGTAGCAAAGGAGATAGAAAGTAAACCGGAAGATTTTCCCATTCTGGATTCAGCTTCAAATGTACAGGCTTATAAGTACCTTTATGGAGTAAGAGATAAAATTCTGGCAACCGGACTCGTTGAACATAAAGATGATTTTAGATGGCAGATTAGAATAGTCAATGATGATGAAACATTGAATGCCTTCTGTACACCAGGAGGGTATATCTATTTCTATACCGGAATCATTAAATATCTTGAAAATGAAGCGCAATTGGCCGGAGTAATGGGGCATGAAATGGCACATGCAGACCTTAGACATTCCACCCGACAAATGACAAAACAATTTGGTGTGCAGTTATTGTTAAGTGCTATTTTGGGAGATGAATCGGCGCTTTCAAAAATTACCGGTGGACTGATTTCTTTGCAGTTTTCTAGATCACATGAAACAGAGGCTGATCAAATGTCTGTGAGTTATTTGTGCCCAACGCATTGGCCAGCGGATGGCGGAGCAGGATTTTTTGAAAAAATTCAGGAGTCGGGCTCCTTACGCCCACCTGAATTTCTGAGCACACACCCTAGCCCTGAAAACAGAATTGAGAATTATCACAGATGGGCAGAAGAAAAGGGTTGTGGAGGATCAAATGAAAATATTACAGCCTTTCAAAAATTTCAAAGTCTGTTTTAGATACAAAAAACCCCGGATGTACGTCCGGGGTCTAAACCTTAAAACTAAAGGAAGTAGTGCTTTAAAGCACTACTTTTTTTGTGGTAATCAATTTGTCATCCTGTATAATGGTGACAAAATAAATGCCGGCAGGTACGTCTGCGACAAATCGCCTGCTACCTTTCGACTTCTCCTTAAAGACGACCTGACCGAGCAAATTGCTTAACACAAATTCATAATCTTTTTCGTTCCTGGTCTCCACATTAATCCTCTTATCATACGTGAATACGAAGAACTCGTCCTTCATTTGAATTGCGGCCGGGCCATAAGAAACCGGCGTCAGGTTATTTTTAGTTGATACTACTCCTGTCGATAGTGGAGTTTTTTTAGATCTCTTGTTGTAATCACCGTAAACTGCTAATCGGTTCATTCTAAATCTACCTTCCTGAAAAAAGGTAATGTCTGCAACTACTTTTACAAACATATATTCCATTTTTTCGGCATAGATATCCGATCCTGTTCTAACGTCTTTTTGTAAGGGAATCCAGGTTTTCCCATCACGCGAAACATAGGCAGTGGCATAGTTTACCAAGCAGTTTTCTATGGCATCAATATCTGCTGAAAGACGGAGGTCGGTATATCCAACCATGTCTTCAATTTTCTTTTCAAAACCAATAGAATAATTTCCGGGATTGTGTTGGAAAAGTTCAATGTGATCCTTTTCAAACCAGGTGATAGTTTCGTGGGATAAACCATTCAGTTTCCATCCTTCGAAACCTCTTTCAGTGCCTACTCCACACTGAAATAGTGTCTTCATTTGTTCGTGACCTGCTGAGTTAAGGGATTCTCCACAAACTCCTTTCGAAGCTGATTTTGCAGAGGTTGATGCTAATAGTGCGTAGGTAGTACAACTCAGCAGAACGGTTAGTGTTAAGCGTTTCATATATTGAGGTTCTAATTTCGTCTGCTATATAGCATAACACATAAGTATCAACTTGGTTACATAACAATAGGATATATTATATAATACTAACCTAATTATATGATTATCAGATCAACCATCAATTTTTCTTAAAAAATCTTAAAGGTACCTGAACAATAATGCTTCCCATTTGTTTTTGTGATAGTAATGCTATTATTTATGTAAGTACAACATGACATTATGGAACCGTTACTATCAAACGTACAGATTAAAGTGTTGGCACAGGTCTATCTTAAAGATCCTGAATCAAGTGAGCTTGGTAAGCGAATAGTTTCAGGAGGAATTGAACTTATAGATGAACTGGGTTTTGAACGGTTTACATTTAAAAAGTTGGCCCAAAAAATTGGTTCAACAGAAGCCTCCATTTACAGGTACTTTTTAGATAAACATCATTTGCTAGTTTATTTTACCCTATGGTACTGGGGTTGGATGGAGTATCGCTTGGTGTTTGGCTTAACGAATATTGAGTCTCCAACTGACCGCCTGAAAAAGGCAATCAAAATACTCACAGAGAAAATTGAACAAGACTCAGATTTTTCCCACATAAATGAAGTGAAACTTAACAGGATAGTTATAGCTGAATCTTCAAAAATCTATTTCAATAAAAATGTGGATCAGGATAACTCAGAAGGATATTTTGTAGCTTATAAAAACCTGGTTCAACGTGTAAGTGATATCATATTAGAAATCAACGAAGAGTTTAAATACCCGCACATGTTGGTTTCAACAATAATTGAAGGAGCACACCACCAAAGATATTTTGCCGAACACTTACCGAGATTAACCGACGTGATACAAGGCGAGGATGCTGTCATCACATTTTATCAAAAAATAGCACTTAACGCATTGAAACAATAAAGTATGCAAGCAATAGATGTGAAACAACCGGTAAGAAGATTTTGGGCACTGCTCAAACCTGATAAATTAGAAATCAGGAATGTATACCTATATGCACTTTTCAACGGTCTTGTATACCTTTCACTACCCATTGGAATCCAGGCCATAATAAATCTTATTCAAGGTGGTAGGGTCAGTACATCATTTATTGTATTAGTAATCTTTGTAATTCTTGGTATAGCGATAAATGGAATTCTCACCATCAGTCAAATGCGAATTGTTGAGAATCTTCAACAACGAATCTTTACAAGGGCTGCATTCGAATTTGCCTATAGAATTCCACGCGTAAAACTTGAAGCATTATATAAATACTATGCACCCGAGTTGATGAACCGATTTTTTGATATCATTTCGGTTCAAAAAGGTTTGGCAAAAATATTAATAGACTTTACAACAGCTAGTATTCAGGTCTTATTCGGCCTCATTCTCTTATCATTTTACCATCCGTTCTTTATCATTTTTAGTTTAATACTGGTCATACTGATTTATTTCATTTTCAAGATCACTGCTAGAAAAGGACTTGAAACAAGTCTTGAAGAGTCTAGAAGTAAATATAAAGTAGCTCACTGGTTAGAAGAAATGGCAAGAAACAATGTCACATTTAAATTGGCCGGAGAGACAAACCTTCCTCTTGAACGCACAGATAAAGAGGTGGAAAACTATGTTGATTTTAGAGAAAAACACTTTAAAGTTCTCATCCAGCAATTCTCCTTAATGGTAGGATTTAAAGTAATGGTGGCCTTAGGTTTACTGGCTATTGGTGGTGTGTTGGTTATGGAACAACAAATGAATATTGGACAATTTGTTGCAGCCGAAATTATCATTTTGATGGTACTTGGAGCAGTTGAAAAACTCATTCTCTCATTGGAGACCATTTATGATGTGCTCACTTCTCTGGAAAAAATTGCGCAGGTAACTGATTTAGAACTGGAGCCTGAAAGAGGAGCAAAGATATCGGAACACTGTAATAATCAAGGATTGGAAATCGAATTATCCAATGTCACTTTTGGTTATCCTGACTCAAGAGTTCCAATATTAAATGATGTGGATTTAAAAATTGAGCCAAACGAAAAAGTGTTAATTGTTGGACAGAATAATTCAGGAAAATCAACGCTGCTACACTTAATATCGGGGGTGTACGCTCCCAGCTTAGGTTATATTGCCTATAACGGTTTCGGGCAAGGTAGTCTGGATTTACAAAACCTTAGATCTGTTATAGGGGATTGTCTTATGGAAGAACAATTATTTGAAGGGACGGTTTATGAAAATATTGCCATGGGACGTAAAGGTGCAACAATGCAAAACGTCAGGTGGGCCATTAAACACCTGGGACTTGAAGATTTTATTAAGTCCTTACCCAAAGGCTACGAAACGAATATTGACCCTGAAGGGCGAAAATTCTCTAAAGGAATTGTACACAAATTGTTACTGGCAAGGAGTATAGCTGATCTGCCAAAACTACTCTTAATTAAAGATGCTTTTCAATCTATTAGAGCAGATGAGCGTAGAAAAATCATTGATTTTATCACCCATAAAGATCGCCCATGGTCTTTGGTAATTGTGTCATCAGATCCATACTTAGCGCAAAAAGTTGATACAATTATTTGGCTGGAAAATGGACAATTAGCCGGGCGTGGAACCTATGAAGAAATGAAAGATAAATTGATTTGATATGTTAAATATCTCTGAACATAGCGTTAGTAAAGCAGTACATAAACTCGGGCTTAAAACATTAAAACGAGTTGAAGAAAGGAAATCAAGCCGTGTTTTATTACGACTGGTTGGTGGCACTTTTATATTGGGGCTGATCATCATGTTTATTCCATGGACTCAGAATATTAGATCTCATGGAAACGTGACAACTATTAGCCCTGATCAGCGACCGCAAACGATTCATTCAGTAATACCCGGAAGAATTGAAAAATGGTACGTCAAAGAAGGAGATCATGTGAAGAAAGGCGATACAATTGCGTTTATTTCAGAGATCAAGCCAGAATATTTTGATGAAAAATTGCTCGAAAGAACCCAACAACAAACCGATTATAAGAAGCTCTCTGTTACCTCTTATGAAGAAAAAGTGAACGCATTGGATCAACAAGTAAATGCCCTGGCGACACAACGAGACTTGAAGTTAAATCAAGGCCAAATTAAGTTGAAACAAGCTCAGTTAAACGTAACCAATGATAGTATTGCATTGAATGCCGCAAGGGTTAACTATGAAACAGCACAGGAGCAATATGAGCGTATGTTATCATTGTATGAGCAAGGTCTAAAGTCAAAAACAGATCTTGAAAATAGAAATGTAAAGGTGCAGGATAGCTATTCCAAATACGTTGAAGCACAAAATAAATACCTGGCCAGTCAAGCTGAGTTGTTGGCTGTAAAAATTGAACTGTCTAACATAAAAATGAAGTATCGAACAGATATTGCGAAAGCACAATCTGAAAAATACTCTGCCCTATCCGGGAAATTAGATTCAGAAGGCGAAGTCACTAAACTCGAAAATCAGTTTGCAAATTATCAGAAACGGAACAATTTCTACTATATCCTTGCGCCACAAGATTGTTACATCACACAATTAATAGCCAATGGTATCGGCGAAACTGTAAAAGAAGGGGCCCCAATTTTAAAAATAATGCCGACCAACTATACGCTGGCGGTAGAAATGTATGTTGATCCGTTGGATCTACCCCTTTTAAGAGTGGGAGAACATGTTCGCCTTCAATTTGATGGGTGGCCGGCTGTTGTATTCTCAGGTTGGCCCAATGTAAGTTATGGGACATACGGCGGAAGAATTTATGCCATTGATCAGTATATCAGTGATAACGGGAAGTTCAGAGTTCTGGTAGAACAGGATCCAAATGATCACCCCTGGCCGGATGCTTTAAGATATGGCGGAGGTGCAAATGCCATGATCCTGCTGGATGACGTTCCAATTTGGTATGAGTTATGGCGAAAAATTAACGGCTTCCCACCAAATTATTATAAAGAAGTTGAAAAAGATAAGAAGACTGATAAAGAACCGCATTAATCCTAATGTATAGATTGATTTCCATATTGCTTGTGATTCTGCCAATGATCTCTCATGGCCAGGATAGCCTGTTGGCAAATATGATGACATTTCAACAGTACATAACGCTTGTGAAACAACACCATCCCATGTCTCAGCAGGCGCGATTGAATAAAGACTTAGGAGACGCTTATTTATCCAGGTCTAAAGGTGTTTTTGATCCCGTATTAACTGGAAATGCAAATCAAAAGTATTTTAACGAGCAGCAATATTATAGTATTATAAATGGCCAATTAAAAATACCAACCTGGTTTGGTGTTTCATTTAACTCAGGATACGATATCAACTCAGGAGCTTATCTAAACCCAGAGCGAACACTTCCAGACGCCGGACTGTGGTACGCCGGATTAAATGTAGCGCTTGGTAAAGGACTAATCATAGATGAGCGGCGCGCAGAATACAAGAAAGCCCAGATTTTTGCAGAAAGTGCTTTGCAGCAACAAATCATTCTTTTGAATGAACTCTACCTAGAAGCATCAATGGCCTACTGGGACTGGTGTAAATCATATAATAAACTACTTGTGTACCAGGATGCTGTAGACAATGCCAATACGCGATTTGAAAACATAAAACAAAGCGCGATTGCTGGAGATAAACCTTTTATTGATACGCTTGAAGCCCATGTCCAATTACAAAGATGGCTTTACCACCTGTTGGATGCAGAGCTTGAGTATTTAAACAGCACGGCTTTATTAGAAATATATATGTGGCAAGATGGTTATATACCTGTTGAATTGGATACGACTATAATACCCCCTGCCATTTCTGAGATATCCATTAATAATGTGAATCCTGAAATAGCGCTTAGAGTTGACTCGCTTAAAAACTCACATCCCGAATTGCTATTAACTCAGTATAAAATAAATCAGAAAAAAGTGGATATTGATCTGAGCAGGAACAATTTACTACCAGATATCAACCTTAAATATAACGCGCTAACTCATGCGGGTGATGGTGATCTTTCAGATAATTTTAGTTTAAATAACTATACCTGGGGAGCTCAGGTGAAGATACCTATGTTACTTAGAAAAGAGCGAAATGATCTACGCATCAATAAAGTAAAACTAGAGATGCTTCAAAATGATTTGGAATTTAAGCGAGAGCAGGTTGAATACAAAATTGAAGCTTCTTTGAATACTTGGGCAACGAGTTACGAGCAACTTAAGTTGTGGCAACAGACAACTCAGAACTATAAACGATTACTTGAAAGTGAAGAGGTACTTTTCAAAATTGGAGAAAGTAGCCTTTTTATGGTTAATAGTAGGGAACAAGCATATATTAAAGCCCAATTGAAGCTGATAGATACCATGATCAATAATAAAAAAGCAGCTTTAAAGTCGTTGTATGCTTTCGGAGTTATTCATAATGAAATTTGATACCGTATTCCGTTTCAGTGATCCAGAAAAATAAGTCAGAATAAAGCAAGTAAAGTAAGTTCGGTTTTTCATTGAATTATATATCTTTGCCGGACTGTATTGGGGATGTAGCTCAGTTGGCTAGAGCGTTTGACTGGCAGTCAAGAGGTCGTGGGTTCGAATCCCATCTTCTCCACGAAAGCACAACTCTTTGTTGTGCTTTTTTTATTATGTATTATATGTATATCCTATATTCTACTTCAAAGGACCGATATTATGTCGGGCAATCTGATAATCTTGAAGAAAGGTTAAAATCTCATAATTCCGGGATTTCCAGATATACAGCTATTGCTAGGGATTGGGAGATTGTTCATACTGAGAAATTCGAGAATAGAACCGACGCTATCAAAAGAGAACGCCAAATCAAAAAGAAGAAAAGCAGAAAATACATTGAGTACCTGATTAGCTCAGTTGGTCCCGAAGAATTTCGGGACGTTTGACTGGCAGTCAAGAGGTCGTGGGTTCGAGTCCCATCTTCTCCACGAAAGCACAACTCTTTGTTGTGCTTTTTTTTGTGCGTACCTGGCACCCTCTATTAGTTTGAAAAGATAAAATTATCACGTTATTACAAATCTTTCAAAATAAATTCTGAAATTATATACCCAACTAAAGCTGCTATTAAATAATGAAAATAGAATTGATACAGGGAGACATAACAAAAATAGAAACAGATGCCATTGTTAATGCGGCGAATAATTCTCTGATGGGAGGCGGTGGTGTCGACGGTGCCATTCACCGAGCGGGAGGGAAAGCTATCCTGGAAGAATGCATGCAAATAAGAAAGCGCCAGGGAGGCTGCGAAACCGGTGAAGCTGTGATTACCACAGCCGGGGAATTACCGGCAAAATATGTTATTCATACGGTTGGTCCTATTTGGAACGGAGGTGAATCTGGTGAAAGAAATCTGTTGGCTAATTGTTATGTCAATAGCCTTAAAGTAGCAGAAAATAATCAGGTCAAAACAATTGCTTTTCCAAATATCAGTACCGGTGTTTACAAATTTCCAAAACAACTTGCTGCAGAAATTGCCATAAATACGGTAAGGGAAAATCAATTAGTGGATAAGGTTATTTTCGTCTGTTTTGATGATGAAAATTATGACATATACAAAGAGATACTTGAAGCCTAATAAGAGATAAACCCTGTGTGCCCTGATCGATTCCAAGAAGAAATTGATACCTTTAATAACTCAATCACGTCTGAAAAACGAGTAGATACGCAATGAAAAATTACATTCTTACAACGTTGTTAAGTTCCATTTTATTAGTGGGCTGCATGTCGGATAATGGAAGCGGATATGACGGGGATGATGAAGAAGAGGAGGAGGAGGAAATAGAAGAGCTTTCGGAGTTTGGAGAGCTCGTTCAGGATAAGTTTGCTGAGGGTGATTTTCCGCATGAGTGCAAAGTTGATTTTGACAATTATGACCCAAAGGATTTCCTTACCAAAAAGGAATTCAGGTTGCTGGAATTATATATGGTGTTCCCGGGAGGATATATGGAGGAACGATACTCTGCACGGAACAAAATCACAATGGATAATGGAATCACTTTACTGACGGTAACCTCATTGGATAATGAAAATGAACTGTCAACCTATTTGGTCACTTATGATGAAGAGGAATGGTACATAGACAATGTTCGCATAGGGTATGATGAAAGCGCAGAAGGTTTTCTAAAAATTTACTCAAATGTAGATGGCGATACCATTACCAGAACAACTTCTATTTCGTTTGACGGTGAAGAGATGCTTGAAGTGGAACATTATTACATTCAGGATGATGGTAAAATAATTTGGGAACAGGATATGTAAACCAAAATGCTACTTTCCTGTTCTTTACTTAGTATGGCACTTTATCAAATCAAAAAAGAACAGAAAATCCCGGTATCGGTAGAAGAACTATGGGAGTTTATTTCTTCTCCCAGAAACCTGGCTAAAATAACACCAGAGAAAATGAGGTTTGAGATAAAAACCAAAAACCTACCTGAAAAAGTATATCCCGGATTGATCATTACGTATAAAGTAAGACCTATCGGCGGAATAAAAATGACTTGGGTTACTGAGATTACCCACGTATCCGAGTTCAATTACTTTGTAGATGAACAACGTAAGGGTCCGTATAAACTTTGGCATCACGAACATCATATCATTCCCGTTGATGGAGGCGTACTCATGAAAGATGTAATCTCTTATATTCCTCCGTTTGGCTTTTTGGGAAGAATTGCAAATAAGTTATTCATTCAAAAGCAGCTGAATGAGATCTTTGAATTCCGGGAAAAATCCCTGGAAAATATTTTTGGGCATAATAATAAAGTAAAGGTCTCATGAAAGTATCTGTTTTTTGGTTCAGAAGAGATTTACGCCTGGAAGACAATGTTGGTTTACATCATGCCTTAAAATCCGGAATGCCAATAGTCCCCATTTTTATATTTGATGAAAATATTCTGGATGACTTGCCGGTGGATGATCCAAGGGTAAACTTCATTTATGACGAACTAAAAGAAATTCACATCCGGCTGCAACGCTTTGATAGTGGGTTACATATTTTTTACGGTCAACCGATTGACATTTGGGAACAAATAGTTGATCAATTTGAAATTGCTCAAGTCTTTTGTAATAGAGATTACGAACCATACGCGCATAAAAGAGATGCTGAGGTGGAAGAATTTCTACAGAGTAAGGGAATTCAACTCAAGCAGTATAAAGACCAGGTCATTTTTGAAGAATTTGATGTCGTAAAGGATGATGGTACACCATATACGGTTTACACTCCTTACATGAAAAAATGGAAAACGACCTATGCTGAAAATCCACCTAAAAAATTATCAGCTAATAATTACAACCATCTTTATCCTGGCGTAAAACCATTCCCAACAAAACAAGCATTGAATATTAAGGATTCTGGTATCAAGGTGCTGCCTGCAGATTTCTCCAGGTTAAAAAATTACCAAAAAAACCGTGACATACCTGAGTTTGACACAACTGGTTTAGGTCCACATTTGAGGTTTGGCACCGTAAGTATTCGTAAAATATTTGAAATGCTGGGGGATAAACATGAAACCTTTCAAAATGAATTAATCTGGCGAGAGTTTTTTATGCAGATCCTATTTCATTATCCAAAATCTGTTAAGCAAAACTTTAAACGAAAGTATGACCAGGTAGATTGGCGGAATAATACTTCAGAATTTGAAAAATGGTGCCAGGGGAAAACGGGTTATCCCATGGTGGATGCAGGGATGCGCCAGTTGAATGAAACGGGATATATGCATGGAAGGGCACGGATGATTACAGCAAGTTTTTTAGTCAAACATTTACTGGTAGATTGGCGCTGGGGTGAAGCCTACTTTGCAAAAAAACTGTTGGATTTTGAACTCGCATCAAACGTTGGTAACTGGCAATGGGTAGCAGGCACAGGATGTGATGCAGCACCCTATTTCCGCATCTTTAATCCAATCGAACAGCAAAAGAAATTTGATCCTAAAAAACTTTATATCAATAAGTGGATTCCTGAACTGGAGAAAAAATCTTATCCCAAACCCATGGTAGAACACAAAATTGCTCGTGAACGTTGCTTAAAAGCTTATAGGATAAATTAACTGTTTTTAGGAGGTAATTTATTGGTGTTGAGCTGTTTTTTCGTATCTTATAGATAAGATGAGCACACAAAATGAACATACCATGTATAGCGATAAAACTCTTGTAGAAGCAATAAAAGAGTACGAGCAACAGGGGTATAAGATTGAATTTAAGCTAACAGAGAAATGCCTCCAGGATGTCGGTTCTGGTAAAGAATATGATCCTCAAAGTTTTTCTATAGTTGGCGTACACAGATTTGACGGTATGACCAATATTGATGATGAGGCCGTACTGTACGTTATTGAAGCGGATGAAGGTAAAACAAAAGGATTATTGATAGATGCCTATGGAGCTTATTCAGACTCCTTGTCATTTGAAATGATTCAAAAGTTGGCTACGCATCACAACGATAGCAATTAATCGGAGACAAATTCAATTTCTATTCTTCTGTTAATATCGCGGCCCCATTTGTACCGGTTAGGTGCAATAGGATTTTCTGATCCCCAACCTTGATGATATAAACGACTTTCTGAAATGCCATTGGCAATCAGGTACTCGTATACAGCTTTAGCACGTTGCTGTGATAGAACCTTATTGTTTTCTTCAATACCAGAAGCATCAGTATAGCCATTGATCATAATCTTGACATACTTGTGTTCATTAAGGTAATTGATAAGTTCGTTGAGTACAACAAGACCATAACTATCACCTGGAATTTCAGCACTGGATGAATTGAAAATTAGCGAATCTATGATATAGGTACTGCCCATATCCTGACTGTCCACGTTGCTTAAGAAATAGGACAGATACGATTTTTCCATATCTTCTGGATTGAAGACATTCGGATTCGAATAAATATCTTCATTCACCAGATTGTCACCACCATGTACAGTTTTGTTGAGAATCTTTATTTCAATTCTTCGGTTTCCTTCTCGGGTTGAACGATACCTGTTACTGTAGATCGGTTTTTTAGGACCATATCCGGCATAAGAAATCCGTTCTGGAGAATAGCCGGAAGCAATTAGGTGATCGTAAACAAACTTGGCCCGGTTCTTAGAAATTGCCACATTTTTGGCATAGGAGCCCGAGTTGTCTGTATATCCACCTACCTCAATAACCAAATTGGGATCCTGATCAAGTGCTTTCTTAAGGTTTACTATATCTGGATTAGAAGAAATTCTGGGGAATGTAGATTTACCCGGACCGAAATTCACATTATACAATACAATATCAAACCCAATAGGGATTGCCTCCGGAACAACAACCAGGTGTTCAATTTCAATATGAAGTTGACTACTGTCAATATTCTCCGGCATAGGCGGACACAAACATTGTTTCAACGAATCATTAATCATGAACTCTTCGTACGGCTGAAACTCTTTTATTCGCTCTCTTTGTGTTTGATATCTTGGGCTGGTATTGGCTCCGTCTGTACCCAAATCCCAGTAGTTTACAGCATCCCAACTGGAGTAGCCACAAAATTGCTTTAAAATCACTGCAGATATATACCCGGAAGCATGCCATCCATTCCAGCAATGAAGATATACCGGACCAACATCATCTCTGGTTGCAGCTTCATAAGTCATTTTCAACATTTCATACACATGGGTTGAATCGTAATAATCATACTGATAGTAGTTGAACTTATTCCAACTCTCATTCACACAATTACACGTATCTCCCAAAGGTGATAATTCGAAGTTATTGCGGTACAGGTAAACTCCAGCTGAAAATCCCTCCTGACATAATCCATGCATACCATCTAAAGGAAGTGGGTTTTGATTTTTGCGCTTGTCAGTTTTGTGAAAGTAATTGTTAGCGCCACCTCTGTAGGCAACTCCGTGAAGTACTGGACGTAAATTCCGCGTACCGTATAGACTGTCAAAACCATCCCCTTTATTATTGGTGATCTTGTACATCAGGTCCGTCTCTACATATCGTTGCTTGTAAAAATTATAATCCAACTTTACTTTGCCTTCTACCGCTAAGAGGGAGTCATAATTTATATGTTGATTGGAATCAACCAATACGTACGCACCAAGACCAACCCGTACCGTATCCTTTTGAGAGAATACAAGTCCGGAAGTAAGTAGTAATATTCCCAAGAGCCACTTCATCATCACAAATTTACATCCCTTCCTTTCCTTAACAGCAAAGGTCGTGCTAAAGTTTTACACAGCTTTTTATTCGTAATCCCCGCAAAATTATTCGTTATTTTTCAATCAATCAAATTGTTTCTACAGCAACCAAAGAAAATTTCGGAACAGATATCGCGTTTTTCGTCGTACTAGGATAACATACCTTGCACCGACAACATCTTTTTGACATATTTCCCGATAATATCAAATTCGAGATTTACACGGGTTCCTTTTTTTAAGTGCTTGAAGTTTGTGTGTTCAAGTGTAAACGGGATAATATGCACTGAAAATAACCTGGCTTCTGATTGCACCACTGTTAAACTAACACCATTAACTGTTATGGATCCTTTGGCAACTGTGACTTCGTCGAAATCATAGTGAAATACGAATTCCTTGCTTCCATCCATATCAATAATATCTACGCATTCAGCAGTCGTATCTACATGCCCCTGAACAATATGGCCGTCCAGTCGTCCTCCCATTTGCATACAACGTTCAACATTGACCTCATCCCCGATTTCTAAATCTCCGAGGTTAGTTTTTTTTAATGTTTCGTCAATGGCAGTTACCGTATAGTTGTTACCAGAAATTCCAACTATAGTGAGACAACAGCCATTATGGGCAACGCTCTGATCTATTTTTAACTCTTGGGTAAAAGGACAGCTAAATGTGAAGTGGGTATTGCTTCCTTCGCTCTCTATTTTTTCAACTTTCGCAAGTGCTTCGATTATTCCTGTAAACATGAATTAGTGCGAATTAATTATGTGGATGTTTCCCTGAAACTCTCTGGGAACTAAACCAGCTAATTTAATCTCATAAACGATTACTTTATAAAAGTAAACTCCATCATTACACTTTTTACCATTTAGATTGTAACCGTTCCAATTAATGTCCGGGTCAGTAGTTTCAAAAACCAAATCTCCCCAACGGTTAAAAACCTGAAGATCTATGTGGTCAACGAATTTATACGGTAGTATGGGGTGGTAAAGATCATTCACTCCAGACCCATCCGGAGTAAACACATTAGGTAATTCATATAAACCGTCGCAATTGTCTATACAGGCAATGTTAGAAGGGTCAGATTCATTCCCGTACTGAGCGGAATCTACCGCAGTGACATAATAACAGCCGGCGATACTGCCTCTGTCTGCGTGAGTAAAACTCGTGTCAAGCGCCGAATTAAAAGAAGTTAAGAAGATAAGACTATCGCCTTCAAATGGTGCAAAATATAGGTTATAACTCATTACGTCATCCGCACATGAGTTATTCGGATTTGTCCAGCTGAGGTAAGTTTCTTCAAGTTCACAATCTCCGTCAATTGAGATCACAGGTGGACAAGGAGGCGTTAAATCTACCGGGATATCGCACACTTCTTGCGACCAATTTTCCAAAGGATTGGCAATTCCAGAGGAAGTATATCCACCGATTGTCTTGATCTTATAGCAGTATTCAGCACCATTAACTAATCCGGTATCTATATATCCAATTGAATTTGTAGTACCAATTAAATTAAACACTGTACTTCCAGGTGATGTTTCCCGGTATACTTCATAAGTATTATTGGTCCATGGGATGGCTTCCACCCAATTCAACTCAATTTGATTGTCATTAGGAGTTGTGGTTAAATAAATAGACGAAGCTGTTAATGAAGATCCAATTAGCAGATTGTCACTGTATAATTCAACTCTGTAGGTGTAAGGGTTATTCTCTGTATCCAAACCGGTATCTTCAAAAGTAGTATCCGGATTTATTATGGATGCTTGCTGCGGCGTAGTAAGAACCAATGTCTCCGCTCCTTGATATCCTTCAATACGGTAGAGCTGATAATGGTATGGACCGGGAAACGTGGTTGTGTTTAATTCTTTAGGATAGGACCATTTTACTGTATCTGTACCTACAGCAGGGTCAGTTGTATTGATAGAAACATTCGTTAAAACCGGAATTTCAAAATTTAAATGCTCACAATCCACATTAGACAGACAACTTTCAACACCACTGGTTGTAACGGCTGTCACTAGATAACAGTATTCATTACCCACTACCAGTCCACTGTTGTCCACAAAACTATTGGTAGTTGACGTTCCGATTAGTTCATACCCAATAGATCCTGCCGCACCTGGCGAACAACAGGTTTCATCAGCCAGGGTTAAGGAATCAAGGTTTCGATAAATATTATAATGATCGATATTTCCGCAAATGGAAGGATCCCAATTGATGGTCATAGTGCTGCCGGTTGGAGTAACCACCACATTTTGAACAGGTGGTATATTTACTTTAATTCGGAAGGTTGAAAGATCTTCAAGGGGCACTATCGGATCATCATCCACTGCATGAATGATAACTGTGTAATAGGAATTACTGGCTTCTTCACATCCCGGAGCCCATTGAAAATGTCCAACAGCTGTATCTACAGCAACCGAATCTACGAATATGGCAGGGTTGTTTCCAACATTGAAAACAGCTCCGGTGGCAGTAACCGTAACTACATCTCCCGGATTTGGATCATGCGCAACAAAAGGAATATCTACAACAGTTCCTGCAAAAACACAGGTGTCAACCACATCTTCTATTATTGGGGGATCATTATTACATGCGCGAACGGTAAGCTGCATATCCTGGATTACCGAGCCAACATAAAAGCCATTCCGCCACTCTGAAATTCGGATAGCAAGGTTATACTCACCTTGAAATTGCGGTGCATCCCAGCATAAAGTACCCGATACTGGGTCAATCGTCATAATTCCACCTCCAACTTCATCCGGGTATCGATAAATTTCGGGTATCGCCATCTCAAGGCAATCTTCACCACGACACGGCACCAACGAATAACTCAAGCTATCACCGTCAGGGTCATACGCCGAAAGGTTATAACAGTATAATTTATTTTGACACGCAAACTCTGGGCAGGGGCAATCCTCAATAACAAGTGAATTGTTCGGCGTACCGATAAATGGAGAGATAATTAATTCGGTTTGAATGCAGAAAACTTTATCAACGGAGTTAGTAATGTTTAGAACCCCGGCATTCCTGTTGGGGTCTTCTACTGAAATAATGTATGAAGCCGGCCCGGTAAATGTGTGACTTCCTATGTACGTATTGATCTGAACATCATAATTTGGGTCAAAATCTATACTTTGCCTGGGAATAGTATCTACAGTTCCATCTCCCCAATTCACCTCAAGTTCAGGTCGGTCTGCATCACTGGATGTTTTCGTACAGGTCTTGATCGTAAATTCATAAGTGTTACCGCTAATATGAACGTAAGTTATTGAACCAGAACGGTTATGCGTAGCGTTTGCACCAAATGCCCACAACACAATCAAAAGGGTATATGTAATGTTCCGTATCAATTTTTGACGATAAACTTTTATTCTCAAGCCGTAGCCGGACTACCAAAGGTACAAAAATCATGAGCTGTACCCTATAGAAACAACGCAAAAAGAGAGCGTTTAGTTGAACGAACATCAAATTTATATTTTTAAGTCTCCGAGAGGGATCACTAATTTCATAGAGGATAAAAAAAAGACTAACTTTAACCGCAAATTTTTCATACATGGTTTTATATCCGGAATATCACAAAGACATACAAAGTAACAACACAGTTTATCTTATTCGAAGCACGAAAGATTTATCTGATTTAAAGCTGTCGCAAAAACAAATCAAATACATTGAGAAAGGCCTGAAAGATGGCGGATCTTGTACGATAAACAATTACGGAAAATTTCTTGGGGTAATGAAACCAGGCAAATTAAAACAGCCTGCTGATCGTGAGGCAATTCGTAAGTTCGGAGCTTCAGTTTATGATGAAGTTGCGAAGGTCTGTGACAAAATACAGGTGGAAAGTGATTCTGCTGATGCCATTGAGCTTTTCCTTGAAGGGTTTTGTTTGGCTTCCTACTCATTCGATAAATATTTCACTAAAAAGAAAGAGAGAGTACTCAAAGGTGTGTACACTTCCAATGCAAAAGTCAATGTTGAAGATGTTCAGCATATAGTTGATGCTACCTGTTGGGCTAGAACATTGGTGAATGAACCAGTTTCTTATTTGAATTCACCGCAACTAAGTAAGGATATTGAAGCAAAATGTGTAGATACGGATATCAAGGTTGAAGTTTTTGAAAAGCAAAAGATTGAAAGTCTGAAAATGGGTGGATTGCTCGCCGTAAATAAAGGGTCAGTAGATCCTCCCACTTTTACGATAATGGAGTGGAAGCCGAAGAACGCAAAGAATAAGAAACCTATTGTCCTGGTGGGTAAAGGAATAGTCTATGATACAGGAGGATTGAGTCTGAAGCCCACGGCCAATTCAATGGATTTTATGAAGAGTGATATGGGGGGCGCGGCTGCAATGGTAGCAACTACTTATGCAGCATGCAAACTTAAAATCCCGCTTCACATCATCACCTTAATCCCTTCTACTGACAACAGGCCAGGAGGGAATGCTTATGCACCGGGAGACGTAATAACTATGTTCAACGGAATGAGCGTGGAAGTGTTAAATACAGATGCTGAAGGAAGAATGGCCCTCGCAGATGCGCTTTCGTATGGAAATAAATATAAACCGGAGCTTGTAATTGATGCAGCAACGCTGACAGGAGCGGCAGCAAGAGCAATTGGAACCATGGCGTCGTGCGTAATGGGGAATGCAAAGGATGAAGAAATTAATGCAATGATTGAGGCCGGTGATGCTACCTACGACCGTGTTGTGAAATTCCCTTTTTGGGATGAATACAAAGAAGAATTAAAATCTACAATAGCCGACATTAAAAATTTGGGCGGTCCAAATGCGGGAATGATCACTGCCGGAAAGTTTTTAGAGCATTTTACAGATTATCCGTTTATTCATCTGGATATTGCGGGGCCCGCATTTTTTCATAAAAAGGACAGTTACAGAGGACAGGGTGGAACTGGAGCAGGTGTTAGGTTATTAGTAGAGTTCTTAAAAAGAAAGGCAAAATAATGAGTGATTTGATAAGAGTTGGAATTACTGTAGGAGATATTAATGGAGTTGGACTTGAGGTTATAATTAAAACCTTGCGTGATTCGTCGGTCTATAGTAATTCAATTCCCATTATTTATGGATCTTCAAAGGCGATTACATTTCATAAAAATGCGTCTGATATTGAAGAATTCAATTTTATGGCAATTAAAGATGCTTCTGAAGCAAAGCCGAAGAAGATAAATGTGATCAACTGTTGGAAAGAGGAGGTTAATATCATCCTTGGAGAAAAAAATGCCAATGGAGGTAAATATGCGCTAAAATCATTAGAGGCAGCTACCGCAGATTTAAAGTCGGGAAAGGTAGATGTGCTGGTAACAGCTCCTATTAATAAAGACTGTGTAAAAGAAGCCGGGTTTGAATTTGCCGGACATACGGAGTACCTTGCTCATCAGAGTGAAAAAGAAGATGTACTGATGTTTATGATTGCAGGAGATTTGCGAGTAGGTGTTGTAACAGGGCATATACCACTGAAAGATGTTGCAGCCAATATTACGCAGGAAGCCGTGGAGAAAAAATTACGGATGATGCTGGAATCATTGCGCATGGATTTTCTCATTCCAAAACCACGTATTGCTGTGTTAGGGTTGAATCCGCATGCTGGTGATCGGGGAACCATTGGTCAGGAAGAAATTGATATAATCAATCCGGTTATTACAAAATTAAGAGATGAAGGTGAACTCATTTACGGATCCTATTCGGCAGATGGTTTCTTCGGATCTTCAAATGTTAAAATATTTGATGCTATTCTCTCCATGTATCATGATCAGGGGCTGACTGGATTTAAGTCTATTTCATTTGATGAAGGGGTTAATTATACCGCCGGACTTCCTATTATCAGAACCTCTCCAGACCACGGAACTGCCTACGATATAGCGGGAAAAGGAAAAGCTTCCGAGCGATCTTTTAGAAATGCTTATTTCCTGGCATGTGACGTTTATAGCAGAAGAAAACGGTATGCCGAATTGCATGCAAATCCGTTGCAAAAGCAAACGGCTAAAAAATAGCTTTGTACATTTAATTTTTATAATTACCTTTGCACCCCCGTCTTCCAAGGCAATTTGCTGCGGTCGACCCAACAGTGTAGTGATGGAGGCAAATCTGAACATACAATTCTCTGGATTGAAAGAAGGTTTGCACGATTTTCACTTTGATGTTGGAAATGCGTTCTTTGAGCAACTTGATTACTCTGAAATTCAAAAAGCTGAATTAAGTATTGACATTCAGCTGGAGAAGCAAACAAATATGCTGATTCTGAATTTTGAGATTAAAGGTAGGGTTATGGTGATGTGCGATAAGTGCACAGACGATTTTTACCTGGATATAAACACAAATGAAGAACTGATCTATAAGTTTAGTGATGGGTTTTCAGATGACGAAAAGATTGTTTTTATTCCAGAGAATGAAGTGAAAATTGATATTTCACAACCTATTTATGAATTAACCATTACGGCAATACCCTCAAAAAGAGTACACCCTGATGGAAAGTGTAATCAAGAAATGCTGGAAGCAATGGATGATTATCTGATGGTAGAAACTGATGAGGCAGAACCGGATGATGATGATACAAAGTCAGATGATCAGGATATTGACCCGAGATGGGAAGAATTGAAAAAGTTAAAGAAATAAATTAGTTATAGTATAATAGAACATAGACGAAAGAGAAAAGACACGGACAAATGACACAGATAATGTGTAGTCTTTGATCTTAGTTCCAACGTCTTAAATCTGAATAAAAATGGCACATCCAAAGAGAAAGACTTCGAAGCAAAGAAGAGACAAGAGAAGAACGCATGTTAAGGCAGTTGCAGACAATATCTCAACTTGTCCAACTACTGGTCAGCCACATCTTTATCACCGTGCCTACTGGCATGAAGGGAAACTTTACTATAAAGGTAAAGTAGTGATGGAAAAAGACGTTGCTGTTTAATTAAAGATATTTACAGAATACTTCAAGGATGATCTTGTTTTCAGGATCATCCTTTTTTTGTAAGGATCCTATCTGATTTTATCAAATGTATTTTGTAACTGTTTTTATCAAAACAATTGATTTTTAGACCAAAAACAACCGATTTTCACTCGTTTTTAATCAGAAATGAATAAAATCTAACCATTGTCGTCTTTTTTTTGATAAATTTAACCCCTGTTTTATAACTGGATCAATCGTTTTGATTCGGATAAAAGTTGAACACAAACCATGAGCAAAACCACTGCTGCAATTACTGCCGTTCACGGATACGTTCCTGAAAATATTTTATCCAACAAGGATTTGGAAAAAATGGTTGATACCAATGATGAATGGATCACCACCCGAACTGGGATAAAAGAAAGGAGAATTGCTAAAAAAGGGGAAGCACTTTCTGATTTTGGTAAAGAAATCGTGGACGGAATACTTGAAAAAAGAGGAATAGCGCCAGAAGAGATTGATATGGTGATTGTAGGTTCCATAACAGGTGATTATCGATTTCCGAGCACATCTAATGTTATTTGTGATAAATGTGGATTAACAAACGCATGGGGATTTGATATCAGTGCCGCCTGCTCCGGATTCTTATACGCCCTTGATATTGGTCGTGTTTATGTAGAAAATGGCACGCATAAAAAGGTAATTGTCATTGGTGGAGATGTCATGTCCAGTATCATTAATTATAAAGATAGAGCAACCTGTATCATTTTTGGAGATGGTGGCGGAGGAGTCCTACTTGAACCAAATGAAGAAGGACTGGGTATTCAGGATTCTATTCTAAAGTCGGATGGAGCTGGAAGAGAATTCCTCTTACAGAAAATTGGAGGATCTCTTGCGCCAATTACAAAAGAAAACGTTGAATCAGAAGATCAATATGTTTACCAGGAAGGTAAAACCGTATTTAAGCATGCGGTAAAAAATATGGCTGATGTTGCCGTTGAGATCATGGAAAGAAATAACCTCACTGCAGATGACGTTGCATGGTTAGCGCCGCATCAGGCAAATCTTCGGATAATTGATGCTACGGCTAATCGTATGGGGTTGAATAATGATAAAATCATGATTAATATTGAGAAATTCGGAAATACCACAGCAGGTACTATTCCGTTGCTCTTATGGGAATATGAAAAAAAGTTGAAAAAAGGAGATAATATCATTTTGGCCGCATTTGGGGGTGGATTCACTTGGGGATCTATTTACCTGAAATGGGCCTATTAAATTAAATGGATACTAATTTCAGATTATGGATATAAAGGAAATTCAAAACCTGATCAAATTTGTTGCTAAATCTGGTGTAACAGAAGTAGCAATTGAAGAAGGTGATTTTAAAATCACTATTAAATCAGAGCAAGAAGGTGAACAAGTAGTTGTTCAACAAGCTCCTGTAGCGGTAAGCCAACCACAACCGGTTGCAGCTCCGCAAGCCACACAAGCTGCTCCTGTAGCGACTGAAACTCCAGCTAAAGAAGCAACTGAGGCTGCAACTGAAGGAACATCAGGAAACCTCATAGAAATTAAATCACCAATGATTGGTACATTTTATAGAAAAAGTGCACCTGATAAACCGGCATTAGTAAATGTGGGTGATACCATTAAACCAGGTGATGTTTTGTGTATTGTTGAAGCAATGAAACTCTTCAATGAAATAGAATCTGAAGTTTCTGGTAAAGTTGTTAAAGTGCTGGTAGAAGATACCAGTCCTATTGAATACGATCAGCCTTTATTCCTGGTTGAGCCGGCTTAAACCAATTGGGCTTTAGGTTCAGTTCTAGATGTGATGAGAAGAAAACTTATAAGGTATTCACTACTGACCTTCATGATGTTGGTGTTGACGGCTTGCCCGTATCAGAGCAAGGTGCCAATCACAAAACCTCAGGAAAAAGTAGACAAAGACCTTTTAGGTGAGTGGATCTCTACACAGGAACTGGAAATTGAGAACCCAAAATACTTTAGTATAAATAAGTTCGATAAAACGAAGTACGAGATTATAGAAATGAGTTATAGCTCATACGATACGGCATACTCCAGTAAAACCTATTTCATGCATACATCAACAATAAAAGACAGATTGTTTCTCAATGTTGAAGATGCAAGTCAGGGCGGCGGGTATTACTTGTATTATCTCGAAAAAGGATCGAATGAGTTTACACTTTTCGAGGTGTCTGACAACATAGATGAGCAATTTGCTTCATCAGAGGATCTTCGAAAATTTGTAGAAAAACACATGAATTTGAGCTTTTTTTATTCTAAAGATGAATTAAAGTACATCAGAAAGTCAAAAACAAAAAAGTAAAACAAACTTAGCATACATGTTTGATAAAATATTAATAGCAAATAGAGGTGAAATCGCGTTACGCGTTTTACGTACATGCAAAGAAATGGGTATCAAAACAGTTGCTGTGTATTCAACGGCTGATAGAGATAGCTTACACGTAAGATTTGCTGATGAGGCGGTTTGCATAGGACCACCACAAAGTGCAGAATCATATCTGGATATACCTAAAATTATTGCAGCCTGTGAAATCACGAATGCTGACGCGGTGCACCCGGGTTATGGGTTCCTGTCTGAAAATGCTAACTTTTCTAAGATCTGCTCCGAAAACGGCATCAAATTTATTGGTGCTTCTCCGGAAATGATTGAAGGGATGGGAGATAAGGCAGCTGCTAAAGCAACCATGGAAAAAGCAGGTGTTCCGTGTATTCCGGGTTCAAAAGGCTTGTTGAAAGACCTAAAAGACGCAAAATCAACAGCAAAAGTAGTTGAGTACCCAATAATGCTGAAAGCCACAGCTGGTGGAGGCGGTAAAGGAATGCGTGTTGTTTGGACAGAAGAAGAATTGGAAGACGCATGGAATTCTGCAAGACAGGAGGCCGGAGCCGCTTTTGGGAACGACGGCATGTATATGGAGAAGTTCATTGAAGAACCACGACACATTGAAATCCAAATTGCAGGAGATAAATATGGAAATGCCTGTCATTTATCAGAGAGAGACTGCTCCATCCAAAGAAGACACCAAAAGCTAGTAGAAGAAACGCCTTCTCCATTTATGACTCAAAAATTGAGAAAAGCAATGGGTAGGGCAGCAATAAAGGCAGCCAAAGCAGTAAAATATGAAGGAGTGGGTACGGTTGAGTTCCTAGTGGATAAACACCGTAATTTCTATTTTATGGAAATGAATACCCGTATTCAGGTTGAACATACAATCACAGAAGAAGTAATCAACTATGACCTGATTAAAGAACAAATAAAATTAGCTGCCGGAGAAAAAATTGAAGGAAAAGAGTACTTCCCTCAACTTCATGCAATACAATGTAGAATCAATGCTGAAGATCCGTATAATGACTTTAGACCATGTCCTGGTAAGATTACGGATTATCATGAGCCCGGTGGCCACGGTATTCGAATAGATACCCACGTTTACGCCGGTTACGTAATTCCACCGTATTATGACTCCATGATCTCGAAACTCATTACTGTTGCTCAAACCCGTGAAGAAGCTATAACTAAGATGGAAAGGGCACTGGATGAGTACTTCATTGAAGGGATTAAAACGACAATTCCTTTTCATCAACAATTGATGAAAGATGAGAATTTTAGAAAAGGAAACTTTACGACTAAATTCATGGAAACATTTAAGTTAAAGTGATCCTTAAAAGACCTTGATGGAAAAATGCCGCTTACCCCTTTGGTTATGCGGCTTTTTTTATTGTGAGAATAAGTAACAAAAGAGTAACTTTATTTGTTATACGTAGTATATATCTACAGGTTTGATTAAAAAATTAAGCTATATCCTCCTATTCTGCATACCATTCAATATGAATGGACAGGATATCCATTTTTCTCAAACTACGCGATCATCATTTCAAATCAACCCTGGTTTTACAGGTGCGTTTAGTGGAAATATCAGGGCTGAAATGAATTGGAAAGACCAATGGCAATCAATCAATAATACATACCGAACATTCGGAGCTTCCGTGCAGTACTCCTTTGGTAAAGGGAATCCTAAAGTGCCTCTTTTTTATGCGGTAGGATTACAAGCATTTAAGGATGTCGCAGGAGATGTTGAAATTGGCAATACTACTGCCGGAGCAACCTTTACCACCTTTGTGAAATTAAGTAGAAATGCAAGACTCTCATTAGGAGTTCAGGGGAATTACGGAATTACCGGCCTGGATCCTTCCAAAATGCAATGGGGAAGTCAGTACAATGGTCTCAACTTTGACCCGACATTGACCAACGGGTCCGGAATTGATTTCCAGGGGTTTTCATACTTTGACATGGCAGCCGGAGTTGGCTACTGGTACAGCAAGAACGATAGAAATGTTATTGCCTCAGCCCCGCAAGACGCTAAAATTGGTTTAGCAGTTTACCATATCAATCAGCCAAAATTTAGCTATGGCTCGGACAAATCCAATAAACTGAAGATGCGCTATGTGTTGCATGGATCGGCAATTTTTTCAAGTGGAATAGAAGACTTGTATTGGTATCCCAATCTTAATGTTATGGTTCAAGGTGCACAACACGAAGTACTCGTTGGGTGCCTGGCAAAATATCGTCTAAGGTCAGCATCAAAAATTACAGGCTTTAACCAGGAATGGTCAGTTACAGGTGGTTTGGATTTTAGAATTACGAATGTGGTGGATGCTATTGTCCCGCAGTTCTATTTAGGAATTCATCACTTTTCAATAGGGGTGTCATATGATGTGAATGTATCTAAATTGAATACGGCATCAAATTACCGTGGAGGCTTTGAACTATCTCTGCGTTTCACGAACCCGGATGCCTATATACACAGGAATCCATACAGACGTGGAATCTCTATTTAAACTGTTTAAATCTGTAGAACGATCTGTAATAAATTTATATATTTGTTTTTCGCCAAAATCAAGCTAAATGAAGTCATTTAATAAATTCCTTTTAAGCGCAACATTCCTTGGGTTGGTTATCTCTTGCGGAGGATCAGGTGAGTCGGATGATGAAGAGAATATTGACCCCAATGAATTGGTAAAAGTTGAAGGTGGTAAATACAAAGGAGGTATTTTAAGGCTCAACTCAATTGAAGATTACACGTCTCTGTTTCCTGTAGGAGGAAATGATGTGTATTCAACACACATTGCCGGAAATGCATACGAAGGCCTTTTCAGATTTAACCAAAAAACACTTGAAACTGAGCCAAATCTGGCTGAGAGCTTTGATATTGATCAGTCAAAAACTGTCTATACTTTTAAGATTAGAAAAGGAGTAAAATTTCATGATGATGAGTGTTTTGATGGTGGTGAAGGAAGAGAAGTAACCGCAAGTGATTTTAAGTATTGTCTTGACTTCGTTTGTACTGATCACGCATCTAATAAATGGAGCTCGTTATTCTCAGATATTATTAAAGGAGTAGATGATTTCAAAGCAGGAAAGACAGATGATGTTTCAGGTATAGTTGTGAAAGATAAACACACGCTGGAGATTACTTTGGAAAACCCTTTGGCAGCTTTTACCGATATGTTGGCCTTACTTTCAACAGCAGTATACCCGAAAGAAGCAGTTGAACACTACGGTTATGACGGTATGAATGATCATATGGTAGGTACAGGACCTTTCGTTCCGGTTGAAGTATCTAATGGTACGGTTGTTAAGTTTAAGAGAAATAAAAACTATTGGAGAAAGGATGATTTTGGTAACCAGCTACCATTGCTAAGTGAAGTTCACATTTCTTTTATTAAAGATAAAAAAGAAGAATTGGATGCCTTTAAAAATGAAGAGCTGGATATGGTTTGGGGATTACCGGTAGAGGAAATTCCAAATATTATGGGAACGCTTGACGAAGCCAAGGAAGGTAAAAACAGAGAGTTTGAAGTACAATCGGTTAATGCCCTGAATATACAGTACTACGGATTTAAAAACACCAGCGAAGTATTTGGTGACATCAATGTTAGACGTGCTTTTAATTATGCAATTGATAGAGATTCACTCGTTGAATTTGTACTGGACGGTGAAGGAATTGCTGCACACAATGGATTTGTGCCACCAATGACAGGTTATCCGTACGAGTCAGTTAAAGGATTTGAATACAACCCTAAGCGAGCCAAACAACTTATGGCTAAAGCTGGTTATGCCGGAGGCAAAGGATTTCCTAAATCAACATTATATATCACTACAAGTGGTGGTGTTAATGTTAAGATTGCCGAATTTGTAAGAGAGCAGCTAAAAGCTAACCTTGGGGTAGATATTGAAATGGAATCTATGCCAATGTCTGAGCTATATCCAAAAGTTGAATCTCATGAACTAGACTTCTGGCGTTTTGGTTGGATTGCAGATTATCCTGACCCTGCTACCTTCTTGCATCTTTTCCACAGCACAAACTTTGGAGAAGGAGGGAACTACTTTGATTATACCAGTGAGGAGTTTGATAAAATGTATGAATCTGCCGTAAAAGAAATTGATCCGGAAAAGAGAAATGCTTTATACGCAAAAGCGGACCAAATCATAATTGATGATGCAGTTGTGATGCCGTTGATGTTTACCGTAGGTATTCGTTTGATCAATCCTCAGATAAAGAACTTTGATATCAACCAAATGGAATATCGTGACCTCTCAGTTGTTTATATGAAGGAGAAAGCAAAATCCAAAACACGCGTATACGATAATCTTGGAGAGGAAGAAGAAGGGTATGTTCCTGTAGTAGAATAATTCTTCAACTAACCACATAATATTAAATCCGGGTCTTTTTTAGATCCGGATTTTTTTATGCAGAAGGGACCAGTTGTTTCTCAATGATATACTGAGCAATCTGAACCGCATTCGTTGCCGCACCTTTTCTCAGGTTATCAGCTACAATCCATAGATTAAGGGTGTTTTCCTGACTTTCGTCCCTGCGTATTCTTCCTACAAAAACATCATTTTTACCCTTTGCGTAAAGCGGCATTGGATAAGTATTAGTTTCAGGATTATCCTTTAAAGTTACACCTTCAGTATTGTTAAGTATCTGACGTACTTCATTCAGGTCAAAATCTTCTTCAAATTCAATGTTTACAGCTTCGGAATGTCCACCAGAAACCGGAACCCTAACAGCCGTTGCAGTAACTTGAATATTTGGATCCAGAATTTTTTTGGTCTCATTCGTGAGTTTCATTTCTTCCTTGGTGTATCCATTCTCAAGAAAGACATCACAATGTGGTAAACAATTCTCTTCAATTGGATATGGATATGCCATTTCTCCCTTCTCACCGGATTTCTCATTGCGCATTTGAATGATTGCTTTCATTCCAGTTCCGGATATTGACTGATAGGTAGAAACCACCACACGCTTTATCTTGTATTTAGCATGTAATGGAGCCAATACCATCACCAATTGAATGGTAGAGCAGTTTGGATTCGCAATAATTTTGTCGTTATCAGTCAGCAAATTTGCGTTGATCTCTGGTACTATTAGTTGATGATCTGGAGACATTCTCCATGCAGAAGAATTGTCGATAACCGTCGTTCCAACTTCAGCAAATTTTGGAGCCCACTCTAAAGACGTACTACCACCTGCACTGAAAATTGCTATTTCCGGCTTTCGGTCAATCGCTTCCTGCATCCCAATAATAGAATGACTCTTACCCTTAAATGTTAGTGTTTTACCTACTGATCGTTCTGATGCAACCAATAGTAACTCAGTAATCTCTAGTTGAAACTCTTCCAACACCTTTAAAATCTCTCCGCCAACCAATCCGGTGGCTCCGATAATTGCAATTTTCATATCAAAATAATAGTTCTGTAGCGCAAAAATACTACATTTAACACTGATCAAGAGCCAGTTTCATGCGATTTTGTTTAACATTTTTATTATTTGCTGTTAATCCTATTTTATGGGGGCAGTTCTCTGATGATTTTGAAGATGGCGATTTTTCAAACGCTCCAACCTGGACAGGAAACACAGCAAACTTTATCGTAAATGGCAATAATGAATTGCAACTTAATGCCCCAGCTGTAACGGATACATCTTACCTTTCTGTTCCAACAACAAATATCTCAAACACCACCTGGGACTTCTATGTGCGAATGGAGTTTAATCCTTCCAGTTCAAATTTTAGCCGTGTGTATCTGGTGTCCGACAATACCGATTTAAAAGGCTCGCTCAATGGATATTATGTCATGTTAGGAGGAACAACAGACGAAATAAGTTTATACCGACAGGACGGACTGGCAACAACAGAAATTCTTGATGGTCTGGATGGTGCATTAAACAGTGATCCTTCTATATCCAGAGTAAGGGTAACTCGTGATGGAGCAGGGAATTGGGAACTGTTGAGAGATACAACAGGAGGATATAACTTCATCAGTGAAGGAACTGTTTCAGACGCTACACATACAACTAATTCGAATTTTGGTGTTTTTTGCAGATATACCTCCACGCGTTCAACGGATTTTTACTTTGATAATTTGGGAGATCCATATATCGATAGTGTGATACCAACGATAGATACAGTCATAGTTATCTCTTCCACTGAACTGGATGTACAGTTTTCTGAAGCCATGGATCAGGGAACTGCTGAAACAACAACCAATTACAGTCTGGATCAGGGAATTGGTTCGCCAGTAAGTACCCTTCAGGATGCAGGAGATCCTGCTTTAATCCACCTGACTTTTGGAACTCCTTTTGTCAGTGGCACCAATTATATACTCACCGTAAGTAATGTTGAAGATCTTGGAGGAAATGCTGTAAATAATCCCACAACTTATCCGTTTGATTATTTTGTTCCTGACGTGCCATTGCCTGGTGAGTTATTGATAACGGAATTTATGGCGGATCCTACACCTTCTGTTGGATTACCTGAAGTAGAATATATTGAACTATTTAATCCCACAACTAAGTTCTTTGACCTGTCAGGTTGGACATTATCTGATGGTAGTTCAACCGGGGTGTTGAATTCATACATAATTGGTCCGTTACAATATGTATTAATTTGCAATACAGGTGATTGCGGACAGTTTTTTGTGACCAACTTTACGGAAACCAGCTTGCCTTCTCTCAATAATTCGGCAGACAATATTGTGCTGAAATATATCGACGGAACCACCATTGATTCATTGAGTTTTGATCTGAGTTGGTATAACGACCCGTCAAAAGAGGATGGAGGATGGTCCATTGAAAAGAAATATTATACGGCACCTTGTCAGGTAGCGACAAACTGGGCCGCCTCAACTGATCCACTGGGCGGCACACCGGCTACACAAAATTCGGTCTATACCAATCAACCGGATAATGTCCCTCCGGCTATTTCAAATTATACCGTTAACGGAGATAGTAATGTGGTCGTCGTTTTTAATGAAGTACTAGATACTTCGTATACCGCAATTGTTGGCATTTCTCCTTCCGTTTCTTCTTTGAGTTGGAATTATAATTCGCTCATGGAATTGAATATTGATATCCAGACATTAGCCGTCAATCAGATTTATGAAATTACGATTTCAGGAGCTACGGATTGTTCGGCTAATCCTATGAACACATCTCTCATTGATGTGGGAATTCCGGACACTATAGTTCAGGGAGACATAATACTCAATGAGGTTATGTTCAATCCTTTAACCGGTGGATCGGATTATGTGGAGGTGTATAATCACTCTGATAAAATACTCGATTTACAGGAGGTGTTTTTAGCCAACTGGGATGATTCTATTGCCAATTACAAATCGTTGATTACTGAGCAATATCTTTTCCTTCCTGGGGAGTATGTCTTGATTACTGAGGATACGAATGATATTATCAATGATTTCACCATTTACGGAGTAGGAACATTTATTGAGGCTGATTTACCAACTTATCCGAACGATTCAGGCACGGTTTATTTATTGTCCAAGGATTCGCTATTGTTGGATTATTTCCATTATGACGAAGATTATCACTTTGATCTGATTTCTGACGAAGACGGTAAATCACTGGAACGTTTATCTTTTGATGGCGCTATGAATGATCCGGATATCTGGCATACCGCGGCTGAATATGTGGAGTGGGGAACGCCGGGTTATGAAAATTCGCAGCAACTGAACCCGGAAATTGATGGGGAAGTGAGTATTGATCCCAAAATATTCTCACCGGACAATGATGGGTATCAGGATGTCATAAGCATTAACGTGGCTCTGACAAGTACTGATAATGTAGTGGATGTAGAGATATTTGATAATCGTGGACGGCTTATCCGTCTTTTAAAGGATAATTATTTTGTAGGAAATGAAGCCACATTTACCTGGGACGGCATCAATGATGAAGGGGAGAAAGCAACTATAGGAACGTACATCATACTTGTATCCGTAGTGGATGAAAATGGAAATCAGCAGCAATATAAGTTGGTAGCCGTATTAGCAGGGAAATTATAAGTCTCCTTTAACATTTATTTGACCCCAACAATCGTGGCTATCGTACTCCTGGTGTTGAATTGGACCACTATAATTTGGGTCATTTGCTGAATCATTATCAACCACTGTCCATTTCTCACCTTTTTTGCAATAATGGTCCATATATACCACTTTAGGGTGTTGCTTGTCGTTGGTCGTTTTATCATAACGCATAAAACAAGATAGCACCCCTGATTCACGACTTTTGTTAGTATCATCATCCAATTCAAAATCAAAATGCTCGCGGATGCCTAAGCCGTGTCCCACCTCATGAATTACCGTATTCTCCATTAGTTTTTCGAGAATTATTGCTTTATTTTCCTCACTTACATCAAGATTTTTTACGTATTTGTGAATCCCGCTAGGGGAAATATTAATTACGTACCTGCACCTTAAGGGGTGATCAGGTCGTTTATAGTTGCTGCATACCGACTGCTGTAGGGTGAATGTGCGATTTATTTCATCATTCTCAAAAAATATCTTGCCCAGGCTATTCGCAATCCCTTGTTCATTGTCGTCAGACCAGCTCTTGACGTACATGGCGTATTGTTTTCTAAAATAATGCTTTTCCGAGGTGTTGTAGTTGATCCAGCGGTGTTCAAATGAAGTTGGTTCCGCAGGAGTGAATTTCTTCATGTTTTTTGGAGAAATGCAATGCCAATTTAATTCTGCTGGGTTTTGTGAGGTATAATATTTTTTGAAAAGACCATCCTGATCATATACGAACACATCTTTATGTCTGGGATCCATTCTAAAATGATGATCTTTTGTTAGAAGAACATTCTTACCGTTTTGAAGGGTGTGAGATATAGCTTTAAACCCTCTGTATTCCTCATACAACGTAAATCCATCCCCCGGTGAGTCCTGACCTTCCGGAAAAGGATCTTCGTCCCATTCATCCGGATAACCTTTTTCAAGCACGCCTACTAGCTTTTCCCATTCGTCGGCAATGAAATTTTGATTATCATCAAATGGTACATCCACCCTCGTCCTGTTTTCATCATCCTTGTTTTTAGCAGGATACCATACGCCATCAACCTTAATTTCTGCAGTGACGTCACCATACGCCCCGTAGTCATGTGATAACAGGAGTAATTCTTCTTCAGATGAACTCACGGATTTCTTGGTTGCAATAACACGTGAACCGTCCTGTGTGATGACGAATCCCTGATTTTTCATTTCAGGATGAATTTCAAGATCAGGTTTTTCAGAATCTTTAACCTCGTCATTTAAACATTCTCCCGGCTCTGCAGAGATATCTGCCAGGGTAAAGCGAATTTCTGATGGCGTTACATTTTCCCAACTGAGTTTAACACCAACACTTTTATCCGGTTCAGGAATCCAGGTTTTATCATCAATTTCAAGCGTTGCTTCTGGTAACTCCATATCTGAAGGGTAGAAGATCCAGGACACCTGAACAGGGATATTTTTCTTACTATAAATACCATCTTTTTCTTCCATGACACATATTGTATCTATAACGCTTGATCCCATCAATACTAACCCTTCTTGGGGTAGTTGTAACCGGGTAAGACGAATTTCACCGGGTTTTTCAGATAAGAAATTATCCGGAAATTCCGATTTCATTTCATCCACGTTTTCATACGTATGCCCTGTTTTTTCGCAATTATTGGGATTATATACCGCTCTGTGTTTGAATTCTGCTCCCTCCGGAATAGAAGAGGACGACATAAATCCATAGACATTATCTTTTGTGTTGACAGAGATCATTATGGTGCCAATATTTGCTTTATGGCTGGAAGTCCAATCCTCACGGAGGTTTACTTCACAGCAATTGGCACAACCCTCTATGGAATTCACCCAGGATTCGTTTTTTTTGGCTTTAATTTCTGTTACTGTTTTTGCAGATGATTCCGGAAGCATGGTTGGGTCCGCAGTCCACATTTTATAGCTGTCCATGGAAACTTTCATTTGCTCCATCATCTCGGTAGGATCAACTGTACCATTCTGAAGGTCCTCCATGTTTACACCATAAGGATTATTTGTTTGACTCGCTGTGGTATTGAGTGGATCCATCATTTGTTTTTGACCCTCATCCGTAACAAAATCCAGCTCCTGTTCAAAATGTACGTTCTTAGTAATGCGATAGTCATCCTGAGAACCACTATTCATACCAACATAGGAAACGGTCACTTCTCCTTTCCAGGAAGCAACATTTAAAAAACGTTGACTTTTTTCATTGTCTTCTGTGGTTATTGGGGGTGTCTTATTTTCTTTCGGATGCTCATTATTTTCCGGTATACTGAAAGCCAAAAAAAATGAACTGATAAGAAGTAGAAGGATGAGTTTGTTCTTTTTCATGATTGTAAGGGAATTAGGTAAAGTACCAAGTTAAAGTATTTATGCGTACATTCAAAAACAAATACAACTCACTGGTAAGCAGCCAATCATGACCTTTATTTTCAATCGACTTTAGTGGTTATTATCATGGTGATTAGTGATAAAAATCGTATATTATCGGAAAAGGTTGAAGTATTTTTAGAACCTCAAAAACTAAGAAAAAACTAAATAATGGATAGTAAACAAAGTTTATATTATGCGTTGGGGATTTTTGCCTATGGTATAGCAAAAGCAGATGGTAAAATCCAACATGAAGAAAAAGAAGAACTACATAAGATAGTACAGGAAGAAACCGATCACAACATGGACTTCCAGTATGTAGAGATCATTTTCAACATCTTACAAAAAGATAAAGCTGGTTTTGATGACATCCACAAATGGGCGCTGGATGCTTTGGAAAAAGGGAAGTACCACCTGACCTCTGATATAAAAGATCAATTCATTAATGTAATGAAGCGGGTAGCAGATGCTTTCCCTCCAAAAACAGATGAAGAGCACGAATTGATCAATACATTTATTCAGGAAATTCGTGATTTCAAAGTGAACATGACCATAGATTAGAGAATGTCGTCCAGAACTTCCTGGTTGTCTTCCTTTTTAGGTTCTTTTATATAGGTAGTATTGTCCGGTTGACCTAAAATTCGGGCTTTGCCACCTATCGTGAATATTCCTATAAACGAAACAATCAAAAGGGCAATGATATTCTTAATGGTCTTATCTTCAAACAAAACGGCAAATAACCCTGAAATGATCTGACTGAGAATATTTCCGAATTCGATTAAAATATTTACACACGCCATTAACAGAATCATCCCTGCCAGGACATTGAGAATTTTACCCCTTGCAGAAAAATCAAATTTGTTTGATCCTAATTGAACACATAAGGAAGCAAAAAAGTAAGGCAGGAGCGTAAAAATTGAATGCAATACTCCATCCACCCACATTTTCATGACTGATTTTGGAGCCATGTAGTCATAGCTAATCCAGGAAGTATCGTATATATAGTAGTAAAAGTTGGTAATCGTGTCAGGAAGAATTAAGGTGAACAGCAGAATGATCCCAAAACTAATAGATAGATTAATTAATACTTGTCCATTTACATTATTCAGAAGACCTTTAAGAGATATGTTTTTGCTGGTGTCTTCTTTTGAAATCATTAGGGCAAACAGGGCTATTCCTAAAATAAAAAACGACCGTCCGGAACCTGAATAATTGGCATATTCCACGTACTCCATCCATTTAATTTCAGTACCAGATAATAACCCTGATTTATCAAAAATTGCCAGAACATTTTCCCATATCATTCCAATAAAAACGGCCCCGATTACCAGTATCGCTGAGTAAGTAAAGTAAACTCCAAAATTGCCAAAATTGAAGTGCCTAAAAAATGCCGTAAAAGCCTTGAAGTTATAATCAAGTGTACTAAAAAATGAATTATTGTTGCTGGGTTCAGACATTGAATTTTATACGTAGCTCAATTTAAGCATATTTGATTGACCACGCTCTTCCATTGGAATCGACGCAATATTAATAACAAGGTCACCTTTTTTTACAAGACCTTTTTTCTCAAGTATGGATTTACAGTCCTTTATCGTATGATCTGTTGAAACCATTTTGTCGTAGTAGAACCCCTCAACACCCCAAACCAGGTTAAGTTGCGCAAGAATTTGTCTGTTTTCTGTAAAAACAAATGTGTTTGCTTTTGGTCGTTGGGAGGATATCTTATAGGCGGTATAACCTGAAAATGTCATGGTAATAATTCCGGTTGCTTCCACTCGTTGAGCTAAACGTGCGGCATTAAAGCAGACAGAATCAGTAATAAATCGTTCCTGGTTTTTTTCCGGCACTTCTTCCTGGTGATAAATGATATCATTGGTTTCTACTTCTTCAATGATTTTATTCATGGCTTTAATCACTTCTACCGGATGATCTCCAATGGAGGTTTCGCCTGATAACATTACAGCATCAGTTCCATCCATTACGGCGTTTGCCACATCATTTACTTCTGCCCTTGTAGGCCGGAAGTTCTTGATCATGCTTTCCATCATCTGAGTTGCAACTATGGTCGGTTTGGCATGTAGCAAACACTGCTTAATGATCATTTTCTGTAAGTTGGGTACCTTTTCCATTGGTACTTCCACTCCCAGATCTCCCCGGGCTACCATCATGGCGTCTGCCTCTAGAACAATGTCTTCAATTTCCCAAATTGCTTCGGGTTTCTCAATCTTCGCAACCACCTTTGCATGCTTTTTCCGTGCTGAAATAATTGATTTTAACTCAATAATATCCCGCGCAGAACGAACAAAAGATAATCCCACCCAATCAACATCATGGTCCAGGGCAAATTCAAGATCCTCTCTGTCTTTCTTTGTTAATGAAGGTAGGGAAATAGAAGTGTTAGGTAGATTCACCCCTTTTTTTGAGCTCAAAATTCCACCGTGTAATACAACAGTTTTTACCTCCTTTTTCTTATCGGTAGATAAAACCTTAAGCTGAAACTTTCCATCATCTACCAACAACAGATCACCTACTGCTACATCTTTTGGGAAGGTCTCATAACTCAGGTATAGCTTTTCTTTCGTTCCGAGGCATTTTTCTGTGGTGATGACAATTTCATCTCCGTCTTCGAGTAAAATTCCATTGTTTTCAACCTCACCAATTCTAATTTTTGGCCCTTGTAAATCTGCCAAAACAGCTACGTTCAAACCAAGTTCTTCATTGATCTCTCTCACTGTAGTTATCACATCTGCATGATCCTCATAACTCCCATGTGAAAAATTGATCCGGCATACATTAACACCTTCTTTGATCATTTCTCTCAATGTCTCTTTTGAACTGGAAGCTGGCCCTATCGTCGCTACAATCTTTGTCTTCTTCATGTGTTTGTCTTCTTAACTTAAAATACCAGGTTTGATTTTGATTTTAATTCACCGGGATCAAAAATAAAAGCCGTTAAAATACTTTCAATTTCCTTTAGTTGAATTAATATATCATTAATTTCTCTTACAAAATTGTTTTTAATAACCAGGAAATAGTCCACCTGATCCTTTTCTGGAATTAGTCGTTGATAATTACTGGATACGTTCTTAATCAGATAGTATTCTATATGTTCCTCTTTGTCGTAATATTCATAGAATGAATGCAGGTGTTCCCCATCCTTTTTAGCCATCACCGAATAGTCTTCCCCCTTGGTCAAATTTATGTGCAAAGCGTTATTTATTCCCCAACACAACCGGTAGTCGGAATGACTGGAGCATATCCCGATCAGTTGAAAATCAAACTCATCATCCAAAGATAATTTGTGTTTTGCCATGAACAGTGAATATTACAAGAGTAAAGGTATTTAATTTATTTTAGCAGTATGAATTTGTATCTCAACGAAAACGAGTTTATACGCACGGATAAACCTCTTGATATTTCCATCCCGATTCACAATAAAGAAAATCCGGTGTTGGCCTGGTACTGTGATCCCATTAAAATTGAGCCTGTTATGAACGATCAATTTGTTGGGGATGTCAACTTAGGAGGGTCCGTAAATTTCAGGAATATCTTTATAAACCCTCATGCACATGGGACGCACACGGAATGTGTTGGTCATATTTCAAAAGAATATTATTCAATTAACCAACACCTGAAAGAATTTCATTTTGAGGCATTACTTATTAGTGTCGATCCTGAAACCATCTATAATGAAGAGTTTAAAGCAGAAGATCAGGTGGTAACTCCTGACTGCATACGTCAGGCAATTCGTGAATTTGAATCTCAAATACCCAATGCAAAAGCGTTGGTGATTAGAACAACCCCAAACGGAGATTTCAAGCAATCAAAAAATTATTCAGGAACCAATCCAATCTATTATTCAAAGGAAGCAATTGAATTAATAAATGAGCTACATTTTGATCACCTGATTGTGGATCTACCCTCAATTGACCGGGAGCAGGATGGCGGTGAATTAACAGGCCACCACACGTTTTGGAATTATCCGTCTAATCCACAATTACATAAGACGATTACGGAGCTGGTTTATATTCCAGACGCCATTAAAGATGGCCGATACTTGTGCAATATTCAGATTACTGCTTTAGAGAATGATGCCTCACCTTCTAAAATTGTCTTGTATAAAATCGAAAACCACTAGAATCTAAATACAGATAAGCGAATTACTTGTAGAAATAGGAATTATACTTATATTTGTACCGTCAACATAAAGCAAAACACTATCGAGAGGGGACGAAAGTCCCCTCTTTTTGTACTCAAAATGGTAGATAAGAAGCTGATTAGACAACTGGCAGAAGAACGGATTGCAGAGCGTGATTCAAGTCTGTATATTGTTGATATTGTGGTGAATAGCGGGAATCAAATCCTGGTGGAATTAGACCGTGAAGATGGTTCGGTTTCTATTGACGACTGTATCGCGGTAAGCAGAAATATTGAGCACAATCTGGACCGGGATGTAGAGGATTTTTCACTTGAAGTTTCGTCTGCCGGAGCCACAAAACCATTTAAAGTATTGAAACAATACCTCAAAAATGTTGGCAAAGAGGTAAAAGTGATACTTGTTGAGCATGGTAAGGCCCTGCAAGGCGTTATCAAATCCGCAAATGAAGACGGATTTGTGTTGGAGACTAAAGAGAAAAAAAGAGTAGAAGGAAAAAAGAAAAAAGAATGGGTGATCGAAGAGATCCCATTAAGTTATAACGAAGTAAAAGAAACAAAACTGATCATTACTTTTTAATTTAAATATGATATGAATGCGCTGGAATTAATTGAGTCGTTTTCTGAATTCAAAGAATTCAAAAACATTGACAGAGAGACTATGATGAACATCCTTCAGGATGTATTCCGATCAATGTTAAAGAAAAAGTATGGTACGGATGAGCATATTGATGTAATTATCAACCCTGATAAAGGAGATGTTGAGATTTGGATCAATCGTGAAATCGTTCCTGACGGAGAAGTGGAAGACGAAAACATTGAAATTGCACTGTCAAAGGCGGTTGAAATTGAACCCGATTTTGAAGTGGGTGAAGAAGTAGCCGAAGAAGTTAAACTTGAAGACTTTGGAAGAAGAAACGTATTGTCACTTAGACAAAACCTGATCTCAAGAATTCTTGAGCTTGAAAAAGATCATATTTATAAAAAGTATAAAGAACGAATCGGGGAAATAATCACCGGTGAAGTTTATCAGGTTTGGAAGAGAGAAATACTTATTCTTGATGATGAAGGCAATGAGTTGATCCTACCTAAATCTGAACAAATCCCATCTGATTATTTCAAAAAAGGAGAGACAATCAGAGCAGTTGTTGCTCGTGTAGATTTGCGAAACAACTCTCCGATTATTATATTGTCAAGAACAGCACCGGAATTCCTTGAGCGATTATTTGAGCTTGAAGTTCCGGAAGTGTTTGATGGTTTGATTACCATTAAAAAGATTGTTCGTGAGCCAGGTGAAAGAGCCAAAGTGGCTGTGGAGTCTTATGACGACAGAATTGACCCGGTAGGTGCATGTGTAGGTATGAAAGGCGCCAGAATTCACGGTATTGTTCGTGAATTGAAAAATGAGAACATTGATGTAATCAATTATACAAACAACGACAAGTTGTTTATTCAAAGGGCACTTTCTCCAGCAAAAATCACATCAATTGAAATTGATGAAACAACGGCAAGAGCGGATGTGTTCTTGAAACCTGACCAGGTATCATTGGCAATTGGTAAAGGAGGTCACAATATTAAATTGGCCGGAAAACTTACCGGATTTGAAATAGATGTGTACCGTGAAGGTGCTGAAGATATCGAAGATGTTGATCTGGATGAGTTCACTGATGAAATTGAAGAATGGGTGATCGAAGCACTGAAGGCTATCGGACTTGATTCTGCAAAAGCTGTAATTGAACTTGATAAAGAGGAGTTGATGAAGAGAACTGACCTGGAGGAAGAAACAATTGATGATGTAATGCAGATTTTGAGAGCTGAATTTGAATAATAATTTATTAATCAGGTAACCCAAACACAATTACATACGAAAAACAAGAAGCAGAAGTAATATAAATTTTATAAATGGCAGGAAAAGCAAAACGTTTAAACAAAGTAGCCAAGGAGTTCAATATTAGTATTTCCACTATTGTTGATTTCTTGAAGACTAAAGGCTTTGAAATTGACTCAAAACCGAATACCAAGATAGAAGGGGAAATCCTTACTGTCCTGGAAGAAGAATTTGCCGAAGACAAAGAAGCAAAGCAAAAATCGGAAGATGCTGTCGTAGGACGCGAAAAAAGAGAGTCACTTTCGATCAAAGACCTTAAAAAAGAAGAAGGCGAAGAGGAAGAAGACGAAGACAACGAAACGGATGACAAAGATGAGCCCGTAGCAAAACCTGCCGAAACTGCTACAGCTGATAAAAAAGTTGGTGTTTCTGTTGTTGGAAAAGTTGACCTGGATTCAATTAACCAAAAAACACGTCCTGATAAAAAGGCTAAGGTCGAAGAAGAGAAAGCCAAGAAGTAGAAGGAAGAGTAAGAAAAAAAGAAAGCTGCTGAAGCTAAAAAGGAAGAAGTAGACGCGGCAAAGAAGAAAGC
>JABURP010000116.1 GCA_014762645.1 Crocinitomicaceae bacterium
TACATATGATTTATGGTTTCGTTGTGCAGCTATTCTTCAGGACATTGCGATACCTAAAACCAAACGATTTCACAAAGATGCAGGATGGACATTCCATGGTCACGAAGATCTGGGCGCCAGAATGGTTCCTCGCATATTTAAGCGGCTAAAACTGCCACTTGATGCGAAGATGAAATACGTACAAAAATTGGTGCGCCTTCATTTAAGACCCATTGCTCTGGTAAGTGGTTCAGTGACAGATACCGCAGTTAGAAGGTTGTTATTTGAAGCCGGTGATGACATTGATGATCTCATGACGCTTTGTAATGCTGACATTACAACGAAAAATGAGTTCAAGATGAAAAAATATCGCACTAATTTTGAAAAAGTGCGTAAAAAACTCAAAGACGTTGAAGAAAAAGATCAAATTAGAAACTTCCAACCACCTATATCCGGTAAAGAAATTATGGAGATCTTTAATTTGGAGCCAAGTAAAATAGTTGGGGAGCTAAAAAATGAAATAAAAGAAGCGATTCTGGAAGGTCAAATTAAGAATGATTACAATGAAGCTTACAACTTGCTGATTCAAGTAGCAAAGAAGCAAGGCATAGAGGTTCCAAAGCGCTCTAAGTAAAAGATTTAAACATCAATCTCAACGTATTCATGTGGATAACTCTGGTAAGGCTAAGTTTACTTCATCCCTAATACCAAATACCTTTGCATAATTAAAGGAATTATTTAATTCTTTATGCTTGGAAATCTAATCAAACGCAAAATAGACGCAAATAGACTTGCTAATATATTTGTGAACTCAATTCTCCAAATTACCGAACATGGTTTTGAAGACATCAAAGAAATGATTCGGGAGGATAGTGCGTTTAAGAAAAATCCAAACGTAACAGAACAACACGCTGACAATTTCCTTTTAATTATCACAGTAGGTAACCTGGAGTTTTTGGACGATCATTTTGAAGTAGATGAGGCAGCTGAAATTCGAAAGCTTATTATTGAAAAATTTGCAAACATATACGGAGTGACGTATCGTGAATTTGAGGATTGGTTGTCCCAAACCAGAAGCTTTATTTCTAGTGTCAATCATCCATCCAAGAATATGCTCTACGGTATGTCTAAAGCCATTTTTCACAAATTTGGCCTCAACGATTACCAGGAGGATTACTTTCGAACGCTTAAAACACCGAATCCTCTTTTCCTTAAACGAATGGACGATATTATGTCCAACTTTCTATGGGATTGGGATCAGTTTTTCAAGAAGCACAAGTTTCATTTGAACTAAATTAACCGTTAATCCTGTTCATAATTAGGGCTTTATCTTTCTGAAAGGTCAAATAAAATTAGTATCTTAAGCCCTCAAATTTTCAAAACTTTCATCCATGAAAAAAATTTACTTTTCCCTGGCGTCACTTCTGATGCTGAATATCGGTTTTGCTCAGGTGAACACGAACCAAAATCACCAAACACCGATTAACAATGGGGTTACGGTTAAAACCAGCACCTCAATACCTCAATTAACAACTATTAATTCTTCTGGAGGAAATGTAAACGGCATTTCTACTACCCAGCAGATCAATGAAGATCCGGGACATGATTATTGCCCAACTCATGATGTTACAAAAGCTCATTTTGAAGAAATGGGACTTTGGGCGGATTATCAACAGAGTTATCAGGAGGGTATCCAGCAATCCCAAAATTATACTCAAAATAAAACTCCGGGTACCAATACAATTGCTGTAATCTTCCATGTTGTTCATGAAGGTGAACCATTAGGTACGGGAACGAATGTTTCCAATGCAGCAATTATGAACGTATTTAATGATCTGGTTGAAGATTATTCATTAACTAATGCGGATCAATCATTGGCAAGGACCGGATTAGGTTTTAATCCCTCAAACCCTGGAATTAACTTTTGTTTAGCAACACAGGACCCTAATGGAGTCCCATTAACAGAAACGGGAGTTGTCAGAGTTCAAACAACGGAAACATGGTTTGATCCAGATGATCCAAGTGAACAAAACGCTATGAAATCAGCTCCGCTGGGTTCTCCTATATGGGATCGAGATGATTATTTGAATGTTTGGATTTGTGATATCTCTAATGGTGCCAGTTCAGGTACCGCTGGATATGCTTACGTCCCTACGACATCTTTTTTACCAAATTCTTCTATTGACGGAATTGTAATTGACTACAACCTAGGTGTAAATAATGATAACGTATTAACCCATGAAGTTGGTCACTACCTTGGACTGTATCATACCTGGGGGTCCGGAGGATGCACGGTTGGTACAGATGATGGATTTACAGATACTCCACATACACCGGGGCCTTCATTTAATTTTGCTAACTCATGTAATTTCAGTGCAGGTCAACAGAATTGTGCTGGTATAGAAACACAGTTTGAAAATTATATGGATTACTCCAACTGTACCGTAATGTTTACGCAAGAGCAATCCAATTATATGAATACCATACTTTCTGGAGTACGAAGTTCACTCTTACTTTCTCCAGGGTGTGACCCAGCAGGTCCACCGATTTGTGCTTTTTCATCATCTCCAATGGGACCGGCTCCCGTTGTTGTGGGTACAAACGGAACGGTTGTGTTTATAGATGAATCTACTGGTGCACCAACTTCCTGGAACTGGACCATATCCGGTGTACAAGGCACGGACTGGGATTTCACGGGTGGAACAACTGCAAGTTCTCAAAACCCAGAAGTTACTTTCTATAATGTAGGTTTATATACCATTACACTAACTGCTACCAATTCATTTGGAACTTGTAGTGGGCTCACAGAAACAGATTACGTACAAGTGGTTTCCCCGGCAGCAGGTACAGCCTGTGACACCTTAAGAAACTGGGACCCTGCTGATGCTGATCTCAATGGATATTTCACCTATAACCCAGCAGCTGGTGGTTGGGGAGGATACCCTGGACATTGCGATAATAATGGAACAGGATTGACTTCCGTGGCTTATGCTGAAAACTTTAACTATGTCGGAACTGCAGAAGTAAGAAGATTGAGATTTCCGGTTTTCCAGGCCGACACGCTCACCGCTTCATCAACGGTTACTTTCACAATTTGGGATGATGATGGTGCTGGTGGTATTCCAGGAACCGTTTTAGCAACCGAAGCAATACCGGTTGGAGATTTGAATGTTGGCTTTTTTAATGAAATTGATTTTACAACTCCGGCGTCTGTCACTGGTGGATTCTGGGCAGGATTTCAGTTGGAATACGGTGCAGATCAAGACACTTTGCTACTTGGTATGACGAACACTATTGCTGGTGGTGTTGATTCTTATTATAGTGATATCACGGGAATTGGTTGGTTTGATATGTCAGGTATTGGTATCACCGGTTCAATTGCAATGGATGTTCTATTGTCTAACGGACCTGCTCCTGTTGCCGATATGCAATTTAGTGATGCAGCTGTTTGTCCGGGTGGTGATATTACTGTAAACGGATCTAATTCAACCAATACTACTGATTATTACTGGTATCAAACGGATGATCCTTTTACAACAATTATTAATTCGAATTTCACAGCAGGTACAACTTTCAATTTCCCTGGACCTGCAGGAAATTATGCTATTTATCTCTTTGCAGATGGTTCGTGTATGACAGATGGTCTTGTGCTACCGGTTACCGTTTATAACGCAGTAACGGCAAGCGTCAATGTAACAAATACGACCTGTGGAAATAACAACGGGGCCGTAACAATTACAGGAGCAGCTGGTGGTGATGGAACTTATGAATACAGTTTGGATGGTGTAAATTATCAAGCTGGAAACACGTTCTCTACTTTACCGTCAGGAAATTATACGGCTTACGTCAGAACCTCAGGTGATGCCTGTGAAGCTCAAATACCATTTACAATAAATAGCTCCACAGCTTTATCCGGATCAGTTTCACCAACCACTCAGGGAATTTGCCCTGGTAACAGTGCTACTTTAACAGCATCAGGCGGAACAACATATACCTGGTATGACGGAGCTACAGTAATTGGGTCTACAGCATCAATTAACGTGACCCCTACTGTTCAAACACAATATACGGTTGAGATTTCTGACGGTACATGTACAGATATCCAATATTCAACAGTAAATGTTTATCCAAACCCGGTTGTAAACGCAGGTGTAGATCAAACTGTTTGTTCAGGAACCAGTGTTACGCTGACAGCATCAGGAGCGTCTTCTTACAGCTGGGATAATGGAGTTACGGACGGAGTGTCATTTACACCAACAGCGACGACAACTTATACAGTAACAGGTACAGACGGCAACGGATGTCAAGACACGGATCAGGTTCTCGTAACTGTAAACCCTGTGCCTTCCACATCTAACCTTACTGAAGTTTGTAATGGAATAAATACTGAGTATACAGTAAGTTTTGACGTAACGGGTGGAACTTCACCTTATACAGTAACAGGTGAGTCAGGATCGTTCTCAGGTTCAACATGGACTTCAGTTCTTATTCCTTCCGGGAATGCTTATAGTCTTACGGTCACGGACCTTAATGGATGTTCTGCACCAGTTATTAACGGTACAAACAACTGTGGGTGTACAACTGATGCTGGGACCATGCAAACGGGTACGACAATTACAGTTTGTGGTACAGGTTCTGCAACAGCAACACATGATGGTAATCAAAACTTTGATGCCAATGACGTGATGGAGTTTTACCTGCACGATAATTCAGGTGTAAGTCTTGGTACTACGTTTGGGACCTCAACAACACCTACCTTCTCATTTGGTGGAGGTATGACTTATGGAACTACGTATTATATTTCAGCTGTTGTTGGAGATGATGCCGGTGGAGGAACTGTGGATCTTGCTGATCCTTGTTTATCTGTTAGTGGCGGAACGCCGGTGGTATGGTACGATTTCCCTACAGTTAGTGCAGGATCTGATCAAACAGTTTGTGCCGGTGCGAGCGTTACGCTTTCAGGTTCTGGTGCATCATCATACACTTGGGATAATGGCGTTTCTAACGGAGTGTCATTTACACCAACAGCTACAAATACATATACCGTAACTGGAACAGATGTTAACGGCTGTCAGAATACGGATCAGGTTGTTGTGACAGTGAACGCACTACCAACAATTAGTGGTGGACCAGACCAGTCTATCTGTATTGGTGATGCAGTAACTTTATCCGGATCTGGAGGAACTTCTTACACCTGGAACAATGGTGTTACAGATGGGGTTTCTTTTACTCCTAGCAGCACAATGACATACACTGTAACTGGAACAGACGCTAATGGATGTTCTAATACCGATCAGGTTGTGGTTGCTGTAAATCCTCTTCCGACAGTTGATGCTGGTGCAGATACAACAGTTTGTGGGCCAACGGATATCACCTTTACAGGATCAGGTGCATCAACCTATACATGGGACAATGGAGTCACTGATGGAGTACCTTTCACTGTTTCAACGACAACAACATTTACCGTTACGGGAACAGATGCCAATGGATGTTCAAGTACTGATCAAATTACAGTAACAGTTGGAGCCGGACCTTCAATTACAGGTGTTGTAACACACGATACCGGATCATCAGACGGTGGTATTGACATTACCGTAACGGGTGGCACAGCTCCATATACCTATACATGGGATAATGGACCGACAAGTGAAGATCAAACTGGTTTAGCATTTGGTACATATACAGTAACAGTAACAGATGCAACGGGATGTTCCGTACAACAATCATTTACAGTATTAAATACGGTTAGTGTAACGGATAACTCGGTTAATGAAGAATTACTGATATTCCCTAACCCGACAACAGGTGCATTTACTATTCAGCTTTCAGGGCAGTACGATCTGGCAATTACAGATGCCAGAGGAAGATTGATATTAACAAGATCTGCTAACGACAACTCGGAAATCGACCTTTCAGTTTATGAAGGTGGCGTTTACTTCATTCGAATTTATAAGGATGGACAAACAGTTGTCAGAAAACTGATAATGGAATAACCTCCTAAGGTTTGATAAAGTTATATAAACCCGCGCTCATTATGAGTGCGGGTTTTTTTGTTACTTTTTATTTATAATTGAATTCACATGATAACCGCATATACCAATGCAACGAAAACCAGAGGGTGAGAGCCACTTCTTGTAAAGGAGTGGTTCTCTTTTCTTTTAGAAGAACTATTAGAGGGTTTTATCCATCAAGTATATGATTGCGGCCATTGCTGCAGCACCAAGATGCAATTCGCGTTTATTTACATTTTCAAATACGTCTGCAGCTGAATGATGGTAATCAAAATAGCGTTGTGACGATATGGCCATCCCTAGCTGGATCATATCCGGATAATATTCTTTAAGTGGTCGGATATCAACACCACTATACCCGGGTTTGAATTTGTACAATTGAAAGTCTTCCATCATGTCGGCGTACTGCATTACCATTTGAACTTGTTTATCTGTTCCCCATACATCAAACCCGATCGGAAGAAAACCTCCACGGTCCGATTCTATGGCACAAATATGTTCTTCTCCCTTTTCATGAGCAATCCGTGCGTAGTTTTTACCGCCAAAATTGCCGTTTTCTTCATTCATAAACAACACACAACGTAAGGTGTGCTTAGGTTGATACCCCAGTTTTTTAAGAATTCTCAATGCTTCTATACTATGCACTACTCCTGCACCATCATCATGTGCTCCCTCTCCCACATCCCATGAATCAAGATGACCACCAAACGTAATAATCTTATTGTCCTGGTTACCGGTCATTTCAGCAATGACATTGTGAGATATTTCATTTTCATAATGTCTGCAGTCCATCTCTAATTTTAACATCACTTTACCTTTAGACACCCATTCAGCCAGGATGTCAGCATCTACAGTACTTATTGCAGCAGCCGGGATACTGTCCACACCTTCCTCATACCTGGTTGACCCTGTATGCGGATGTTCATCTGTTGAAGATGCTAGTGATCGTATTACCACTGCCTTCGCCTCTAACTTTCCAGCCTCATTGGCGCCAATGTGCCGCTGAGCAATACATGCGCCATAAGCCCTAAATGTCTGCAACAACTTTTGATCAAATGCCTTATTGAAAAAAACGATTTTCCCTTTAATCTCCTCTTTTCCCAATTCGTTCATTTCTTCAATTGAATTCACCATAACAACCTCCCCTTCCATCAAACCATTTGTTCCGACAGATCCTCCTAAAGCAAGTACATGCATTTTGGCAACATCTCCCTGCTCATTTTCTATCCAGCATGATTCAGTGGTTCCTCTTTCCCAGTGCGGAACTTCTATTTCTTGAAGATATACCTTATCAAACTCATATGATTCCAGCACTTTCTTGCCCCACTTAACAGCCATTTTTGCTTCAGCTGAACCAGTAATTCTTGCACCTACATCCTTGCAAAGGGATCTCAGGTTTTCATACGCTTCTCCATTTTCCAGTGCCTCATCAAAAATCATACGCACGAATATGGAATCGTCATTGGGTTGTCCTTCTTTTCCATAAGACAGGACTGTTATACAAATACTTAGGGTGAGAAATAGTGACTTCATAAGCACCAAAGATATAGAAAATGAACTTTGCTTAGTTCCAGATATTATCGTAGACTTCTATTACCATCCGTGTAATATATACTGGTTGATCCGGGTTTCTACTCCAAACGCCGATCTTCAGCTGATCAGTTTCCCTTAGAAAATCGGGGATTTTAAATACGAAATAACCTTCTCCGGCAGTTTCGATCATTCGTTCCAAATCCCTTCCTTGCCAAAAAGGCTCACCACGATATTCCAGTACCTGATTATTCCGTGTGCCATTCACGGATGCGGTTAGCTGTGCTCCTTCAGATAAGACAGCTTGTACTGAAACTTTGATGTACTTCGAAAACGGATCTTCAATTTTGTTGAGTAAAAATTCATAATGAGGACCGTAATTATTTTCTCCGGAAATAAGGTATCCCTTAGCAATTTTCATAGTTGAATCCTGGTCATAAAGTGTGTCTCTACTAAATAGTTTTTCATCCAAAATCCAGCCTTTGGTGTTGTTTTCATCAAAGTATGCAAGTGTTGCTTTTTGTTGTGTCAGACCATTTGGCTGTTTTCGTGACAATAAGAACACTGCTGCATTGTTGTATTTTTTGTATTCCACAATGGTTGGATAAAACTCTTTACACGTCTCAAATACTTGCGGTAATGTCAATCGCGCAGAATATCCGACAATGCAATAGTCTTCCTCTCTATCTAACAAATCCTCACGCAGCTTAACAGCATCCCCGAATTCAAGTACATCCCAATCAAAATGTATTTGCTCGCCCCACTGATTAGCGTAAAAATTCATGTAGTTCGGATTGTTGATATTGTAAACCGTATAGATATTTTCCTCGCCATAATCCTCGTTCCACCGGGTGATATCCACCGCTACTTCTCTAAATAGTTCATAATGCATATTCCCAAAAAGATCTTTTTCTCGTGTAGTTGATGTTGCCAATACTATCATCAGAACAGAAAAGAGCACTCCCTGATATTTAAAACGAGATAACATATAACTCAATGGGATCAATAAAAACGGAAATGCAAATAACATTACTGGGTATTTCAAAACGGGTGTACTTACCAGAGAATAGACATGTGCCACTATATAAATACCAAAAAACCAGATTACTGATAGTATCAGTACTTGTGTCTTCAATATCTTCGGATTTCGATTTAAAATAACAGACAGTAACAGGGTAATTCCAATTGTTCCAATTATCCACCAGGATTCATTAAAAGCATAAAATATAAAATGTAACAACCAATCGCTCTCTGGTGGACCTAACCATTGTAATCCTCCAACACTTAATTGATATTGAGTTATAGCAACATGAGGTAGGTACAGAATAATTGCCAATCCGGCTGCCAGCAACACAAATTTGAATTTTGTTTTTTTTATAAAGAGTAAACCTGAAAAACCTATCCAGCCAACAAATAAGAAGGCAAAATGATGTGTATACATGGCTGCTGCCAATGAAATCCCCATTAAAATGGCGTATTTGTAACCTGCCTTTTTGTCAAAGAGTAACTTTAAATAAAACCAGGCACTGAGTAGACAAAACAGCAAACCAGGGCTGTAGGGTCTGGCAAATTCAGAATTGAGAATAGGAAAATAAAGTAAGGATAAGAAAATGGCCGCGATAAGACCTGTGGATCTGTTCACCCATTTATTTCCAATCAGGAAAATTATCAACACCGAAAGTGTTCCGCAAAGGACAAATGGAAAGCGCATGAATAACTCATTTGTTCCTCCCAGGAGTGACCAAGCCTTCATGAAGAGCTGAACACCTGCCGGGTGCATATCACCTGTTTTTACCCCGAATTCAATCAAATCTGAAAAATTATCATATTGAAGTCGGTTAATAGCGCTTAACTCATCATTTGAATAGGAATGTGTAAATGAAATAGTAAATCGCAAGACGAATCCCACCACCAAAATGATGATAATATCCATATTACGCTTTAAACTTTTCATATTACTCGGTTAATCTTTGACGACTACATTCATAGAGCATAATGCCTGCAGATACGGATACATTCAGTGATGCAATAGTTCCTTCCATAGGAATTTTAGCCTTTTCATCCGCTTCTGCCAAAATTTTATGCGAAACACCGTCCTCCTCAGAGCCCATAACAATGGCCGTGGGAAGTGTAAAATCCACATTATAGACCGGTTTTTCCGTTTTTTCGGTAGCGGCAACAATCTGTACACCAAATTCCTTTAACTCGTGAATGATACTAGATAAATCCTGCACCTGACATACAGGTATTTTATTCAGTGCACCGGCTGATGTTTTAATCGCATCTGAAGTAATTGAAGCACTATCTTTTTGAGGTATAACAATTGCATCTACACCATGACACTCAGCTGTTCTTGCAATGGCACCAAAATTTCTCACATCCGTAATTCGATCTAAAATAAGAACTAATGGAACTTCACCTGCTTCAACCAGTTTTAAGATAATTGGTGACAATTCCTGGTACTCAACCGGTGAAATTTGGGCAACAACCCCTTGATGATTTTTCCTGGTTAACCGGTTCAGTTTGTGTATGGGTACGAATTGTAAATTGTATTTTTTATTTGCAAGTTCTTCTTTGAGTTCATAAAAGAGTTCCTTGTTCATTCCTTTCTGAATGAATATCTTATTGATTGGTCGATTCGCTTTTATTGCTTCAATAACCGCTCTGACACCATAAATGATATCTTCGACATCCTCACTCTGTCTGTTTTTGTACATGGCTCAAAAATAATTAATTATAACTCGTTTTGCTTTTACGTGCGACTAAAATCAGATACATCAAAGCAATTGCACTTAATACCGCTCCAAAAACAAATGTTCTCAGAATATTTTCACTATCGTTGAGATAAAATTGTTGTGCAAAGAAATTCCCACTTAAAAACCCTAACTCAAGCATAATAAACATAGTTCCCATTCCTCTGCCCTTATACACAGGATTTGCCAAATCTGCCGTCCAGGCCATAATCGCCGGGGAAATTATTGCTGTACCAAATCCAAATATTAAAGAACTAAGTAAGAAGTGCGTTTGGGTAGTAGCTGAGCCAGTAATGAGACAGCTAATCATTAATACAGATAAACCAACTCCTATATTTCTTTTGGCCCCTACTTTATCCACTAATTTTCCTGCAGCGAATCGTGTGACAACCACCACAAAAAGGTTCACTACGAAAAACAGCCCCTTGTTTTCCAGCCCCAAATGCTTACTAAAATCTGGTATTAGTAGGAAATACATTCCCGTAATGTTAGCATACACAAACATGATAATTGATGGATGAACGACCTCCGGTCCAATAATTTCATCCCATTTGGGTATGACTTTTTCCCAAAAAGTTGTGTACCCTTTTTCTTTGGCATTCTGCTGCACCACTGTTTTATCTTCAGAAACAAGTAAAATGAGTAATAATGATATGGTCCCCAGAATTCCTGCCGTTAGAAATAAGCCATTCATATCAAAAGTCTTTTTTACCACATTTCCAATGGCCATACCCAAACTAAACCCCAGGGTGATGGTAACACCAAAAATACCCATGGCTTCTCCTCTCTTCCCCTGAGGAATAATATCTGCGATTAAAGCTGTTGCTCCAGTAGGTTGAAACCCTGTACTGAAACCGTGTAAAAATCGAAGAAACAAGAACCCGGCGACTGTAGCAAACCAGGGATAACTAAAAGAAATAATTACAGATACAGTGACACCTACAAACATCACTGACTTCCTACTAATGTTATCCGCGATTTTACCGGAAATAGGCCTAGAAATTGCAGCAGCAATGGTCCATAGTCCTAGAATCATCCATTTTTTATCTGCACCACCCAATAATGTGATATAATCATTCATTTCCGGGATTAGCATGTTAAAACTGGTAAAAAACAAGAGCACATGGACATTTAGGAACCAAAATTCTCTAGGGTAATCTTTTAATGTTGAAAAATATGCCTGAATTGCACTCATGAACGTGCAAAATTACGTCTAATATCCGTGCAAATAGCGCAATACAGTAAGATTATAATTTATTAGATTTTGTGCCGCACGCAACTTTTTAGTACCTTTACCCGTATAGTCTTCAATAACTTAACCCCCCTTTTGAACTTATCGTTTACACCAAAATTAATTTGCTATGACAAAATTAATGCAAAGAATGGTACGTGAACTTACACTTAGTCTAGTTGTAGGTCTAGTTTCTTTTAGCGTACAGGGTCAGGAAAAAATGGAAAGTGGAAAATTGAATTTTTTCAATTTCGCTACTGAAAAATATGCCGACCAAAATGAACTAGCTAATTTTTCTAATAGTCAGGGACATCCGGAGTATGGTATACTTCCTTATAACGCCCCATGTGATGATTGCATTGAAGTTATAGAGGAACGAACACAATACTCAAGGAAATTTATCACTGTAGGTACGAATGGTACTGAAGTGAAAACACAAAAAGGATATTCCCCACTTCATTACAAGGATAATTTCGGTAGATGGATTACCTATAACCCTCAATTAAAACCCTTAGGTGCCAATCAATTTGGAGTAAGTAATGACTATTACAAGATAAATATTGATCCGGTTCAAGGGTACATCTTCTTTGAAAACTATCACAATAACCTTGAACCGTTGGTTTATCACAAAAACCTTCAATTTCAGGCATTAGACAATAATGGACAGGTATTAAATACTATAAATGCCAACTGGAGTAATTACTCTGTTGGAGATGACGGGATGAAAGTAACCAATATTTTCCCAGGTATAGATTTGGAAATTTACGTCTTCAGGGCCCAAATAAAAACAAATTTTATCGTCAATCAGAACCTAGGGTCTTTCAGAATTGAAGAAACTTTAGAAAATGATGTCTTGAACCGAATTTCCAATACTGCTGGTAACATTCAGTTTGTAGAACTTGAAGAAAATGGCGGTCCTGCTTATTTAATGAGTGACATTAAAATATTTGGATCAGGTACCCCAGACAGAAACTCTTTTGTTCAGGGTTATTACACAATCGAAGGAAACAAACTTTATTACAACTGGGAAGAGAATGATTTTCAAAATTTGAACTATCCGATCACTATTGATCCTACTGTTACTTCCAGCAACACTCTTCCGCAGGGAAGTATTATTGGAGCAGGAACCTGGGCGAATAATGGTTCATTTGATGTAGGTTGTACCTACAACCTGACTGTTGCTACTCCAGCCAACTGTACCATAACAGATATAGACTGGACTTTTAGCTATGTTGCACAAAACGGTGCTACCATGTCTGAAGGCGCATGTAAATTTTATTATGGCGCTTGTGTGAGCCCTGCCACTGCTGGTTTTTTCTGGTATTGTAACGACCCTATTTTTGGTGGAACTTGTAACGGAGTGAATATTTCCATTTTTTCAGATTTCCAAGCCTGTGTACCTGCACCTCAATGTTCTCCTTACAACATGGATTTCACTATGGAATTCTTTGATGCTTATGGTGCGTTTAATGCTTCTAATTGTGATCCTACTTACATTACTGCGGGTACAGACTGGACTATGGTGATTACAGGTGAAACTGTCGCTCAACCAAATCCGCCAACTTCATCAGCAGGAAGTACGATATGTGAAGGTCAATCAACCAACTTAACAGCCACCGCAACTTTTGGAGTACCTCCTTACTCATATTCATGGGATAATGGTGCAGGTTCGGGAAACCCGGTAAGTGTGAGTCCAACTACGACAACAACTTATACCTGTACGATTACAGATGCCTGTAGTCAAACAGCAACGAATAGTTTTACAGTAAACGTAAATCCAGCACCAGATGCAGGAACAAGCTCAAGTGTTTCATTTTGTGCAACTGACCCGGTAACCAGTTTATTAGGTCAATTAGGCGGAACACCGGATGCTACCGGTTCATGGTCTGGTCCTTCTGCACTAGGCGGAGGAAGCAGTGGTAATTTTAACCCGGCAACTATGAACGCAGGCGTTTATACATATACCGTAAATGGTACTCCGCCTTGTACAAACGCCAGTTCAACTGTAACGGTAACATTAAGTCCAGCACCAGATGCAGGAACAAATGGTTCGACATCATTTTGTCCGTCAGACCCATCAGCAGATTTATTCAATTCGTTAGGTGGAACACCAGATGCTGGGGGAACCTGGTCTCCGGCATTGGCTTCAGGGTCTGGTGTATTTAACCCAGCGGTTGATCCGGGAGGAACGTACACCTACACAGTAACCAACTCTTGTGGTACGGCTACTGCAGATGTGAATGTCACACTTAACCCGAACCCTGATCCGGGTACGAATGGTTCCGCTACTTTTTGTCCATCAGACCCATCTGCTGACTTATTTAACTCACTTGGAGGTACACCAGATGCTGGTGGAACCTGGTCTCCAGCAATGGCATCAGGATCCGGTGTGTTTAACCCAGCGGTAGATCCGGCAGGAACATATACCTATACTGTTACTAATTCTTGCGGATCACTTTCTGCAGATGTAGTAGTTACTATAAATCCAGCACCAGATGCAGGTACTAACGGTTCAGCGTCATTTTGTCCGTCAGACCCATCAGCAGATTTAATCAACTCATTGGGTGGAACTCCGGATGCAGGTGGATCATGGTCTCCGGCATTAACTTCTGGGTCTGGCGTATTTGATCCAGCTGTAGATGGAGCAGGAACATATACCTATACAGTCACCAATTCATGTGGTTCAGCAACAGCTGATGTCGCAGTAACAATCAACCCTGCACCAGATGCAGGAACGAATGGTTCGTTAACAATATGTGCAACGGATCCTTCCACTGATTTATTCAATCAATTGGGAGGAACACCGGATGCAGGTGGTACATGGTCTCCGGCAATGGCTTCAGGGTCCGGTGTTTTTGACCCGGCCGTAGATCCGGCAGGAACTTACACCTATACCGTTACTAACGGTTGTGGAACGATATCCGCAGATGTAACAGTATCTGTTGTTAGTGCTCCAGATGCTGGAACAAACGGATCAACATCATTTTGTCCTTCGGACCCATCAGCTGATTTATTCAACTCATTAGGCGGTACACCAGATGTTGGTGGTACTTGGTCGCCGGCATTAACTTCAGGATCTGGTGTATTTGATCCGGCTGTAGATCCGGCAGGAACATACACGTATACAGTGTCTGCTTCGTGCGGTACCTCGTCAGCAGATGTAACCGTAACGATTGATCCAGCACCAAATGCAGGTTCAAATGGCTCAACTTCATTTTGTCCATCTGACGCACCTGCTGACTTGTTTAACTCACTTGGAGGTACACCAGATGCTGGTGGCACATGGTCGCCGGCTCTTACGTCCGGATCAGGCGTTTTTGACCCTGCCACCGACGCAGCTGGTACTTATACATATTCAGTAACCACGGTATGTGGTACTGCAACGGCAGATGTGGTAGTTACCATTAATCCTAATCCGGATGCAGGTACAAACGGAGCAATATCTTACTGTCCGTCAGATCCATCATCTGACCTATTTAATGAACTTGGTGGCACACCAGATGCTGGTGGAACATGGTCACCTGCATTGACATCAGGTTCAGGAGTATTTGATCCGGCAACAGATGCTGGCGGAACGTATACCTATACCGTTACAAATACATGTGGCACAGCCACGGCGGATGTAGTTGTTACTATAAATCCAGCGCCAGATGCAGGAACGAACGGAGCAGTGACGTTCTGTCCTACTGATGCCCCGGCTGATTTATTTAACTCACTTGGAGGTACACCAGATGCTGGTGGTACATGGTCTCCGGCATTAACTTCGGGAACCGGAGTATTTGACCCGGCGACAGATCCTGCTGGAACCTACACTTATTCTGTTACCAACTCTTGTGGTACAATTACCGCAGATGTGGTTGTGACAATTTCGGCAAATCCAAGCCCTGGAACGAATGGAGCAGTTTCTCTGTGTTCATCAGATGCACCTATCGATCTATTTAACTCACTTGGAGGGACACCAGATGCTGGTGGTACTTGGTCTCCGGCACTTACTTCCGGAACTGGAGTATTTGATCCTTCTGTTGATCCTGCAGGTACCTATACATATACTGTAACCGCATGTGGCGGAGGACCAATAACAGCAGATGTAGTTGTTACATTAAACCCTTCACCAAATGCCGGAACGAATGGTACATTAACATTGTGTGATAACGATCCTGCTACTGACCTTTTCAATGCACTTGGAGGAACACCGGATGCTGGTGGAACATGGTCACCTGCACTTACTTCAGGAACGGGAATGTTTGACCCAACCGTGGATGCCGCTGGCACATATACCTATTCAGTCACTAATTCATGTGGAACAGCCACAGCAGATGTAAATGTAACAGTTACCAACTGTGCACCTCCTGTAGCTGACTTCACTATGTCCGATACAGCACTGTGTATCGGTGAATGTGTAAATCTTATGGATATGTCCACAGGAGGTATTACAGCCTGGGAGTGGGATTTTGGTGGTGCAGCAACCCCAAATACATCAACTGATCCAAATCCAGTATTATGTCCTACCGTTGCAGGAACATTTAGTATCTCCCTAACTGTTACCAATGCAAACGGTACAAATACTGCGACAGCAACGCTTTTGGTGGGAGATACTCCATCAGTAACTGCTTTAGGTGATACAATTATTGGTCTAGGTGAATCAACTGATTTATACTCCTTGGTCTCACCACTAGGAGGAAGCTATTCTTGGACGGATGGCGATAATGACAATACTATTGATTGTATTACTTGCCCGGATATTGTTGTGACACCAGACAACACCACGAATTACGTCTTGACCTATACATCTGCATTTGGCTGTTCTGCCAGCGATTCAGCCACCGTCTTCATTACGGTTGTTGACATGGTAGACGTTCCGAATGGATTCTCACCGAATGGTGATGGTCTTAACGACATTCTATTTGTCAAAGGAAAAGGAATTGATTACATGAAGTTTACCATTTACAATCGTTACGGGCAAAAAGTATTTGAATCAGATGATCAAAATATAGGATGGGATGGCACATTTATGGGCGTTCCTGAAAACCCAGGGGTGTTTGCCTGGTACGTCGAGTATACACTCATAGATGGTACTCAAAATTTCAAAAAAGGTAATGTTACCCTAATTAAATAATGAAGTGATGAAGAAATTAGTATTAGTATTCGTTGGAGTTCTGACCTTTAGTTTTGCGGAGGCACAACAAGACAGACACTTCAGTATGTTTTTTGCTAATCCGGTACTAACAAACCCGGGAGCTGCAGGTCATGGTCTGGGAACATTTCAGTTGTTTACCAATTTCAGGACTCAATGGTTTACCCTATCTAATCAATCTTTCAGGTCTTTTTCCGCGAGTTTTGACTCGAGGATATTGGATAAAGCAATTGATAACGGATTTATAGGTTTAGGTGCTAATATGATTAATGACGTATCCGGTGATGGGAAATATACCGTAAATGTCATTCAGATACCGTTAAATTATACGCTTGAAATTGGAGAAAACTCCTACCTTTCATTGGGGTTACAACCGGGTATGTATATGCAAACCCTCAATGAAGACGCTCTCTATTTTGATAGTCAATGGACCGGAGCAGGATTTGATCCGGGGTTATCCAGTGGTGAATCATTGGGAGCGTTTAATGTGTCGCGTTTTGACCTTGGCGCAGGTATCTACTACAATGCTTTTCTTAAGGATAATTTCAACCTTCAGTTAGGAGTTGGAGGCCTACACCTTACCGGACAAAAGATTAGTTTTTATAACATCTCCGAGAATTTATACCGACATTTTAACTTTCAGGGTATCGCACACATTTGGCCGGAAAACCAAAATTTATCATTTCATCCAGCTATTTATGGTCAAGCTCAGGGACCAAACTTTGAAATTATAGTTGGTAACAACTTTGAGTATGCACTTAAACCAGTTTCTCAACACACAGGCTTTTATGATGGTATGGCACTATCATTTGGGTTATACTACAGAGTTGGAGATGCTATTATTGGAAATATTATTTATAAAGCAGGGCCGCTTGCATTCGGAGTATCCTATGATGCGAATTTATCCGGGTTATCGCCTGCAACCAATGGTGTAGGTGCTGTTGAGGCATTTCTTAGGTTTAATCCAAGTATCAAACCTAAGTTTGGAACCCCAAGCCTCGGAAGATTTTAAAAAAGAAACCTCCTGAAGACAATGTTCTCAGGAGGTTTTTTTTGAAAGATGGTCTAACAAGTGCTTATTTATCTTCCTGACAGCATCTTTCTCTTCTCTTTTCCTCTCTTTCTTCACGGTGCTTTTTCATTTCCTCTTGCATTTTGGCTTTTTGATCATCATTTAGCACAGATTCAATTTCAGATTTAGTCTTTTCCCGTTGAGCTTTTGCTTTTTCCTTCAAGGCTTCCATTTCCTGATGTATTTTATCCATCTCAGTTGCATGGGCAAGATTAATAGCTTTAATCCTATCTGCTTGTTCCTGGCTTAAATCCAGGTGTTTAGTCATTTTTTCGGTCCTTTTCGTTGCTTTCTCTTCGGGCGTCAGATTCTTGTATTTGTCTGGTTCCATTTGTGGTCTGTCCTCCTGACTATACCCTATTATTACAAACATCCCCAGTAATAATGTTAAGATCATTTTTGTATTCATTGTCATCAATTTTAAATTGTTTCTGTATTTAGGACTTGTTAAAAAGAAATTGGTTTAAAAAATAAATTCATACACCTAAATCGTTAGTGATAAAAGATATATGATTAATTTTGTAACAACTCCAGTAATTTCAAGTGATTCAAAAGCAACCCTAATCATCTATCGAACGTATAGATTATGAACCGATTATATTGCTATGAATAGACTTCTCATACTTACTACTGTACTACTATTATCTTCAATCTCTTATGGACAAGAAATCTGCGATAACGGAGTTGATGATGATGCAGATGGCCTAATTGATATGAATGATCCGGACTGTGCTTGTAACGGGCTTGGCGGGTCAGGACAATCCGTAACATCACTAATACCTAATCCTTCTTTTGAAAATAATTCTTGCTGCCCAAGTGGGGTTAGCCAATTATATTGTGCAGATAACTGGATTCAGGCTTCTAATGCCACATCCGATTATTTTAACACGTGTGGATATACCGGGATTTTCAACAGTCCTGATTTACCATTACCGGGTTCCGCTGGTGGAGCCGGTTATGGCGGATTTTATAGTAATCCTAACTGGGAAGAAAATATTGGAGCTTGTCTGAATTCTCCTATGACAGCAGGTACATCTTACACTATGGATCTTTGGACCGCATGGTCCACAGGTAGTCAAACACTACAATTGACACTGTATGGGACACCAAATTGTGGAGATTTACCCTGGAATACAAGTAATTGTGCAGTGGGAAGTGGTTCATGGATGGTACTTGGTTCGGTTACCGTCAACTATGCCCCAAACCAGTCATGGCAGCAGGTACAAATTACTTTTACACCACCTGTAGATATTAATGCTGTTTCACTTGGTGGACCATGTGGTGGACAGACATCCGGTACAAACTATTACTTCATTGATGAATTAACTTTGGCCTCAACCGCCTCTTTCCAACCTGGTTTGATTACTGAATCTGGCAACTGGTGTACGAATGACCTTGCATTAACTGCATCTCTAGATACCGTTGGCGGAAGCTGGCAATGGTATGAAAATGGTATAGCACTTGCCGGAGAAACTGATTCGGTATTAAATGCAATGCCGTATGGTCCTGGCGATTATACAGCCGTGTACACGCTTGGTACCGAATGTGAAAGTTCAGATTATACTCTAACAGTCCCCGGAGCTCCTACAGCTAATTTTACTTTTACCAATCAGTGTGACGGAAATGCAGTAACATTTACGGATGCTTCAACGGTTATTGCTCCGGCCATAATTACCAACTATGATTGGGATTTTGGTGACGGAAACACGTCTACCACTCAAAGTCCATCTCATACCTATGCCTCTGATGGTACCTATAACGTATCCTTAACCGTTACGGATGATAACGGGTGTCAGAACACAATGACACAAGCGGTTACGGTATATCCTAACCCGGTGAACGATATCGAATTTGTTATTAATGGAGTTTCATCAGCAACAGGTCTGACAGGCGGATGTCTGGTTGATCAGGTGAATTTTGTAAATAATACTACTATTAATGCTCCTGATAACATTACCACATGGAACTGGGATTTTGGGGATGGGAATACTTCCACAGCTCAAAATCCTCCGGCTCACACGTACGCCGCAGCAGGAAACTACACTATTCAGTTAACAACCACCAGTAATAATGGTTGTACCGATAACGTTACTTTACCGATTACAATATTCCCAAGTCCTGTAGCTGCATTTACGGTACCAGATGATTGTATCAGTCAGCCAGCGGCATTTACGAATAATTCAAGCATTAGCTCAGGAACAATAACTACCTATGAATGGGATTTTGGGGACGGAAATACTTCTGGTGTACAAAATCCAACACATAATTATGCATCTTCCGGCAATTACAACCTTCAATTGGTTGTAATATCAGATCAGGGATGTACAGATACTGCTACTGGCGCAACAACTCGTTTTCCTGAACCAGTTGCTGATTTTACAATGACCAGTGAATGTATTGTGGTAGCATCAACCATTGTAAATAACTCGAGCGTACCTGCTCCGGATAATATTACCACCTGGTTCTGGGATTTTGACGACGGTAATACTTCAACGGTTCAAAATCCGGGATCACATGCTTATGCAGTAGAAAATACATACAATGTTATGCTAGCTGTTGAGACAAACAATGGTTGTCAGGACACCATGTATTTACCAGTGACAGTTAACCCAAGTCCAGTGGCGTCTTTCACAATTACAGATGAATGTTTAGGTGTGCCGGCAAACTTTAATAATACTTCTAGTATTTCTTCCGGATCAATTAGTAATTATGATTGGGATTTTGGGGATGGAAACACTTCCACTCAGCAATCTCCTACTCATAACTATAACTCTGACGGAACATACACGGTCGAATTGATTGTAACATCAAATCTTGGATGTCCGGATACCGTAACTGGTACAACCACAAGACACCCAATACCGGTACCAAATTTCACGGTAAATGATGTTTGCGTCTACGACCCAATTACAGTTACAGAAAATGTTACGATAAATGCTCCAGACAATATAGCGAGTTGGGACTGGGATCTAGGTGACGGTAATACCGGAACCGGAGCCACTGCTAATCATACATATGCGACCTACGGCACCTACAATATTGAGATGACAGCAACTTCGAACAATGGCTGTACGGCAGACACAACAATATCAGTTAATATTCATGCGCAACCTGTTCCGAATTTTACCTCAACCACTGTTTGTGAAAACCTTCCACCAACAGTATTTACAGAGTCTTCAAACGTTCCGGGAGGATCGATTGCTAGCTGGCAATGGGATTTTGGGGATGGAAACACAGGAACTGGTGCCGGAATTTCACATAGCTACTCTAATTTTGGCGTGTACAATGCCGAGCTTTTGGTAACTTCTGCGTTTGGATGTGTAGATAGCATTACACAACCAGTAACAGTGTATGAAGTACCGAATGTTTCGTTCATGTCCGACCTCAATGCAATTTGTAGTCCTGATACTATCGTATTTACGGATAATTCAACCACACCATCCGTTTCATTAACTAACTGGCAATGGAATTTTTATGGTGGTTTAGGATCAACATCAGGAGCACAATCAACCGTTAACTATATAAACAGCGGTTCAGTTCCGGTAGATTATGATGTTCAATTAATTGTAACAAACAGTGTAGGATGTAAAGACACTGTTCTTTATACGGATTATATTACTGTTTATCCAACTCCGGATGCTCAATTTACTACTAACCCTAATTCACTGAACATCCTGGAAACTGAAATAGATTTTATAAATACTTCCGTAAATTCAGATGAATGGGAATGGAATTTTGGAGACGGCACACCTATCTCCATGGTTGAAAATCCAACACACCTCTACCCTACTGAAATAGCCACTGAATATGAAGTAGAGTTAATTGCTTATAACTACGGCAGGATGTGTTCCGACACAATAACTAAAATAGTTGTGGTGGAGGATGTCATTATATTCCATGTACCAAACATCTTTACACCAGACGGTGATGAGTTCAATGAAACCTGGAAACCTATTTTCTATAGTGGTCATGATCCATTTGATTTCCACCTTATCATTTTCAATCGTTGGGGTGAAATTATTTGGGAATCATTTAATCCGGATGTCGCCTGGGATGGACATTATGGTGATGGAGGTCTCGTAGAAGATGGCGTTTATATATGGACATTGGAATTCAGTGAAACCATGTCTGACAAGCGACACTCGTACAACGGTCATGTCACTGTACTGAAATAAATCACCTATTCAATCAAAAAGGTCGTATCTTTGCGGCCAGCATCTTGATTATCAAGGTTAGCTAGTTTTTTAGAACTTAATTATTTATAGCATGCAACTGTACAATAAATTGAGTGCTAAAGAAAGAGAAGAATTAATTGATCAGGCTGGCGAAGAACGTCTGACTATCTCTTTCTATCAGTACCATCAAATTGGAAATCCACAGATTTTTAGAAATCACTTATTTATTGCCTGGGATGAATTGGACGTTTTAGGCCGAATTTATGTGGCTCACGAAGGTATTAATGCCCAGTTATCTGTCCCGGCACCTCGTTTTAAAGAATTTAAGGAGCATCTGGACAGTATCACTTTTCTAAAAGACATACGACTGAATATTGCGATTGAACAATACAACAAGTCTTTTCTTAAGTTAAAAGTTAAAGTTCGTAAGAAAATATTAGCGGACGGTCTCAATGACAAGTCATTTGATGTTACCAATAAAGGAAAGCACCTCAAGGCTAAAGAATTCAATGATCTTATTGAAAAAGACAATGCTATATTAATTGACATGCGGAATCACTATGAGCATGAAATTGGTCACTTTCAGGGTGCAATTAAACCGGATGTAGATACTTTTAGGGACTCGTTACCGGTAATTGTAGACGAATACATTGAAAGCGCTAAGGAAGACAAGCATATAGTAATGTACTGTACCGGTGGAATTCGTTGTGAGAAGGCATCCGCCTATTTTAAGCATTTAGGGGCTAAGAACGTCTACCAGTTAGAAGGCGGGATAATTGAGTATGTACGCCAGGTAAAGACAGAAGGGCTGGAGAATAAGTTTGTCGGAAAGAATTTTGTGTTTGATGATCGCATGGCAGAACGTGTGAGTGATGACGTGATTGCCCACTGCCATCAATGCGGAGAAACTTGTGACAATCACACAAATTGCGCAAATGTTCACTGTAACCTATTGTTTATTCAGTGTGATAATTGCAAAGAACAAATGGAAAACTGTTGTTCGGATGAATGCGTTGACATCATCCATTTACCTGAAGAAAAGCAGAAAGAATTGAGAAAAGGTAAAACGGTTAGTAATAAAATATTTAAAAAGGGACGATCACCAAAGTTGAAATATATGCATAAAATAGAGGTGAAAACTGATAAATATTAGTTTTCGTCGTTATTTATCTCACAAAAAATAAACTTTAAAATCGTATCTTTGTTTATTAGAGAAAGAAGAATTAGAACATGGATAAATATCAAGAAGCGTTTGACGGAATTATAGAGAGAGATGAGCGTGTAGAGCCAAGAGACTGGATGCCTGACGAGTACAGGAAACATCTTATTCGACAGGTTTCTCAACATGCGCATTCAGAGGTGATTGGAATGCAACCTGAAGGTAATTGGTTACTTAGGGCTCCGTCTTTGCGTTCAAAGCAGGTTTTACTTGCCAAAATTCAAGACGAAGCCGGTCACGGTTTGTATTTGTATTCTGTAGCTGAAACATTAGGTATTTCTAGAGCAGAGATGTTACAGCAGCTACACGACGGAAAAGCTAAGTATTCCAGCATCTTTAATTATCCTGCCTTAACATGGGCAGATATTGGTGCTATTGGTTGGTTGGTTGATGGTGCAGCTATCGTTAACCAGGTTTCCTTGCAGCGTACATCTTACGGGCCGTATTCTAGAGGAATGATCCGTATTTGTAAAGAAGAAAGTTTCCACCAAAGACAGGGTTTTGAAATCATGTTACACATGGCAAACGGAACCCCTGAACAAAGAGAAATGGCGCAGGATGCCCTTAATCGCTTTTGGTGGCCATCTATAATGATGTTTGGTCCACACGACTCTGACTCACCCAATACTGGTAATGCCATGAAATGGAAAATCAAAAGGGAGTCGAATGATGAACTGAGACAAAAATTTATTGATAAAACCGTTCCACAGGCTGAATTCCTGGGACTTACCATTCCTGATCCTGATCTCAAATGGAATGAGGAAAAAGGATCGTATGATTATGGTGAGATTGACTGGGAAGAATTTTGGGCTGTTGTTAAAGGAAACGGACCATGCAATAAAGAACGTCTGGATCATCACATCAAGGCACATAAAGACAATGCCTGGGTAAGAGAAGCTGCAGAAGCATACGCAGCAAAAACAGAAGGTGAGTTAGTTTAAGAGAAACCAAAATAGAATATGAAATCAGGAGATAAAGTTTGGGAAGTTTTTATTCAGAAAAAACCCGGATTACCATTTAAGCATGCAGGAAGTGTGCATGCTTATGACAAGAAAATGGCCATTCAAAATGCAAGAGATACGTATACCCGAAGAGGTGAAGGACGCGCCTTGTGGGTAGTTCCTGCTGAGGCTATAGTATCTGTACCATTAGATCAGGCGGATGCCTTTTTTAATCCTTCAGAAGATAAAATTTATCGTCATCCGACTTTTTATGAAATTCCGGATGGAGTTGAAAACCTGTAACTTGTAAATAATGAAAATTACAATAGATAACGATTTGGCAAAATTCATCATTCGTTTGGCGGATACAGAAATGATTCTTGGTCAACGATTGTGTGAAATGTGCAGCAATGGACCTTTTTTGGAAGAGGATATTGCACTTTCAAATTCAGCTTTGGACCTTATCGGACGCGCAGAAGAACTTTACAAGATTGTGGCAGAAATTGAAAATAAGGGGATTTCACCTGATGATTACGTTTACAGAAGAAACGAACGTGAATATTTCTGTTTGAAATTAGTAGAACAACCCAATACGGATTTTGCCTGGACCATTGCGCGATCTTATTTGCATGATGTTTATGCCAACGAAGTATTTACTCAACTCCAGAATAGTAAAAATGAAAACCTGGCGGCGCTTTCCAAGAAAGTTCTGATTGAGATTATGTATAATCTTGACCGAACAAGAGACTGGATGGTGAGATTAGGTCAGGGAACTGAAGAAAGCAACAGTAGATTACAGGAAGCGGTAAACCACATGTTCCGATATATTCCTGAAATGTGGAATTGGGATGATATTGATCAAAAATATCTTGCTGATACCGATAAAGTAAAAGCAAATTGGGAAACCGAAGTTAATGGCATCCTAAAAGCATCTAATATTGAAAAGCCTTCGGATGATCCATTTTTCATGGGAGATTACAGAGACGGCATTCACAGTGAATATTTGGGACACATCCTTACGGACCTTCAGTACCTACCGCGTGCATATCCGGACGCAAAATGGTAGCTGAATCGTTAAATAAAGACACCGAACATCTTTGGGAACTTTTACGTGAAGTCCCTGATCCTGAAATTCCGGCGATAAACCTGGTTGAACTGGGTGTAGTACGAGACATAGAAAAAGTTGGGGATCTTGTTAAGGTAACAGTAACCCCGACGTATACCGGATGCCCGGCCAAACAATTCTTTAATAGCCTCATCCTTGAAAAACTGAAGGAAAACGGATTTGACAAGGTTGAGATTATTACCAAACTCAGTCCTGCATGGAACACGGACTGGCTCTCGGATGAAACCAAGCAGAAATTAATGGATGAGGGAATCTCCCCTCCTACTATGGACGATAAAGTGGTTACTTGTCCTCATTGTAAGTCTACCAACACTAAAGAAGTCAGTCGGTTTGGATCTACACCTTGTCAGGCGTTATATAGCTGCAAGGATTGTCAGGAGCCCTTTAATTACTTCAAATGTCACGTTTAACTCATCTGTCCAGAGCTAATTCAGGATTTACTGACGTTTTTCGGGCGTTAAAATAACTTTCCCATCTTTTTTATCCGGATCACGCTTTGTTTTGGTATCATGCTCACGTACGGTCACAAAATAGAAACGTACACCCAGAGAGAACCCCCATTCAGGCGTGCTCCAGACACGATCTGAGGTAAAATCAACAGTGCCGGCAGAAGCGTTTAATTTAGCGGTGGAAAGATCCACAACATCCCGCCACCCGAAATACTGGTAATTGATACGCCCGACAACAGAGAAAATGCTGTTTGGGAAACCTACAACTTCCAATCCTGTTTTGAATCCCGGCATCCATTTTTTTGATATCAGCATTGAATTTGCCGTATTTGCGAGCTCAGGACTCACTTCATCTTCCGGATCGATTCCCTGTCCTTCATACGCATAAAAGTAGCCGTGTTGCTTTGTCAAACGAACAGTAAACATCACCGGAAGACCAATTTCAAGTTTAGGATGGGGTTGAAAGGCCATTACAGATCCAATAGAGCCACTAAATCGTTTGGTCCACGCCGAAAATCCACCCAAATACCCTCCTTGAAATTCAATGTTCTCAACAAGGTCAGGAACTTCTTTCCCTGCGAACAGACCGCTCACCATTTGTTTCCAGCGCCATTGGCCAAATGTGTAAGCCAGGAACTCTCCCTCTAATCCAAATGAATTGAAGTTTGGTACTCCTGCTGCGTTGTAATCTGAACATGCCGGAAAAATCCTGTCATAAAACATGGTTCCGGACTCAAAATAACGCAAGGGACGTGTATTTTCTTCATTGCTTTGTCCAAACCCGGAAAAACAGATTACTGTAATAATATAGACTAAAAAATAACGCATAAGAATCTTGTTTACAAGATACAAATCAAATGCTGTACCATGCAAGTATTATAGGTCGCCATCCGCGTAATATTTGCCGTTTTTCCAGATTTCAATTTTCAGGAGTATGTTGTCAGAATCGTATTTGTATAGCTTTCCGTCGCAAAGTTTCCCATCTGCAAAACAACCATCCATCCATAATTCGTCATCTTTGTTATATATCTTATTGTACCCGTTGGGATCAAAATCTTTTCCGTTCTTCGTTTTACCAGAAGTGCCCGACGGTCCTTGCATAGAATCTGGCTTGCAATCACAGGAATACTTGTTATATGCATTTGCTGTATCTTTTTCCACCACTTCTTCTCTTCGGGCAAATCCATATACAACATCCCCTTTAAGGGAGTCGGTCTCAAAGCAATTATCTTCGTAGAATATAATTGCCGAATCGGTTAATTCCTGCTCCATACAACCGGATTGATAGAATCGTTCATAGAGGGTTTTGTTTCTTCCACCGAAAAATGAACCATGTTCCATTAAACTGCCATTCTCATAATACTTCCAATACTCGCCATGGGGTCGGTTATTCACGTATGTACCCTTTAGTCTTGGTGTCTTTTCGTCTTTATGATATTTTGTCCAGACACCATTTTTTCTATCGTCTTTGTAAGAGCCTTCTTCGATAATGCAAGAATCACAATATCCCTTTTCAGGTTTCATGTGGCCATAGATGATCCAATAACCTTGTTTCAAGCCTTTATCATCTACTTGATTTAGGGTGTCTTTTTGCCCATAAGCTTCAATTACAAGAAAAAGGGGCAATATGTATAGGAAATACCGCATGTTGCAGATATCAAGCTGTTACCAGCAGTAGTTTGAGCCATGAAAAGAAGGTGAAAAACCCGAACGCTACAGATGTCCGTCGGAGTGGTATTTACCGTTCTTCCAGATTTCTATTTTCAAAAGAATACCATCTGAATCATATTTGTACAATTCACCCTCCCAGAGTTTTCCATTTTTGAATTCTCCGTCCATCCATATCTCATCATTCTCATTGTACAACTTATTGTATCCATCCCGGTTAAATGGTGTTCCATCTTTCTTAATACCATCAGAACCACTTGGACCACCTGCACCGGCGGTATCCTGCTCTTCTTTTGACGGATTTACCATTTCTTTTTCTTCGGTACTCACTATTTCACCCGTTTCACTGTAAGTGACAACTTTTTTAACGTCCCCATTTTGGTAATAGGTAGTTGCAGGACCAGTAGGTACACCATCTTTTTTGGTCATTTCCATTTGTAGTGAACCGTCATCATAATAGTATTTTACCGTACCTTCTTCTTTACCACCCTCATTAAAGGTTTTTTCCTGTGTGAGAATACCTTTTTCGTTATACACTTTAAAATCCCCAACCATTTTTCGTTGGGAATAGGTGCCTTCTTCACGAACCACGCCTTGGTCGTCAATTTTAATGTACGGGCCATTTGGTCTTCCGTTTACATAATTTCCCTTTAATCGGGGGGTGACACCATCCGGGTGATATTTGATCCACATACCAGTTTTCCGATCATCTTCATAGTACCCTTCTTCAATTTTTCCATCTGCAGGATAGCCTTTTGAAGGATTATCGCGTCCATATACAATCCAATAACCTTGTTTCATGCCATTGACCGTTTGATTTAGGGTATCATTTTGCCCGTAAATTTGAAATGCGCTGAGGGGCAATACAGTAAGTAATATTAATAATGGCAATATCTTCATAGCAAGTTTGAATATACGAAAAAATCCATACTGCTACAAATAGTAGTTGAGTCCCAAACCGAGGCTATAAAACATTCTCGCATTGACACTTGCACCTGGATTTATTTGAATTTCAGTACCTATCTTTCCGTTGATATCTACTGTAAAATTGGACAATTTGGGACGATCTGAAAGTGCTGCTTCTATTCGAATAGGGATATAGGGACGAATGAAATAAGCTGTTGATATCTTTTGAAGATTTGAATTACCATAGACGTAATTCACGTTTCCATAGGAATATGTATCTGTATTTGGATTATAAACCACCGGTGTATACCTGGCGATTCCACTTTCATCATAAAGCGCGGTTGAGTAATTCAAGGTTTGCCTCACCTGAGCTTCATACAACAAGGTCATATCTGTCGCAATACCTATACCGGTAGCCAATCCCGGCATTCCTTCTCCTGTATAAATCAGATACTCACAGAACAATCCTACATTTTGAGATCGGGCTGAATATTCTGTGTCGTTATAATAAATCGTGTCCCGATAAAGTGTTTCCGTCGATCCGGATGAAGATGTTAAGGTTACTGTATCAGCTCTGACCCTGTAGGTTTCACTGAATTGGAAGGTGTAGTTATTCCCGGAATTATAAAGCAAACCTGTTACAAATCTCGATTGTTTAAATGCCCCCAGATTCTCAGCATCCGGTCCCCGAAAGATAAATCTGGCGCGAAGACCATTTCTGTAGAACAAATTGTCAGATGCAATCAACTCAGCATTATCAGAGTGTAGAAAAAATTCGGGATGACCTACCACAGATTTATATTCCGAAAAAGAAAGTGTGGGTTCATCTAACAAGTTCACCACTCCTTCAAAGCCAAAGCCCATAAATTTATTGTCCTTCTCGGACTGTGATCGTCCAAGAACAGGCAAAATCAACATAAACGTCACGAGTAGTCGCATGCTGTTAACGTAGGGTTCTTAATAATAAACAGTAAAAAAGCGCACTTATTATCTGCTTCTGTATAATTTTGAATTAAATGATTCAAGAAAACGTCGACTTAACACCTTACAACACCTTTGGTTTATCCGTAAAAGCCGAGTATTTTTCCACGTTTTCATCTGTAGATGAACTGAGAAAACTCCTCCGTGAAAATTCGGATAAAAAATTACTGGTGTTAGGTGGAGGTAGTAATATGCTGCTTACTTCAGATGTAACCGGGCTTGTCTTAAAAAATAATCTCACCGGGATTGAGGTAATTGAAAAGGATGAAAAGACTGTGAAAGTTAAGGTCCAGGGAGGTGAGGTGTGGCACGACTTTGTGATGTATTGTATTGATAGAGGATTTGGCGGAATAGAAAATCTTTCATTGATTCCAGGAAGTGTTGGAGCAGCACCTATGCAAAATATAGGTGCTTATGGTGTTGAAATTAAAGACGTTTTTGAAGAACTGGAGGCTTATGAAATTGCCAGTGGCGAAGTGAAAACCTTTGATAAAGCTGCCTGCGCATTTGGTTACCGAGAAAGTGTTTTTAAACGATCGTTAAAGGGAAAGTATATTATTACTTCAGTAACCCTCAACCTGACAACAGAACATAAATTAAATACTTCATACGGTGCAATATCGTCCCGTTTGTCAGAAATGGGTGTAACTGATCCAACTATAAAAGATGTCAGTGATGCTGTCATTTATATACGACAAACAAAATTACCTGACCCAGCTGAAATTGGGAATTCAGGAAGCTTTTTTAAGAACCCGGTTGTCAGCAGGGAAAAATTTGAAGCGTTACAGGCTAAGTTCCCTGATATTGCAAATTACCCGGTAGATGATGCGCATGTTAAAATTGCTGCAGGATGGTTGATCGATAATGCAGGATGGAAAGGAAAAACCCTCGGCAATTATGGTGTACACAAAAATCAGGCGCTTGTTCTTGTCAATTACGGAGGTGCTAGTGGACAGGACATCTTCCAGTTATCAGAGGATATCCTTAAATCCATCAAAGAAATGTATGGAATTGAACTCGAAAGAGAAGTAAACGTTATTTGAAAAAACTCTTCTTTTCTGTATACTTCTCACTTTTCCTGGGAATTACTTTATCCCCAATAGTATTGTACTGTTCGTAATGTTTACCCCGTACTTTGTACCTGCCTTTTGGCCATTTTGCAGGTTCAATGGTGTTATTGACAAAAGCCTGTCCTTTTGATTTGCGACTTACAATGATTCCATATCCGATCAGGTTATTATTGAAAAAGAGATTATCTGGCCCATTTGCTCCATGTGACTTGTCCACTACAATGGTGTGACACTGATTCCACTCTATCAGGTTAGCATATACATAATTCCCGTGTAGTACTATATCTCCGGCACTATCTTCAGGTAAGCGGACATTGGTCCAAAACGGGTTTCTTGATGAATTAAAGCTGATCACATTACCATTAGCGCCGGCCTGTAATAAAAATGAATGTCTTAAATTATTGCAAAAGTTATCTGCAACCAGGCAATTACTTGTTCCAAATTGAAGTGTTACGCCATACCCTTTACCTCCGTTCCCATAGTTGTGCGCTTTTTCAAAAGAACTATAGGCAACCTCACAGTTTACCGCAAACTCCATCAAAACGTGCGAATAATTACAATCGAGACTCCATACATTTCTCACAAAACAGTTAGAAGCGTATCTGAACTGAATATTGGATGTTTGCCCTTCTGTTGCCCGGTTATTGACAATTTTGAGGTTCTGCACTCCGGCTCCATCTACTAAATCTATGGCAACAAGCCTTGGTGTCATCTTTTCAGAACTACGGTTAAAATCCCGTCGACAAGCTCCTAATATTTCAACCTTCTTTCCGTTGGAAGCTTTTACAGAAACAAATTGACCTGTTTTGCCTTTTGCCCAGTACGAATCAGCTAATTCATCATCCTCATCTATTAGGTAAAATAACTCATCTTCCTGAAAATCATGCGCCTCTTTTAGTGTGAGGGTAGAATTTCCTTTGGCAACCGGCATTATCTCATAGTAAGTGTCTTGCTGACCTTTTCCTGCGGCGAGAATACAATCACGTTCTTTTTCAAGTTCGAATGTTAAAATGCTATTGGCTCCATCTCCTTTGAGTACCATGTTGGAATACAAACGGATTTGCTCCTTAAAAAGATAATTGCCCTCAGGGAAATATATGATGATCTGACTCCCCTTATATTCTGCAATGATCTCCTTTATGACCACATCATCTGATACATCTGCAGAATAAGAAGATTTTACCTTTTTAAAATTGATGATGGGTGAATCTTCTGTCTGTATGATTTCTTTTGCTCCGGCATAACTCCAATCAACATTAGGAATACACTGCCCTCTGGCTTGCGAAACAATGAAAAATGCTATTAATACAAGTAGATTCTTCATTTTAATTCATGGCTGCTGCAAAATAATCCATCAATTTTTTATTGGCTTTGTATGCATCCATGGTCTTCTTCATAAAATCACTTTTTAAGGCATCTTCAGGCTTAAATTGGGTGAACCAGTAGAACTGTTTATTATAGATGATATCCGCCTTTTCACCTACTTCCTTGAATTCTTTGGGAATAATTTTATTCTTTTCGCCTCTTACTTCACCAAAAACCTCCTTAAACTTATTATCAGACATTAATTTTTCCAGTTTTTTTGGCTCATTAGCGATCGTTTCCCTGATATTATACAGTTGATGCTTATCCGGCATGTATACTCCTCCATAAACCCGGCAATGTTCCGGTGATATTTCCACATACAATCCCGGATTGGCTTTGTCTTTCTTGCCTACGGGTGAAACTATGGCCGACCGGTTGAGTTTATAGGGCGTTTTATCCTTTGAAAACCGAATATCGCGGTTAATTCTGAAAATAGCATCCTTTGGTTGAATAGCTACTTTACTGTCTATTTTATTTATTTCCGAAATCAGGTCCGAAATAAACTTTTCAAAAGGTTTTTTTACAGAATTCTCGTAGCGTTTTCGGTTAGCATCAAACCAGTCTTTGTTATTGTTGGCAGCAAGTTCCTTAAAAAAGTCAAAATAATCTTTATCAAAATAAGTCATCCTTGTGATTTTTGAAGTTTGTCCGTTGGAATATTTCTAAATTTGCAAACATTCCGATTCCTAAAAATAGGTAAAATAGAGGTTTACACAACATGGCACAGGTTACGAGAGAAAATATAGAAAAGGCATTAAAAAAGATTGATAGTCTTGACGAAAGTGCCCTGGATAAACTGATTGAAACCTATACTTTACAGCAACAACCTTTGGTTGATTATATCCTTCAGGCGGGGATGGAATTTAGTAATGAAGACCTGAATGTATTTTCGATTTATTACTTCGCTATAATATCTGAAGCATTTTTTCAACAGGGCATTACACTAAAGCCAATTACAGAAGATGTGATTGAAGAATTTCAGGAGCCCTATCTACTCGCCCTGGATGCCATCAGAAGTGATGAAGATTATGAACCTATGCAGGATTTGATCCAACAACATCATTTGCAACAATTCATGCTGGAGGAAATTGAATCACCTGATTCTGACGGAGTTATTTTGGATGAAGAATTACAGACTCAACTTTATATTGTGACAACATCCATGATTGGTCTTATGCACGGTGCAACAGCCAATTGACCTTGATAATTTGGCAATTAGTCGAAAATTTAGTCGAATAACCCAATTTAGCGTAACAAATTGAAACAATATTGGGTAAATTAGAGTATACGTTAAAACAAAACAATCGATCGAACCAATGTCGATACATATTGAAGCATCTGTAAAAACTCCATCCATAAACATGGATGAAAATGAGGGGAGTATATCTATCAAAGGTATTTCCATACCGGAAGATCCTCACGAGTTCTATTATCCTTTGCTCAAAGCAATTGAGGATTACAGGACTTCACCTGCCGAAAAAACTGCACTTAACTTACACCTTGAGTATTTCAATACCAGTTCAACTTTGATCATCAGAAATCTTATTAAAGACCTTACTGAGATTAAAGAAAAAACAGATTTGGTAGTGAACTGGTATTTTGAGCAAGATGATGAGGACATGAAAGAGGCAGGCGAAGAGTTTAAAATGTTGTTTTCGGATATTACTTTTAACGTTACTCCGGTAGATTCTTTCTATTAATGGCACTTTCTTCACGCGAGATTATTGATACTATGATGGCTGATGATAAAATGAGCCAGTGGTTGGGTATTGAAATCCTGGATTATACACCAGGTGCTGTATCCTTAAAAATGACCGTTCGTGAAGAAATGGTAAACGGGTTTAAAGTTACCCATGGAGGAATCACATATTGTTTGGCAGATAGTGCGCTGGCCTTTTCTGCTAATGCGCATGGAATCAGATCTATGTCGATTGAAACTTCTATATCTCATCTCAAAAAAGTGACAACGGGTGATGTGTTAACCGTCCAATCCAAAGAGCTCTCTTTGAGCCGTAAAATAGGTGTGTATGAGATGGATGTCTTCAATCAGGATAACAATATTGTAGCTCATTTTAAAGGAACCGTTTACCGCTCAGGAATTGAATGGGAGAATTAATAATATTAATTTCGTCCCTTTTTTTATAAGGAATTGATTTATGGTTGAAGATGTAATAGAAGTAGTCGAAAGAGTTGATTTTAAGAAGTCTACTTACGAATTTCAGTCAGATGGCATTGTTGTAATTACCATTAAAGATGATGTTCATCTGGAAATTGAAGATGCTCTGGAAGAATTCCGAGTTCTCCTTCAAAAGCAAAGCTACCATCCGGTTAAAGCTTTAATCATTCCTGGCGAAAATGCATCTGTATCTAAAGAAGTTCGTGATTTTGCCAATTCTGCAGAAGGAAAGAGTATTATGAAATGTCAGGCCATTGTCGTAGAATCACTTGCGCATAGAATTATGGCTAATTTTATGAAGCGTTTTTATAAAACACCGGTTACAATCAAGATCTTCAATGATAAATATGAGGCTTTAGATTGGCTACAAAGCGTCAGATAATATCGTGTGTACTTTCTCTTTTAGAATCGGAACCACAGCATCCTCAAACCAGTCATTTTTCTTCATCCACAACCTGTTTCTAGGTGATGGATGGGGCAAGACAAAGTAATCCGGTAAATATTCTTCAAAATTTTGCACGGTTTCAGTGAGCGTTTTCTTTTTGTTTTTCAAATAATAATTCTGTGCATAACTGCCAATGAGTAGCGTCAATTCAATGTTGGGCATTTTGTCCCAAATCTGTTGATGCCATTGGGGTGCACATTCTTCCCGTGGTGGAAGATCACCTGATCTACCCTTTCCGGGGTAACAAAATCCCATAGGTACAATTCCAAATAATTCAGGGTTATAAAATTGTTCATCACTAACCCCCAACCAACTGCGAAGATTTTTACCGGATTGATCATTCCATGGAATTCCGGAATGATGCACTTTGGTACCGGGTGCCTGCCCGATTACCATTATTTTACTGTTTACTGAAGCGCGAAGTACCGGATTTGCACCTAGAGGAAGGTCTTTACATAAATTGCAAGACCGAATCTCTTTCAGCAAGCTATCCATCATAATTAAGCTTCCTGCTTAACGATCATCCATTGGCCGCTTTTTAAGAGTGGTTCTGCTTGCTTGTACTTAACCGTTTTTGTTTCTCCGGTTTGCAAGTTTCGAATCTCAACTTTTTCGTTACGACCAATTTTTGGTGCAGCTGTAATTGGTTTTCTCTTCTTAACGCGTTGCGCCTGGTTGCCGGAACTCTCCATGGCTTCCTGATAACCGTCACTTCCTGAGAACTGTTCAGGTTGTTGCTTGTTAACGTGTGCATTTTCGTAAGCAGATCCACCAAAGCCTTGTGATTTCTGATCTTGAACCGCTTGTGTTTGTGGTTGATTCGGAAGATTGGCCTTACTTAAAAATCCAACTACTTCTTTACTCATCTTACCAAGCATGGTTCTGAACAACTCATAGGACTCTTTCTTATAAATTACCAATGGATCTTTCTGCTCAATTGAAGCGTGTTGCACCGCCGTTCTCAGGTCATCCATCTGACGTAAGTGCTCTTTCCACTCGTTATCAATAAATCCAAGTGTAATAATCTTCTCAATTTGCTTTTTCAAGCTTTTACCGCCTGTTTTGTGAGCTTCTTCCAAATCAACAACACAATTGATGGATTTTTCCCCGTCAGTAATTGGGAATGCCATGTTTTTGTATTTATCACTTTCGTTAGCGTATACCTGATCAATAACTGGTTTGGCAACTGTAGCTAATCGTTGTGATTTCTCGTTGTAAGCTGAAACAGCTTTATCGTAAATAGCGTCTACCAGGTCATTTGGGTTTGTGTTTTCAAACTCACTTCGTGTAATAGGAGATTGAATCTGCAAATACTGGATCAAGTCAATTTCAAAGGAATCAAAATCTTTGCTTGGATAATGATCATTCACAATCTCCTCTGCCACGTCATAGAACATATTTGAGATGTCCAGTTCCAAACGATCTCCGTAAAGTGCATTTCGTCGCTTTTTGTAGATGGCGTTACGTTGTGCATTCATTACGTCATCATATTCCAACAACCGTTTACGCACACCAAAGGCATTCTCTTCCACTTTTTTCTGTGCCCGCTCTATGGATTTAGAGATCATGTTGTGTTGAATAACCTCTCCTTCTTTGTAACCGAAACGGTCCATCACTTTAGCAATACGCTCAGAACCGAATTTACGCATCAGGCTGTCTTCCAGTGATACAAAAAACTGAGATGACCCCGGATCACCCTGACGACCTGCACGTCCTCTTAACTGACGGTCTACACGTCTTGAGTCATGTCGTTCCGTACCAATTATAGCCAAACCTCCTGCTTTTACAACTTCAGGAGTAAGTTTAATATCCGTACCACGACCGGCCATGTTGGTGGCGATTGTCACTTTTCCAGGTTGTCCTGCTTCTGCAACAATTTCCGACTCTTTCTGGTGGTGCTTGGCGTTAAGTACGTTGTGTGGGATGTTTCTCATTTGAAGCATCCTGCTTAACAATTCAGAAATTTCAACAGTGGTTGTACCGACAAGCACAGGTCTTCCGGCTTCTACCAGGTTGTTGATTTCATCTATAACGGCATTAAATTTTTCTTTCTGTGTTTTGTACACTAGATCCTGCTTGTCTTCTCTGGCAATTGGTTTGTTGGTTGGAATAACCACCACATCCAATTTGTAGATATCCCACATCTCCTGTGCTTCAGTTTCTGCCGTACCGGTCATACCCGACAGTTTGTGGTACATTCTAAAGAAGTTCTGCAGTGTAACCGTTGCGTATGTTTGAGTAGCCGCTTCCACCTTTACGTTTTCTTTGGCTTCAATGGCCTGATGCAGTCCGTCAGAATAACGTCTACCATCCATAATACGTCCTGTCTGCTCATCTACAATCTTAACCTTACCGTCAATTAAAACGTACTCATTCTCCTTTTCAAATAAGGTATACGCTTTCAACAACTGATTCATAGAGTGGATACGCTCAGACTTAACCTTATATTCTTTTACCAGTTCATCTTTCTGCTTGAGCATTTCCTTTCTTTCCATGCCTGATTTCTCAATTTCATTGAGTTGTGTAGCAACATCCGGCATGATATAGTAATCCGGGTTTTCACCTTCAGCAAGTAAGTCGATTCCCTTTTCAGTAAGATCAATTTGGTTATGTTTTTCATTGATAACGAAGTATAATTCCTTATCAATCTTAGGCATTTCACGCTCTCTGTCCTGCAGGTAATAATTTTCTGTTTTCTGCAACTGGGCTTTTATACCCGGTTCAGATAAAAACTTAATCAATGCTTTGTTTTTAGGCATAGCACGGTGACATCTCAGCAAAGCATCACTTCCTTGCTGAAGTGTTTCTTTGTCAATAGATCCATCCTCCAAACCTTTTAATTTTTGTTTGGCTTCTATAATTAAGGAATTGACGAGTTTTTTCTGTGCATTTACAACCTTTTCGATTTTGGGCTTTAGCTCATAAAACTCGTGTTTGTCTCCACCTGCTGTGGGACCTGAAATAATAAGTGGTGTACGAGCATCATCAATAAGGACTGAATCCACCTCATCAATAATTGCAAAGTGGTGTTTATGTTGAACAATCTGATCCGGGTCAGAGGACATGTTATCTCTCAGGTAATCAAATCCAAATTCGTTATTGGTTCCAAATGTAATGTCAGCACGATACGCTTTTTTACGTTCCGGTGAATTTGGCTTGTGTTTATCAATACAGTCCACTGATAATCCATGAAACTGATAAAGTGGCCCCATCCATTCGGAGTCCCTTTTAGCGAGGTAATCGTTTACGGTGACCAAGTGCACGCCTTTACCCGGAAGCGCGTTTAGGTATACCGGCAAGGTAGCCACAAGGGTTTTACCTTCCCCTGTTTGCATCTCCGCAATATTTCCTTTATGTAACACAGCTCCACCATACAACTGAACATCATAATGAACCATGTTCCAGGTAACTTGTGAACCCCCTGCTGTCCATGTTTTATGATAGATAGCTTTATCGCCGTCAATATCTACAAAATCCCATTTTTCAGCCAATTCACGGTCATAATCCGTTGCGGTAACCACCACATCCTCATCTGCAGTAAATCGCTTAGCAGTTTCTTTTACAACGGCAAATGCTTCCGGTAGAATTCCTTCTAAAACCTCTTCAATCTCCTGATCTACTTCCTTTTTAAGCTTATCTACTTTGTTGTAGATCTCATCCTTTTGCTGAAAATCCATTCCCGGGTTATCTTCAACTTGTTTTTCGAGTCGGGTTATTTCATCTTCCAGGTTCTGAACGGCGGCAGCTATTTGCTCTTTAAAGCTGATTGTTTTAGCTCTCAATTCATCATTTGAAAGCGTTTCAATTTTGCTCTCATACGTTTTTACTTTCTCAACGTATGGCTGATATATCTTATCATCCTTCTTCGACTTGCTTCCTACTATCTTCTTGAATATGTCTAACATTTTCTATTCCTTCTAAAAATGGGTTTGTAAAAATAAGAGGTTTGTTTGGTAATTCCTCCGTTGCGATCAAAAAATGACACAAACCATTCCATATAATGAAAAACGGACAAGATGGCCGATTATGCTCTCTTTTGTCGCAAACTTTGGCATTTAACTGACAATATGAAAGTTAAAGGCAAAAAAAATCCCATCTGCTCAAGCAAATGGGATTGCAATTTTATCTGAGTAGTTACTACTAATATTCATCTTCGTTGAAGAAGAAGTCTTCCTTTGTAGGATAATCCGGCCAGATCTCCTCTATACTTTCGTATGTTTCTCCCTCATCTTCGATTTCCTGCAAATTCTCCACTACTTCTAATGGTGCTCCCGTACGCATAGCAAAGTCGATTAACTCGTCTTTAGCTGCAGGCCACGGGGCGTCTTCAAGATATGAAGCCAATTCCAACGTCCAATACATAATTTTATCGTTTACTTTTTCGCAAATGAAATTTTTTTTCTCTTTAAAAGCAAGTATTTTGCCAAAAAAAAATCATTTTTCTTTATAATTCCTTTATTTACGGGGGATCCAGGGGATCTCTTCTGCCTTAAGGTGAAGCGACAAATATCTACTATATACAAATAAGTAGTCACTCAATCGATTCAGATAGGCCAAAATCACCGGATCCTGAGGTGAAGATTGGTTTAATTCTACCACCAATCGTTCTGCTCTTCTACACACACAACGTGCGATATGAGCAAAAGATACAACCTGATGTCCTCCAGGAAGAACAAAGCTTTTCATGGGCTCTAGTTCTTCTTCCATCTTGTCAATGGCATCTTCCAACTTCTTCACATCTTCTTCCATTATTTCAGGTAACTGCATTTTTGACTTCTCCGGATCTGACGCCAGCCAGGATCCTAAGGTAAAAAGACGGTCCTGAATATAAATGATGTCTTGTTTTAATATATCATTTATTGTGGTATCACGCAAGAGTCCCATGTATGAATTTAATTCATCCACTGTCCCATACGCATCAATCCTGGGGTTTGACTTCAAAACACGCGTTCCTCCGATTAACCCTGTATTGCCCTGATCTCCCTTTTTAGTATATACTTTCATTTGTTCTGTTGTTGTGCTAAGATGACATTCCTTACACGTAAAATTAAATCTTCAAAACAAAGTGCTCCTTTGCCTGTTCCTTTCGCTTTAAAACAATCCCCATCCTGAAAAACTCCAGGCTAACATGAATCCTTTCATCCGATACAATCTTATCCCAGGCTTTCCGCATTCCTTCACTCCAGTTAATATCATCAAAAATGATAAAAGTATCGTTATGTGCTTTAGTTAAAATTGTTTCGAAATAGGATAATGTAGGTTCATAACCGTGATTTCCATCAATAAAAGCCAAATCCAATTTTTCCATTTGATTCAAAACATGTGGTAAAACTTCAGAAAACTCACCTTGTACATAGTGTATTTTTTCCGGTTGGTATTCGGCCCAAATCTCTCGAGCTTTTTCTTGAATATTTGAACATCCTTCAATGGTCAACACTTTGTTGGCATGCTGGGCAAGGTATGCTGTTCCAAAACCAAGGGATGTGCCCAGTTCCACACATTGCTCAAGCTTATAATGCTCTACAAGCTTGCTTAACAATCGTCCATATTTTTTTGAAATGCCCTGCACACGGACCAATTCAGAAATTTTCCTTTTCTGTTGATTACCTGATTTTCTGGAACCCTGCCCCAGATCAGTTATCGTTATCTCACGGTGGTCCCTGCTCAGTGAAGATCGGATCATCCGGATATAGGAATCATCTACGTCTCTCGTTTTACTCACTACTTCATTGTACATATCAAATACAAAAGGTGAGTGGATTCCATGCGCATTCACGGACTTTTTACGGTATTTCCAATAGGCTTTTATCACTGGGCTTCAAGATGCCGAATTTTCTCTTAATTTTGAAGTTCGATTGACGAAATTAAGGCATTTTGCAAGACAAAACTGACATCCAACGTAAAAAAATAAAGCAAGGAAATCCAACCATTAACCTTCAGGATTCTTGTAGAATTGGAAACGGTATTCAGCAATTAACTTCAGCTGAAAAAGCACATTTAATTCAGCTGTACCAGGAGCGCAAAGATGCATTGGAGATTTGCTTTTTTATTCCGGCAAGTGGTTCAGGATCAAGGATGTTTAGCGATTTTTATGCCTATCTGAGTGAACCAGAAAATCTGGATTTACAAAAGGCTGCGCAAAATTTTATGGCCAACATTCAAAACCTGGCGATCTTTCAAAAGTTGTCAGATGATTGGAAGGAAAAAATCCGTCAAAATGCTGTTCATCCGACAGAATTTCTGCATTATTTACTCTCAGAACAGGGATTAAACCTGGGAAATCTTCCAAAAGGTATGATTCCTTTTCACCAATACGGTGACCGTGTTCTCAATCCGTTTCAGGAGCATTTGATACAGGGATCAACAATTGGAAATTCTTCCTCACAGTTTCACTTCACGATTAACAAGCAGTTTGAAGATGAAATTAAGGCTAGTTTGCGGCAAGTTGAGCAGGATTACGGAGTAACTTATAATTTCTCTTTTTCTGAGCAGGACCCGGACACTCATTCAATTGCATTTACTCCAGATTTGGAACCCGCAGCTAATGGTTCAGGAAAGATAATAACCCGACCTGCTGGTCATGGTGCCTTGATCAAAAACCTGAACAAAATTATTGCTGATCTTGTCTTTATCCGCAACATAGACAATATGCAGCATCAGGAAAAGGCCACAGCATCAAATCAAACCCGGCAACAGCTGGCAGGCGCATTATTACGATTTCAGGATGATATTCGGGAAATCCTGGAAAAAGTGACTAACAATGAAAATTTCAGTGAAGATGTTCGTTCCTTCAATGAAACGTATGATATGCGCATTCCGGATGATCTCTTTGGAGATAGAGAATTCGTGCTGAATTACTTTAACCGGCCACTTCGCGTCTGCGGAATGGTTAAAAACGAAGGCGCACCGGGTGGAGGTCCGTTTTGGGTGAAAAATAATGGCTATTTGACACGCCAGATAATTGAAAAATCACAGATTGATGATCATCCTGAGCAAATAAAACTGATGGAGACGGCGACACACTTTAACCCGGTTGAATTGGTTTGTTCCGTTAGAGATTATACTGGAAATAAATTTGATTTAAGCCAGTTTGTGGATGAACATCAGTATTTCATAGTGCATAAAACGCAGGAAGGCAAATCAATTCAGTACATTGAACAGCCCGGACTTTGGAATGGCGCCATGGCTCATTGGTTAACTTTATTCTATGAAATTGACAGTGCGTGTTTCAGTCCTGTAAAAACGGTGATGGATTTGTTAAAACCAGCACACCAAGGCTAACAATCACATTTATCGCAACCTGATCCTTTTGATTTTTTCACTTTTGACCGGTAAAAACGGAACACCAGATAGACAATAGCTAACCCAAAAAGACTATATACTATGATCTGTTGTGTATCCATTTATTTTAAAAGTTGGAACGCAATGAATGCAGCAAAATAGGCCAAAAGTGTCATGTACAGGAACTGTAAACCTGTCCATTTTATTGATTTGGTTTCTTTATATGTGACGGCTACTGTGCTCAAACATTGCAAGGCAAATGCATAAAACAACAGCAACGAAACACTCGTAGCGAACCCAAAAGCCAGAGAACCATTGGCAGATCTTTCTTTTTTAAGTTTATCCCTGATGGTCAGTTCTTCATCTGAATTAATGGAATATATGGTTGACATGGTGCTCACAAATACTTCACGTGCTGCCAAGGAAGAAATAAGTGCGATTCCAATTTTCCAGTCGTACCCCAAAGGTTCAATGGCTGGTTCAATGCTTCGTCCCATAATTCCCAGGTAAGAATTTTCCAGTTTAAAGGCATCAATTTTTTCCTGTGGTACATTTTCCTGCTGAGTGGTTTTGGACAAAACTGTTTCTGCATTTTTGAATTTTTCTCCACCGTTAGTAGCCAGAACAAACAAAATAATTGAAGTGGCCAGAATTATCCTTCCAGCATCCCAAACAAATGAGCGGACATTGTTCCACACAGAAATCAATACGGATTTAATCTCCGGGACCAGATATTCAGGCATATCAATGAGGAGATAACTTTTAAATTTTGTTTTGATGATTGCTTTTAAGACCAGTGCAACAATCAGTGACATTACAATTCCGAGCAGGTACATCCCCATAAGCATCAGCCCCTGTACCTGAAATATTCCTACAAACTTGTCATCCGGAATTATCAGTCCAATAATTACAATATATACCGGAATTCGGGCCGAGCAAGTCATAAGAGGAGTAATCAGAATGGTAATCATCCGCTCTTTGGTGTTCTCAATGGTGCGTGCAGACATTATTGCCGGTACAGCACAGGCCATACCAGATATCATTGGAACAACACTCTTCCCGCTCATACCAAAACGTTGCATGAACTTATCCATCAAGAAAACGATTCGTTGCATGTAGCCCGATTCCTCCAGTAATGCAAACAGAAAAAACAGAATGGCGATTTGCGGCACAAAAATGAGGACACCTCCGATACCCGGAATAAGACCTTGTGATAACAAGTCTGAAAAATACCCTTCCGGCAATGTGTCACTGGTCCAGGAAGATAAAGACGCAATGCCCGAATCAATCCAATCCATTGGATATGCAGCTAAGAGGAATATGGCCTGGAAGATGCCGAATAAAATTGCCAGGAAAATGACATATCCCCAAACATTGTGGGTCAATACGCGGTCAAGTTGAGTTGTAAAATCAATAGCTTTGGACTTATCGATCTCAACAGACTGTTCCACCAGTTTTCCAAGGAATTTGTACCTCAGAATAGACTCGTTGGTTTTCCATTCCTTGATATTTACGCCGTGATGTTCTGCAAATTTGGAATAGTCTCCTCCCCCATTGGCTAACTGTAAAAAAGCCGTATACGGATGTTCCGAGTTCGTAATTTTCTTAAAAGAGAGAAGCGTATCCAGATCACTTTCCCGTACAAAATGAATATCGCGTTCAACAATATCAGTTTTCTCCAACAAGGCATCTTTTAACTCGTCCAAACCCGTTTTGTGTTTGGCATCTACCAAAATAACCGGGACACCCAATTGCGCCGAAAGTTTATCTACATCAATAAAAATTCCCCTCTTTTTTGCCAGTTCGGAGAAATTAATTGCCAGTACCATGGGTTTATTGAGGTCCCTAACCTGATCAAACAGGTAGAGACTACGCTTCATGTTGAGTGCATTGGCCAGTACGATTAGTTTATCCGGAAACTCATTTTCAGGAGTTTCCATCAGGTATTGTACCACCAACTCTTCATCTGAAGACTTTGGAAAGAGGCTACTTATTCCCGGGAGGTCAATGAGCTCTATTTTCTGATCCTGGTGTTCAAAAAAGCCCTTGTTTTTGTCTACCGTAACGCCCGGATAATTACCCGTTTTTTGTTTTAAGCCGCAAAGTTTATTGAAAAGTGTGGTTTTCCCCAAATTGGCGTTTCCGATCAACGCCACGCGTAAATTGCTTTTTATGGAAGGATCTTCTTTCAATTATTTGACAAGAATGCAATCAGCTTCAGATTTGCGCAGAGCGATCAAACTATCATCTACTTTTATATACACCGGACCGTTAAATGGCGCTTTACCAATCAGAGTAAACGAAGCGCCCGGCAGGATACCAAACTCAAACAATTTAGCTGAAAACGAGCCTTCCAGGATTTCAATGATCGTCCCCGTAAAATATTTTTCAAGTGTTGATAGTTTCATTACACTACAAATATAGTGAACTGCATCCTATTTAGATTCAATCCAGATAAGAATACCACAAAAGTGGTATTGGGTTTTTAGGCGTGAAAACAAGAGATTTTCGTTGCGGGAATTACCGTAATTTCATTATCAGGGAGTTAAAACGGTTTTTTTAAGTTTTGAATACAGACATTACGCTCCGAAGTCACTTCAGAATCAAACCCTCTGATCCAGTAAATACTCCAGCATTCTCCCACGAATTTCAGAAACATACAAAGCAATATACAAGTACTGTGAGTATTCTGAACGCATTAAGCTGGAGAAATCTTCAACGGAAATTGTTCTGTACTCAATTTCTTTCACATTATTCAGTACAAACTCATACGCATCCAACTTTACAGTCAAGCATTTAGCTGCAAGCGCTTTTCTATCTTTAATTGGCGGTCTGCGTGTTGGATTTCTCAGATTCATGTGCACATATTCGTCCAATATTCCCCTTGTCGCTTTCAATATATATAGTTCAATGGAGGGGCGGGAATGATTAGCCAATAAGGTATTTACAATGTTATCAATACATTCTAACCGTTCGTCCTTTTCAAGGAGAAAGAAATCACTGTTTGCCTGGCTGAGTAACCTGTAAAAGATTTCCGTCACAAAGGGAAGTTACTATATTTTGAAGAGAAAGAGCTAGCGTTTATTGGTGTTCTTTCAGGTAAAATTGTTTGTGTGGAATTACGACAAATTGCGTGCTACGAAATTATACCTGTCTAAGAATTCAAAAACTTAAAATCCTTCCCTGGATAATACGCCATTTGCGCCAGGTCTTCTTCTAGTCTCAAAAGTTGGTTGTATTTGGCGATTCTATCCGATCGTGATGCAGAACCTGTTTTGATTTGTCCGGTATTCAACGCCACAGCCAGATCAGCAATAGTACTGTCTTCGGTTTCTCCTGAACGGTGACTCATTACGGAAGTATAACTGTTCTTTGTGGCCATATTCACCGCATCAATGGTTTCCGTTAATGTTCCGATCTGGTTTACTTTTATAAGGATTGAATTGGCAATACCTTTCTCAATTCCCTGCGACAAGCGTTGGGTGTTGGTAACGAAAAGATCATCTCCAACAATCTGTACTTTGTCACCTATTGCATCTGTCATTTCTTTCCATCCATCCCAATCGTCTTCAGCTAATCCGTCTTCAATTGAAACTATTGGATACTTCCCGGTCCAGTCTTTCCAGAATTCAACCATTTCAGAGGAAGTGCGTTTTTCACCCGTTGATTCAAATACGTATTTACCTTTTTTATAAAATTCAGATGATGCTGCATCCAGTGCAATCCAAATATCTTCTCCCGCTTTATAACCGGCTTTTTTGATAGCTTTTAGCACTACTTCAATGGCTTCCTCGTTTGATCCCAAATTCGGTGCAAACCCGCCTTCATCTCCCACGTTGGTAGAGTGACCTGCTTCTTTGAGTACAGCTTTCAGGTGATGAAAAACTTCTGTTCCCATCCGCAATCCATCTGAAAATGTCTCTGCTCCAAATGGCATTATCATGAATTCCTGAATATCGATTTTGTTATCGGCATGAGATCCTCCATTGAGAATATTCATCATTGGAACGGGAAGCGTATTGGCTCCAACCCCACCAACGTATCTGTAAAGCTGTTGCCCACTTGAAATAGCTGCTGCTTTTGCAACCGCTAGTGATACACCTAAAATAGCATTCGCTCCTAATCGTTCTTTATTATTTGTTCCGTCAAGCGCTCGCATATAGTTATCGATAGCCGCCTGATCAAAAACATACTGACCCACTAAAGCTTCACGAATAGCGGTGTTGACATTATTTACAGCATGCATCACCCCTTTTCCCATATAAAATCCAGGGTCATTGTCTCTCAGTTCTACCGCTTCATGCACTCCGGTTGAAGCACCGGAAGGAACAGCTGCCCTACCCATTACGCCATTCTGTGTAAATACTTCTACTTCCACCGTTGGGTTTCCTCTGGAATCCAGAATTTGGCGGGCTACGATTTCACTAATTACGCTCATTTTTTATTTAGATTAAAGATATAAGATGTAAGATTAAAGATTCAATGCATCACTTCTTAATTGATTTTTGAAACCCTCTTATCATCTTTTAAAATTCATTTATTATACTATCACGGTTACTTTGTGTCAAGATATTAATCTCCCAACTTAGTATCCGCTGTGTCTTTAGTTCGTATGCCGACCCCATGGCTATAACCAGAAACCCCGAAAAATCTCTATTGGTTGTCCTGGCGGATCCTTCTGCAATGTTGGAAGGAATCGATATTGCGCATCTATTGATTTGAGCGGTAATACCATATTTCATTTCTTCAGGGAAAGATGTTGTCAGACTCAACACTTTTTTAGCTAGATCCATTCCTTTTTTCCAAATATTTAGCTCTCTAAAATTGTGCATTTCATTCGAGTCTTCTGTCTTTTAACTTTTATCTTTTGTCTTGCATCTAGTAACTTTCCCGCTAGACAACTTTCTTCTCGACTTTAACGCCAGCCATATTTTCAATAAACTGATCAAACAAATATCTTGAATCATGCGGTCCGGCTGAAGCTTCGGGGTGATATTGAACAGAAAATACTTTTTTGTCTTTCAAACGAATTCCTGCCACGGTGTTGTCATTAAGGTGAATGTGGGTTAATTCAACATTGCTGTTGTCTTCTACCGAATCATGGCTCACTACAAATCCGTGATTTTGTGAAGTAATCTCCCCTTTTCCTGTAATTAGGTTTTTAATAGGATGATTAATTCCCCGGTGTCCGTTATGCATTTTTTCGGTAGATAATCCTTGACTTAGTGCTAAAACCTGATGTCCCAAACAAATTCCGAAAACCGGAATGTTGCTGTTGACAATACCCTTTACCAACTCCACGGTATCTTTCATTGCTGCCGGGTCTCCGGGTCCGTTTGAAAGCATAAACCCGTTTGGTTCAAAGGCCATCATTTCATCCAGTGAAGCAGACATTGGAAATACTTTCACGTAACACCCTCTGTCCACAAGACATCTTACAATGTTCTTTTTAACGCCAAGATCTAACAAAGACACTCGAAGGCTGGCATTTTCATCTCCCATTGTATATGCTTCTTTGGTAGAAACTTCAGAAGATAACTCAAGGCCTTCCATAGAAGGTACCTTTGCCAACTCAGCTTTTAAGCTATCCACGTCCAAATTTTCAGACGAAATAATAGCATTCATAGCTCCGGCATTGCGAATATGTCTTACCAGTGCGCGTGTATCGATATCTGAAATACCAACTACGCCATCATTCTCCATAAAATTCTGCAAAGAGTCATTGGCAGATGGACGAGAAAACATGTGTGAAAATTTCTTAGTAACCAGTCCTGCTATTTTCATACTATCCGACTCAATCTCCTCCGGATGAACGCCATAATTCCCAATATGAGAAGTGGTCATTACTAAAATTTGTCGGTGATAAGAAGGATCTGTAAATACTTCCTGGTAACCAGTCATGCCTGTATTAAAGGCTATTTCACCGGTTGTAGTACCCATCTTTCCAATTGCATTTCCTTTGAAAACTGTGCCGTCGGCTAAGACTAAAACTGCTGGATTTTTCTCCATGTGATATATTCCGATTTGGTGATCGGACAACAAAATTACAGTTAAACACTTAAACGATCACTATAATGTTGAAAAAGGTCGCGTTTTTTTGAAAAAATTAAGTTAAAACCTGATTTTTTTTCAAATTGACTCCTCATCTTCAAACTCTAAACCGTCTAAAACATCCTCTGAACCTCTCTCCCGTGTTGGAAAAAGTGCATACATCAGAATAGAAAAACCATATCCAGCCATTCCCAATAGTAACATTTCATACTCTCTGCCACGACTCATTTCCATGATAAATAATGTACCACCGATTCCCATTAACGAAATACCATAAAAAAACCGGGATACTTTTCGTGTCACCAACACATCTTTTAGCTTAAAGGCTTGTTCCACACCCATTTTAACGACAACCCAAAAGAGAAAAATCCAGGAGATGTTCCTTACAAGAAATGAGCGTTGCGGAGATAACACATTATACCAGGATCTAAACTCTTCTGAAGCGTAAAAATATTTATACACATAAATAGCAAATGTCAACCCCAGGATAGCGTGTATGATTAAACTGAATTTTTTATCATTTGCACCGATTTCTTCATCTGGCTCTTTCGCATCATATACTCGTCTCTTTTCCGAGTATAAAAACGAGATTAAAATCGTCAGGATAAAACTGAATACCGGAATTAGAAAATGCCAATCTTCGGGCCTTCCCCCGGTATGCGTTCGAATGGCAATTAGCACCAGTGAACCCATTGCGATAAAACTAAAAACTCTAGCGCCTAACACCGCAAAATATGGATTCTGCATCCCTCTAAATACAATTATCCCCCAACGAACTACTGCAAGTAAAGGAATCAGAAGAAGTATGAAAGGCATAACTTCTATAAGCACTCGAACATTAAACACAATTATTCGAAATCCTAACAGTGTAAAAAATCCGATCAGAACGAGCAAAGCGAGGTCCAATATTCTTATGGGTAGCATATTTTGTTAAAGATGAATAAAAATCATTTCCAAACTGTCAGATTTCTCTCAAATTTCAGAGCAATTATCGACGAATAAGGCTTTTTTGTAGACTAATTTTTAACAACTAAATCGTTTAAATGTCTTGTAGAACATAAAAAATTAAAAAGATCCACGAAATAATTCGTTGAAAATCAAACCTCACAGTACCTTTTAACACAATGTTAAAATTTGCACTTCGAATAATTTCTCTAAAGACGAATTTTGGCGTATTTTTACGTATTACACATAGCACAAACGAAATCATGACAAAACAAGTACAACATTTTTGGTTGTTGCTGGCCTCAATCCTAACGAGCAGCATTGCTTTTTCTCAGCCTTCCAATGACGATCCTTGTAACGCTATACCACTTACAGTCAATTCGTCCTGTACTTACTCGACGTATACAAATGCATCTGCAACAGCATCATCAGGTGTTCCGGCTCCTGGATGTGCTAATTATTCGGGTGGAGATGTATGGTTTACAGTTACTGTTCCTGCCGGTGGTCAGATTACAGTGGATGGAATTCAAGGGGTTGTTACTGATGGAGGAATGGCAATTTATTCAGGATCTTGTGGTTCGCTTTCACTTGTCGCATGTAATGATGACAGCAGTCCTAACGGATTGATGCCAATGATAACACTAACGGGACAGACACCTGGAGCAACACTTTGGATACGATTTTGGGAATATGGAAATAACAATAACGGAACTTTTGGTATTTGTGCCACCCAACCGGCTGGACCTCCACCAAATGATGATTGTTCAGGTGCTATTGGATTAACAGTAAATCCTGATTTAAACTGCGGAACAGTTACGGCCGGAACGATTGAATCAGCAACAGGATCCTCTCAAAGTACTGCCGCATGCGGTGGAACAGAAGATGATGATGTTTGGTTTTCATTCACAGCAACAGGAACAACGCATACCATTGATCTTTTGAACATTACTAGTGGTACGACTGATCTATACCATTCCGTATGGTCTGGTAACTGTCCGGCACTAGGGCTTGTCGCAGGATCTTGTAGTGACCCGAATAGTAGTACAGTTACTGGTTTAACACCAGGTAACACCTATTATGTGAGGGTATATTCGTGGACCAGTACCGCAGGGCAAACCTCTGATTTTGATATTTGTATCGGAACGCCACCTGCACCTCCAGCGAATGACGAGTGCTCTGGTGCATATCCTGTGACAGTAAATCCGGACTTTAGCTGTACTTCTGTTACTTCGGGAACAATTGCATCAGCAACAGGTTCAACGCAAAGCACGGCAGCTTGTGGAGGAACAGAAGATGATGACGTGTGGTTTTCGTTCACAGCAACAGGAACAACACATACGATTGATCTTCTAAATATCACCAATGGTACTACCGACCTTTATCATTCTGTATGGTCTGGTAACTGTCCGGCACTGAGCCTTGTTACAGGATCTTGTAGTGACCCTAACAGTAGTACAGTCACTGGATTAACACCCGGTAACACCTATTACATACGAGTGTATTCATGGACCAGTACTACCGGACAGACATCTAACTTTGATGTTTGTGTAGGAACGCCTCCACCACCGCCAGCCAATGATGACTGCTCCGGAGCCTTCCCTGTGACGGTAAACCCGGACAACCTGTGTGGCTCAACAACTTCTGGAACTATTGCTTCTGCCACTGGTTCAACACAAAGTACGGCAGCATGCGGCGGAACAGAAGATGATGATGTTTGGTTTTCGTTCACAGCAACCGGAACAACGCACATGATTGATTTATTAAACATTACAGGTGGTACATCCGACCTTTATCATTCGGTTTGGTCTGGAAACTGCCCTGCACTAAGCCTTGTTGCAGGGTCTTGTAGTGACCCTAACAGTAGTGTTGTCTCCGGACTAACACCTGGTAACACGTATTATATTAGAGTTTATTCATGGACCAGTACTACGGGCCAAACCTCAAGCTTTGATGTTTGTGTCGGTACACCACCACCGCCACCAGCAAATGATGATTGTGCAAATGCAACTACCGTTCCTGTATCCACAACAACCTGTAATTATGTAACGGGTAGTATTTATAGTGCGACAACCTCTTCTCAAACAAATGATTGTGGTGGAACAGCAGATGATGATGTTTGGTATCAGTTTACCGCAACATCTCCTGCCGCACAAATTAGTTTAACAAACATAACAGGTAGTACATCAGACCTGTATCATTCGGTTTATGCTGGTTCGTGTGGTTCTCCAGGTGCCGCCATAATTTGTAGTGACCCGAACTCCAGTTCGGTTACTGGATTAACACCTGGTAACACTTACTTTATCCGAATTTTCTCCTGGACTGGAACTGCCGGTCAAACTTCAACGTTTGATTTGTGTGTTATGGAAACAGGAGCCTGTGGAACTCCGGAAACACAAGATTTTTGTGTGGCACCGGCAGTATTGACAGCAGGAGCAGGTAGTTTTTCATCCAATACTTCAGGTACGTATACTTCTGATACACCTGCCAATTTGAATACTGTTTTCTGTGGTTCGATTGAAAATAATTCCTGGTACGAATTTGTTGCTGCTTCTACTTCAGAGGTCTTTAATTTTACTTCTGTAACGGGATGTACATCTGGAATTCAGGCAGAAGTATATGAAGTTACCGAAGATGTCAACGGATGTTGTACCAACTTCACTTCCATGTCAAATTGCTGGAACCCTGCAACAGCTACGTCCGGTACTGTAACAGCCACGGGACTTACACCAGGAAACACATACGTTCTTATGGTGGATGGATTTGGTGGAGACGTATGTGATTTTACCGTTTCAAACTGGACAGCTTCAGGTATTTTACCGGTGACACTTGTAAACTTTAATGCACAAGCAGCTTTTGATCATAACCTGATTAACTGGACAACAAAATCTGAAATTGAAAATGATCACTTTAATGTGATGCGTTCATTTGATGGGGTTAATTTTCAAAAGATTGATGAAGTGGAAGGCGCAGGAAACTCGAGTAGTGAGTTACACTACCAGGTAGTGGACAGAGATATCCGTCCTGGTATCGTTTATTATCAGTTGGTACAAGTAGATATCAACGGTGATACTAAGTCATCTGAAATAATTTCACTGAACAGAGAAGAGCAAGATGACATGCTTCAATTCTGGCCTAATCCAACCAACAGCAATCTTTACGTGAACCTACAGCCATCTACACACCCAACTTCTGAAAAGTTAGAAATACTGGATGTTAATGGTAAGGTAATTAAGAGAATTTACGTTGACCGAAATGAAGACCATGACATCACCATTCCGGTAACAGACATTAACGAAGGTGTTTACATGATTCGTTTTGTAGATGAAACCGGAGTAGTAACGATCAAAAAATTTATTAAATCCTAAGGGTATGAAGGTATTCTCAATTATATTGTTTTGTGCGTTGGGTGTTATCACTCACGCTCAACAAGGAGAACAGGCAGATCAGCAAATGGAAGTTTACGACTTTCATGAAGATGAAATGTACGAAAAAGCACGATTTGAGGTAAAGTATAAGGAATCCAATGCCTATACCACAGATCTTGAAGTAAAAGGTGCTGCGGTAACTCCCGAGTTATTGTTTCGCATTAAAAAGAGTATTTATGAGAAGGATGGGATTTTTCTTGTAGAAAGCTTAAAGGATGGAATGGTATTACGCATTTATCACTTAGAGCATATAGAAATTGAAACCATCAAGCACTTCATTTTACCATTTGTTTCGGATTTCCATCCCAACGAAAGGGTACTTTACTATATGAATTAAGCCAGAGAAATTACTCCCTGGCTTAAGACTTCACGTTACTGTACCTACTTCTTATTGTATAACAATTCTCCTAACTGCAAATTGATCTTGCGTTTGAATTCTTACGAGAAATACACCGCGTTGATCTAATTCTACAGGCATTTGATAGCTACAATTTTGCTGTTGATAAACGATACGGCCGGCAAGGTCCATTATCGTCATGTCATATTTTTCAAGGTCCGTTTTGACAAAAAATTGATCCAATGTAGGATTTGGAAACAAGGTCATTTCTAAATCTTGGGTTAATTCAAGATCAATTACTTCCTCTAAATATATATTGTCAATTCCCATACGAAGGTTACCATCTTCCTTATCGTGATTATAAACGTTATCGTCATCTACCGGTAAAAACTTAATAACATGTGATTCAGCCGTTGCTGTAAACTCCATAGAGCGCTTGTCCCATTTTGTTTTTTCAGAAGAAAATGATTCCTGACTTGAACTGACCGAGGACACTCCAATCATATGATCATCCTGGTAAACCATCCATGATCCACTTGTATCAAGTGCATTATTCTGTTTGATAACTGCCTGATAAAAATGAATGCGATAAACTGTTCCGGGAATTAAACCGGTAAGCTTTTGTTGTATTCCTTCGTGATGCCAACCTGGCCCAAAATCAAGTGCGGAAATAAAAGTCTCCCCGGATTGAGGCGTTCCCACTATGGTAACTGATGAAGGCAATGGAATGCTACTGGTTAAATCTGGTGTTGCTTTATAGGCTTCATTTGCTCTACAGATTACATCCGTGTGAGAAATGGCTTGCCAACCATCAGGTAAATAAGATACTTCAGGAATATTTTTATCTCCCTCCAGGTCTCCGTTAATAAAATCTTGTGAAAATGTATGGGTTCCTGTTCCGATCAGAACAACCCCAAGAAAGGTGTAAAGTGTTTTCATAATGCGTGGATTTGTTATACGTTCTAACTCTCTCTACAATCTGAATGTCAGAAAGTTCAAAAAAGTAACATCTGTAACTATACTATTGATGTAACTACATAACAATTTCCACAAAACTTGGTTACGTAAAAAGCAATAGCTTTTTTTCGCGAGGAATAATTTATTAAGTGTATAATATGCTATTTGATCGGAATGTCTTTCACCACATTTTTATCCTCATCTGCATCTTTTTTATGGTGTAGCGTAATGTACAGCACTCCATTCTTCACTCGCGCCTCAATATTATCCTGATCCGTGATGGATCCTAACTGAAATGAACGCTCAAACTGCTCCAGATCATGTTCCAAAATAATATAGTTGGAATCATTCAGGTCATCTTTTTCGCGTTTACCTTTCACTGTTAACACATCATCCTCGATATGAACAGAAATGTTCTCCTTCGTAAATCCTGGAACCGGAATTTCCAAAACATATCTGTTTTGGTTGGCAATCAAGTTGGTCAATGGTTCGTTTCCTTTATCAACGAAATCACTATCTTCATAAGGATTCCTTGCTAAAAGGTATCTTCTGTCAAACATATCCCCATAATGACTCCCAAATTTATGTTTGAAAATCTGAGGGTGCCAGGTCGGTTTATTTGTAAATCTCCACATAACATTTGTTTTTAAGCTATTTATTATAAAATAAGGAGATTTAAAGCCAATTCAAAATGAGTTCTGTCAGTTAATCTATTGACATTGTGAATACTACATTTAGCATTGTGAATTTAGGAAATAGCCTGATCTATTAAAAATTTTGAACTTCCCGAATTAAATCGCGTTCTCCATCAAATTGATTATTTTTAGTACTTCAGGTTAAACCTAAACTGTATGATACCCCATCAAAAAGAAGATCCATCCATTATTGATGCCCAGGAAGATGAAAATGGAGCTTTTACACTACCTCGCTCTTCTACGCAGGTTTCTCTCTATTATATATGGGCCCTTTTGGTGTGTTTTCTTTTCGTAGGAGAATCTTTTGGTTTAAATGTTCTTCTGACAACCACCATGACTGTTCCGTTATATGCGTTTCTTGATCTGGAAAATCTCAGGAAACCAAAATGGTGGCTTGCTTCTTTAATTTTCCTGCTCACCGCCATAGGGGTCTTTGTTCATCCAACCAACACGGCAATTACAGCATGGTTTGTTTCATTTATGTACTTTTTTGTCGTCACCAATTTCTCTAGATTCTCCCTTTACATAGGCTTGTTGCAGGCATTGATTGCAGTACTGAACAGCTACGCCAGCTTTTTTGAGGCGTTAAGTAACTTTTTCAGGCAAAAAACAGAAAAAAAGAAGAGAGCTTACATTCGAATTCTCCAGATAATTGTTCCAATTACACTTGGGATGATTTTCATAAAACTCTATCAACGCGCAGACAAGAACTTCCATGACATGACCTGGTTCATTAACCTTGAGTGGTTTTCATGGCGATTTGTAGCCTGGTATTTAATTGCCATTTTCGTTCTATTCGGTACTTATTTTGGTGTAACAAGCAGCATTTTGAAAGAATGGGAGCAAAAATGTAAAGATGATGTACCTAAAGATCATGAGGACCGCATTGAAAAATACCTGGGAGAAGACAATGAAGCACGGATTGCTTCCACTACACTTATCTTACTGAATTTAATTCTGGGACTTTACGTGTTGATGGATTTCAGGTATTTATTCACTGGCCTCACGAATCCGGTAACTGATCCCAACCTGGCTGAAGTAGTCCATGATGGTATTGTGGCGTTAATCTCTTCCATTACATTGGTCATTCTTCTCGTTACTTTTTTCCTGCGTGGTAAACTCAATTTCAGGAATAACAAGCGCGTGGAATGGTTAACAATCACCTGGTTGGTATTAAATATTCTACTGGTGTTTACAACCTCCGTTAAGAATTTTGAATATATCAGCTCCTGGGGATTAACCTACCGAAGAATGGGAGTTTATATTTATCTGTTTTTATGCCTTGTAGGATTAGTCATTGCTATCGTTAAGGTTAGAAAGAAGAAGACATTTTGGTTTCTACTGCGCAATACAACCTTGGCATTTGCATTAGTGCTGGCTTCACTCTTAACATTTAACTGGAACCGGTTCATCACGGATTACAACCTAACAAACATTGAAAAAGAACATATCGATTTTCAATACCTGGTAAGTCTTGGTCCGGATACGTATGCGTACATCATCCACTACCATAACAACGTCTCAGAAGTGGATGACGAGATATTAAAGCAGATTGCAGATGAGGCCCCAAAGCATTTGAGTAATCTCAGCAGTAAAAAAGCCACCACCACGTGGAAATCATATACCATCAATGATGCAAAATTGTACGAAGAACTCTCCAATCTGGAACTCGATTATAAAGACAGGAATTTTTTGTGGAAACTCTTCAATTAGCGACAAAAGGAATCAGGCGTATCATACATGAGAAAATGGATTAGAAATTTCGGACCCGGAACTTTGATTGTTGCGGCCTTTATTGGTCCTGGAACAATTACAACATGTATCAGGGCTGGTGCTAATTTTGGGTTCTCTTTGCTTTGGGCATTGCTTTTTTCAATTGTAGCTACCATTTTTCTCCAGGAAATGGCTGCCAGGGTAGGTTTAGTGACCAAAAAAGGCTTAACTAACGCCATTACAGACCAACTCTCCTCACGAATTGCAAAAACACTAATAATTACATTGGTATTTACGGCCATTGTAATTGGAAACACTGCTTATGAAGCAGGAAATATTTCCGGTTCTGTTTTAGGAATGGAAGCATTGTTTGGACCTGAAGCGATCCGCTTATACCCTATCATCATTGGATTGATTGGATTTGGATTACTTATAACAGGAAGCTATAAAGTCATAGAAAAAAGCCTGATGGTCCTGGTGGTTTTGATGAGTATCTCTTTTATTCTGGCAGCTGTGATTACACAACCGGATTTATCTGAAATTTCTAAAGGGATGTTCATCCCTACTACTCCGGAAAATAGCTTGCCAATTATTATCGGAATTCTTGGAACCACAGTGGTTCCTTACAATTTGTTTCTGCACTCCTCGCTTGTGCGTGAAAAATGGAAAAGTGTTGACAAGTTGAGATTGGTACGTATTGACCTGATAGTATCCATTATTTTAGGTGGAATTGTCTCCATAGCCATTGTGATTTCTGCTGCGGCAATGACTGGTGGCAATGTTAGTTCCGTCATGGATTTGGCAAAAGGTTTGGAACCTGTTTATGGCGATATGGCACGCTATTTTTTAGGAATCGGATTATTCGCTGCTGGTATCACTTCTGCCATTACAGCACCACTTGCGGCAGCCTTTGTGGCTCGCAATTGTTTTAAATGGGATGCCTCTTTAAAAGATATTAAGTTTAGGGCCGTTTGGATGGGAATTTTGATCCTGGGGGTTGTATTTTCATCCATCAACCTAAAACCAATAGAAGTAATATTGTTTGCACAGATTATTAATGGATTATTGCTCCCAATCGTTGCTATATTCCTGCTGTGGATAGTGAACAATAAAAAAGTGCTTGGGAAGTACACCAACAAACTTGTGACAAATATCCTGTCCGTCATCATAATTTTGTTGACTATCTTCTTAGGTTTTAAGGCAATTCAGAACGCAATAGGATGATTGATATCAATTGTGACGTAGGTGAAGGAACGGGTAATGAGCATTTGCTATTCCCCTATATCTCTTCCTGTAATATTGCTTGTGGTGGACACGCCGGAGACACGGAAAGCATGAGGAGCATTTTACAGTTAGCAAAACGCCATCACATCAATGTGGGCGCGCATCCCTCCTACCCTGACAGAGCAAATTTTGGACGAAAATCAATGACCTTATCCGCTGATGAACTCTCTACTTCCATTTTTGGTCAAATTAAAGGATTACAGCAACTCGCACATGAGTTTGGGCTTACACTTCATCACATTAAACCGCATGGTGCTTTGTATCATGATGTATGTCAAAAAGAGGAAGTAGCCGGGATTTTTTTGGAGGCAATTGAAGAATTTAGGACAAGTTGCAAGCTCTGTGTACCCGGGCATTCTCGCATTGCCCAATTGGCACTGGACAAAGGATTTGATGTTTGTTCTGAAGTATTTGCGGATCGGAACTATAATGAAGATCTCAGCCTGGTAAACAGAACTGCCATTGACGCACTAATTACTGACCCTACGGTAGCAGCTGAACACGTAGAAAATATGATCAGTAAAAAACAGGTCAGAACCAAATCCGGCAAATTTGTTCCGATTCAAGGACAAACCTATTGCGTTCATTCAGATACAAAAAACTCGGTGGACATTGTCCGACATTTATATTTGAAATACGGAAGAACCTACCCTTTAACCTTTAAACCATTTGGAGCCTCAGCCTTATTGATCGAGTGGCCGGAACAGATGAATGAATCCATCCTTCGGGATGTTCTGGCCTTTAAAGAGACAATTGAACAGGCTGCTATTGAAGGAATAAACGAGTTGGTGCCTTCCATCCATTCCATTACCGTGATTGTTGATAGCACGATTCAAGATTTTGATCACCTGATAAAAGAATTACAAGCACTGTATAATAGCAGATCTGAACCCTTTGAACTACCGCGAACAATATGGAAAGTACCCGTATGTTATGATGAGAACTTTGGATCAGATATAAAAGAATTGGCTGAGAGTCATTCGCTGTCAAAAGAAGAGGTGGTTCAACTCCATACCAAATCGAATTACCGAATTTATGCAATTGGTTTTTTGCCGGGATTTCTTTACCTGGGTGGATTAGATGAGCAACTACATACTGACAGAAAAGAAACACCCCGACTAAGTGTGCCAAGCGGTGCTGTTGGGATCGGAGGAAGTCAAACTGGTATTTACCCATGCGAAAGCCCTGGAGGTTGGCATTTGATAGGTAATTCTCCTCTTAATTTTTTTGATCAGACAAGTGATCAACCGTGTTTTGCCTACGCGGGTGAACGGATACAGTTTTATGCTATATCTCAAGATGAATATAACGAGATCAAAAAACAAGTTGAATCAGGACAATACCGCTTAAGAAAGGAGGAAAATGATGATTGAAGTAATCCAACCGGGTCTTTTCACCAGCCTTCAGGATCTGGGGCGTTTTGGTTATCGTCACCTTGGAGTTCCCGTTTCCGGAGCAATGGATTTGGATGCGGCTCAACATGCTAATCATATTCTGGGAAATGACCCGACCTGTGCGGTATTAGAAATCACACTGCAAGGACCCACGTTAAAGTTTTTAATTGATACTAAGATTACACTAACCGGAGCGCACTTAAGTCCAGAAGTCAATCAACAACCGGTTGAAATGTATCAACCAGTAGAAATATACAAGGATGATGAATTAACCTTTGGAAAAAGAATTAGTGGTGTGCGATCTTACCTGGCAGTTACAGGAGGCTTTAAAACCGATATGATATTTAACAGTAAGAGTTTTTACAAAGGGATCACATCACAAGAAAAATTAGTGGAAGGAGATATATTGGAGTTAGCATCAACTTCAGGGAAAAAAGCTGCCGAACTGCAAGTTGAACCTCCAGCGTATAATACACATGAATTATACGTTACTCCGGGCCCGGAATTTGAACTTCTTCATCCTCAACAAAAAGAAAAACTCCTTTCCGAAAAATGGACCCTTGGCATGAATAGTAGAATGGCCTATCAAATTGAAGAATTAATGCCTAACAGGTTGCCTTCTATTTTAAGCTCTGCTGTCCTTCCAGGAACGATTCAACTTACTCCTTCGGGTAAAATGATTCTATTGATGAGAGATTGTCAAACTATGGGAGGATACCCGAGGATATTACAATTAACTGAGAAATCCATCAATCTCCTGGCACAAAAAATGCGGTTTGAAGAAGTAAGTTTTCGACTGATTCATTAACTCCAAAACAAGCATACAAGATAGCACAATACCTCCTGTATAAATTGAGAATCATCAGTTTATCCGGTGATTTAAATTTGTCAAAACCTTCTGTTTCAGCACCCATCTGCATCTGTGTGATTCCGGTGATTTTAATCAATCACATCCTTGCTTGAAGTCAGAAATATTTACCTGTTGACCATCTAATTTTACTATTAAATCAAACACTTAGTATTATGGAAAAGTCAGGTAAATATCTTGTGAAACTCTGGACCATATTACTCACTTTAATATTTCTTTCATTTTACACGGCACGGGCTTCAAAAGTAGAAGCAATTAAAACCGGAAACTGGGTAGATATTGGATGTTGGGATCCGGAAGTTGTTCCGGGATGTTTTGACACCATCCTAATCCCAGCCGGGATGGTCATTACCGTGACCGATCAGATCGATTTAACCATGTGTAATCCAACAATTGTATTGGTAGAAGGAGAATTAACCTTTCAAACCGGTAAGAAAATTGATCTTTCATGTGGTTCCTGCATAGAACTTTCGGGATTTCCAAATCAGGGTATACTATCTGGAGGTAACGGAGGTGGAAGTTCGAATTGGGTTACAATTTGCGAGCAGGGTATGTGGAAAGCCGAAGATGGAACCGCTTATGGGCCTTTGTCACTATGCAACTTATTATTATTTGCAGATTTGACAGCTTTTGAGGCGAATTCTTTGGCTGACAATGTACTACTATCCTGGACCATTGCAACTGAAAACAACTGTGACCATTATACTATTGAACGCAGTGAAGATGGAGTTAACTGGAGAAATATTGGAGATGTGCAAGGAGCAGGTTACAGCAATAGCAGCATTGACTACTCCTATACCGATTGGTCACCTGTGAATGGTTTGTCCTATTACCGTCTAACGGAGATTGACTTTAATGGAAATACATCCATCCTCAAAACGATTAGTCTTAACTATAATGCAGAGCGCCCGGTAATTTACCCAAACCCTGTGCACATAGGCGAAACATTATCAATTGCTTATTCATCAGATTCACCTACCAAATTTGTACAGATCTATTCGCAGGATGGAAAAGTCATTTATGAGCAACAATTTGAAGGAGACCAATTAATAAGCATTGAGGTTAGTGATCGATTATCTTCAGGGATATATATTGTAGACGTCAATGGTATCCAGACAAGAATGGTGATTCGATAAAATCACCTGACAAGGGGTGCTGCAAGTTGATAACCTGAATTATCTACAACAATGGCGCTTCCGTAATCTCCTATAGGACCGTTTTTTGGTTCAGACACCTTAATTTTCAGTACAACCGACTCAGCTTTAGCTGTGAACACGAAAGTAGCCGTTTGCCATTCATCTTCAATTCCTGAAACTGAAGTAAATATTTTCTCTTTATCATCTACAGCCATGTATAAATTACCACCACTATAGGTAATACTTGAATGATTGGTTAAAGTTGCCTGTTGCCATTTTAAGGTAACTGAATACTTCTCTCCAATGGTTAAATTGTTAAAGGTTGTGGTCCAACCTTCCTGAATCCCACCTTCATTGGCCAAAAAAAGCCCCATACTGAAACCTGCTACATTTTTTCCGTCGACATCCTCAATGGTATAACCTCCTCCGGGCCAAGCGCCATTGCCCGATATAACATCTGGTGACTCCTGCCAAACCGACCAGCCAATAGGCGCTTTATGAGGTTCAGGAGTGGCTTCAATAGCAGGTAAACGCAGTTCAACTTGTCCAAATCCCAGGAACTCTATAAATGAAAACATTAAAACGATTAGCAGTGATTTCATGACAAAGTCATGTACAATTTTTGGGCCGGAAGGTTCATTGTGGTGTTAGTAATCTACTCGCCAAATACACTGAGCAAAATAATCTTATCCTCCATTTCACTAAATTCCTGATCAAACAAGTTGCGAATAACCATGGCCTCTTCGTCCGAGTCATCCTTGATAAGGCGAATTTCCTGTTTCATGGCATGAATGAGTTCGCCTGAACTTTCTTTTGGTTGGATCAATGCATAATGTGGGATGTCACTTCCATTGGGTAGAATGGTGTATTTATATTGGTTACCGGGAGGTAATACGATTACGAAAAAGCCAGTTTTACTATTGCTGATAAATGTTCCGTATTGCTCTCCCGTGTCATAATTCTCTACCTTAATGCGAACTGATTTGTTGCTGGTATCAATTTCATTGTGATAATACCCGGCAAACACAACGTATCGTGTTGAATCTTCCTGAGCCCACCCTGTATTTAAATGAAGTAGAAAAGCGAGAATAATATACAAAGGGAATCTATTCATACGATTGAAAATTAAGGGGATACATAAGTTATGAAAAAATACACTTCCAAAAAAGTGTATTTACAAATATCCCTGAATTATTCGTGTAGCACCAACATTGGAACCTTTGCTAATTCGGACAGGAGTTGAGTTTGGCTATGCTTTAACAGTCGTTCAAAAAAATTGTGCTTTCTTGCCAGTACAATTACCAAGTCTGAGTGAGAAGATTCTACAAAACTTGAGATGCCGTTCATAATAAATTTATTATTCGAATGATGAAACTCATGCGGCACTTCAATGAAATAATTGTCTAAAAATAAGCCAGCTTCTGCCTGTTGTCCAACCAATACCTCCTCTTCGTTTGAAACATATAAAATATGAAGTTTTGCATCACTTGATTTCACTAACCGAAGGGCCGGATCCAGCACATGCATATCCTTAATGTTTTTCATATCGCTGGCAAAAGTCACTTCCTGAACAGGTGTATACTTAAGATGACTGGGAACCGCTAATACCGGGCCTTTAATTTTCCGAATAAAATTAGCCGTTTTATATCCAAGTAATCTGCTCTCCAGATCAAAATCAGCTTTGTTACCAATGACCACATAATCCGCTTCATATTGGCTGATGGTATCATTTATGGCAGAAACTAATACACCGTACTGCGAAACACATTCCATCTCATCCAAATCCAAATGTGTAAACTCCTGCCGAAACTTTTCCTTTTCATCCTGAAGTTTCTTCATTGAGTTTTGCTCCATCAGTTGATCTGCCGAATACAGTCCATCATGGTCCGCCAATGGTTCGAAATAAGAATGCATCAGTACGTAATTTACCTGTTCATCACCAAAAAGCTGCAGTGCATACCTACAGGCATTTCTAGAACCTTCGGTAAAGTTGGTGGTTAGAATAATGGTTCGTTCAGGTTGCTGTGTGTTAATGTCTAAAATCATGGAGGCAAGATACTGCAGGTATTAGCTTGGTGCATTGAGAATTGACAGTTTACAAGAAGATAATAATCAGTAATAGATATTTTCGTCATTCTCAAAACATGTTTCCTACAGTGATCAAATATCATCTAACACATCCTGTGTTGTTTCTGTCTCCGAATTGATGAAGAAATAGGAAATAATTGATAGAATATAACATGCTGAAGCACCATAAAATAAATAATGCGCACCAAACCAGTGTCTTTTTTTAAAGACCATAGCAGAAATCAACATTCCTAAGCAGACTCCCCAAAAGAATCTGGAGGCTTTCTTAGATTTCAAGCCATCATTAAATTTTAAGAGTTGTTGAGCACCAAATTTGAACAAAATCCAAATCAGCATTATCAAACTAAAGTACCTGAGGAAAAATGGCATATTATTAATATACGTTTCAGTGTTAACTGCTATAGGATCATTCCCTCACGGCCCACGTCAATGTACTCAGATAGAATTAGGCAGATTACAACTGTAGTGAATAAAATTCATAAAAATTTAGGTGTTTTAATTAGTGTTTCTCAGCCAAAAGAAACAAATAATCTCCTTCGGGTTGTTCAGCATTCGCAATGATTTCCTGCATTTTTCCAGTCTTGATATCATTTCGCAATTTCGTCAAACCACTTTCCACTTCCCTGGGATCAGCCAAAGCGGCAAATGAAGATATCCCATTTCTCACCTTCCTGTTAAAGTATAACTCCGGATTGTATTTTCCACTGTAGAGAAATAGATCTTTCAGGTCAGGTTTTACAGCATACGGCTCTTTTTTTAGCAGTTTAAAACCATTGTTTGACAAAAGGTCTTCTAATTGTTGAAAGGTGGGCAATTGAATCGCAGAATTTTCAATCATATCCGGAAAGTATTTTGCAAGCCAGTAATTTCTGGTTTGTTCCAGTGTGGGAGAAAAAATAACTACCCGTCCTCCCTTTTTCAAAATGCGATTTACTTCAGAAAATCCTTTATCCCAATCTGACCAATGATGAATAGTAAGGCTTATTAGAACGCCATCCATAGATTCAGATTCCAGATCAATGTCTTCAGCATTACCTTGTCTCCAATCAACAGCATTAATTTTTTCTCTTGCCTGTTCCAGCATTTCCAGAGAAGGATCGATACCGATAAAACGAATACCATTTTTAGCAAGTTCAGTGGTATAATTACCGGTTCCACAACCAAGATCAAGATAGATTCCCTCCGAAGTGGGTTGAAACAGTTCATACATCCGAGACAACAAATAAGGATCTGCCTTTCTGGAAAGGTCATAATCAATCCCTATTTTATCGTATTTGGTGAGCATTAAATCCGTAATTTAAATTAATCTATTCCTACATAACATTGTTCCATGGCCATAACAAACCTTTCGGCTTCCTCCGTGCTCCAGTTTTTCATCACGGTAACTTCCAACCCTCTCATGATGGGATACGATTTCTTTCCTTCAACCGCTAGCGGACGTTCATGAACAATGGCCAGCAGTTCATCCTCCTGAAAAACCAATCTCAACCTGTCAATGGGTGACGGATCGTCAATAAAACTTCCGTAGATCATATACTGATCGGTGTTTTCATATCCTTCAATGTTGAAATTCTCATTTCTGAACTGAAAATTCGTGAAATAGGCATCAAATCTACTTTTGGACAATTGATCGTTCGCGTTTAATATCTTCTCCAGTTCTCTTTCAGGAATAGATTCGGGTTTAATGTTGTTTTTAAAAGTATATCCTTCCAACCAAATGGCCCATGTGGGTTCATCTTCATTATAACTCATTAGCATGGCCGGTATATCACGTGCAGCGGTCAACACCAGTTTGCCATCCACATAAATTTTCTGTCCTTTTTTAATGGTTTCATTCTTTACCTCACTTTTATCCACATCCAGTATTAAACCGATAAAATACCAACCCGAATCCACACGCTCGGAACATTCAACCAACACATGATCCTCAACGCTAAACAGTATCTCTCCGTCTGGTGTTTCTCGCACATTGGCCGGCCCATCAATTCTCTCATAGATCATAGGTTCAGCCACCTCAACTTCTTCAGTAAAATCAACTGAATCCGATTGAACATCAGTAATGGAATTATCCTCATTGTCAGAAGATGTTTCACCGCAAGAAACCAAAAGGAAGAATACTACAACTGGTAGAAAGGACTTTTTCATAAGATGAATTTGGGAACAAAATAATAAGAATTATTGAGCGACAATGGGTTACCCATTCATCCGCTTACTCACCTCAGCTATGAATTGTTCCTTATCATCAACAAACACCAACAATTTATCTGCTTTTCTCTTAATCCCGTAAAGACCTGTGAACCTTAATTCGTCTTTTAGTTCGATAAGCACATTATATGAATCCAATTTTCCCAGTGGGGATAAGCGTTTATGCGATTGATCGTCTACTTCTTTTTCAAAAGCACGGATAGCTATGATTTGCTGATAGTCGATCTTAGCTTCACCTAATATACCGTAGTGTAATACTAATTCATCCTCCAAAACTTTGTAAGGCCTTTTCAAGAGAGACTTACCAAATGCCAATAATTGCACCGCCGAATAGATGCTCAATCCCGTGAATACCCAGGCTAAAACCGGAAATGAATTGACCAACAACAGGTGAACTGCAAAAAGCTCTACTCCTACAATGAGTATCAATGCAAAAAGTAAGGCCGGTGTACCGCTGTTTTGGTGATAGGTAAACTCTCCTTCCCGTATTTTTACACTTTTCCAATGGATTAGGGCATAGTAGAACATGGCTATTTCCGTTGCAAACGGAACAGCTACTTTTGAAGGTAAAAACTGGTGTGTCGCATCCTTTAACGCGGTGTAAAAATCCATCTCCGGGTTATTGGCAAACGCTTTTCTTATTTGACGAATCTTTACAAAAACAAAGGATAATGCTGCCAACTCTACCAGTGGCAATATCCATGTCTTAAACAGGTCAAGGGTATCGTGATATTCGCCCGGCAGCATCTTACCAACCAACAACATGGCTGCGATAAATACTGGTACAACCGTTATGTTAGGAATCTTTGTTTTTCGGACCAGTGCAAAATGTACCAGAGGCAAAATAACCAACATATCAATGGTTATGGCAACGCTGAAGGTGTCCGGATCTTTTGAGAAATACGCCGATTTGCTAATGGAATATAGCGTTAAAATGATCGCGGCGGGTAAGGCCAGAACAAGGATCGTTCTCAACGGTGAGCTTTGTGCGTTCATGCGATTCAATTAATGGTTTTGCACACCACAAAGGTAATGAATGTCACTGTTTTAAAGTCGTATTTTACAATCAAATTAACCCTTGTTCCGCATTAATCCAGGAATTAATATGAAAATTATTGATGATATAGATTTCATCTATACAAGTATCAATATTAGATAAGGAAAATCTTTGCTCAACACCAGTAATGACAGTATCTTTGTGTAAACATTTAAAAACAGAGAAATATGTCAATAGTAGGTAAAAAATTTCCAAACATTACGGTAAACGCCATGGACAGCATGGGAGATACCATCCAAATAAACGTGCTCAAAGAAGCCATTGACAACAAGAAAAAAGTATTGTTGTTTTGGTATCCAAAAGATTTCACTTTTGTGTGCCCAACTGAGCTACATGCTTTTCAGGAAGCGTTGAGCGAATTTGAGAAAAGAAACACAGTGGTCATTGGAGCATCTGTAGATTCTGCCGAGGTTCATTTTGCCTGGTTGAATACGCCAAAAGACAACGGTGGAATTGAAGGAGTGACGTACCCGTTGCTTGCAGACACTAACAGAAACCTTTCTTACGCCCTTCAAATTCTTGATGGAATTGAAGTTTATGACGAAGAAAACGACCTGGTAAGTATTGAAGGTGACAACGTCACTTACAGAGCTACCTTCCTGATTGATGAAGAAGGTGTAGTTTTCCATGAAGGTGTGAACCACATGCCATTGGGAAGAAACGTCAATGAATTTTTGAGATTGATTGATGCTTACACACACGTTCAGGAAAAAGGTGAGGTTTGTCCGGCAAACTGGGAAGAAGGGAAAGATGCTATGGAAGCCAACAGAGATGGTGTTGCCAGCTATTTAGCTTCACACTAATCATTTAATGAAAAACATGTTTACAGAATTAACAGAAGACAATTTAGCCGAAGTTGTTCAGAACAATGAAACCGTCTTTGTGCAGTATTCGGCAGGATGGTGTGGCAATTGTCGCATCATGAAACCGAAGTTCAAGAAACACGCTTCGGAGCATGAAGACATCAGCTTTGTAATAGTGGATGCTGAAAAGTTCCCGGAATCACGAAAGCTGGCAAAAGTGGATAATTTACCCACATTTGCTGCTTTTAAAAACGGAGAGCTTGTTGATCAGATCCAAACTAACAAGGCCGATAACCTAAATACATTTATTCATGAGATTACCGATAATTAAAAAGCTCACCGAGTTTATTGAGGAGAACGACGAGGACTATGTGAACGAGACCATTGAGACGCTCGAGTTTTTGAGTGAGGCTCCTGGCATCAAAGACGAAGAGCTAGATGTCATTGGAGAATTGATTTCCAATATGTACGGAGCCGTAGAGGTAAATAAAATGATACGAGAAGGTACTCCGAAAAAGGAGGCGTTAAATCAGTTTATGAAACGCGTCACCGGGAGTATTGATAAGGATTAGGGAAAGAGAGGGGCTTTAGGGCTCCTCTTTTTTTGGTTTTTAGCTAGTCACCATTAATTTTCCTTGGTTAACTCCTCAAGCGGAAGAAATAGCTACTTTTTTACTAAACACCTTATCCGGAATTTGCTAAGATTTCATCATTTTACAACCTCAGAATCCGTCAATGAGGCAGTAAGCGTGGCCTTGATCTCGACTCCGCTCGATCAGCGGCTCCTTTTTATCTACTCAATTGAATACGATTTACATAATAAAAATCTTCTGTTTCTAACGCTAAAAAATAAATCCCATTTGCTAAATCAGACAAATTTATTTCAAATTGACCTGATTGATTTCCATTAGATTTTACAACCGCCCGACCAAAACTATCAACAATATAGAACGAATATGCTTGTGAAAAGTTCGGTGATAAGGTGATAATCCCTGTTGTTGGGTTAGGAAATAATAAAGTGAAAAATTTAGTAGAATTCGCAACAGAGCTATTATCTTGATAAAGGACGCAAGCCGAGGTATCAGTACAACCATCAAAATTTATAACAACAGCATAAGTTCCAAACGTAGAAGGAATAAAAAATTGATTATTCTGACCAACTATTGGTGAATTATTTTGGCAATCGATCCACTGATAGTTGACTGCATTTTGAGTAGCCATCAAGGTGTCACTGCTAACAATTACAGTTGTATCAACATTAATTACTATTAAGTTAAGAAATATGGCACTGTCACAGCCATTGGTTGCACTATTTGGTAAATAATCGACGGCTGTGTAATTATTTTGATAATATGTCATACCATCAGACCAAGTATACGGACCACAATGAGTGATTGTATCAACACCAATAGAGGGAAAGCACTGATTTAGTTTGTGGACAAATACATCAGCTGCACCCATTGAGGCTAAACTTAAAACGCCAACATATGGATCAAAATCTACCGTATCTTCAAACATTCCAACAGTAAAAACATTATAAAATTTATCAACTGAAATACCGTATCCCCTATCATCTCCAACACCACCAACACCAAAGCTCCATATGAACTCTCCTGATTTGTTCAACTTTGTAACAAATACATCATAGGAGCCAGCAGAAATTACATTAGATGTTGCAGTATCAGGGTTTTGATCGGAAGTACCAATAAATGTTCCGGTCACATACAGGTTATTAAATTCATCTACAGCAATAGCGTTAATTTTATCATAATCAGCTCCGCCTATAGATTTAGCCCAAATATAGTCACCATTACTATCAAGCTTTAGAATAAATGCGTCCGAATTACCTGCAGAAGCCAACATACTGGTGCCAACTCCTGGATCAAAATCAACAGAAAACTTAAAGTGACCTGCTGTAATTATATTTCCTTCTCTGTCTAAAACTATATCACTTGGTTCTGTGCTATAATCAGACCCCACACCTTTGGCCCAGACAAAGTTTCCTAAAGAATCCAACTTACTGATATATAAGTCGTTTCCTGTATTGCCATACATCATATTAAATATACCAGGTCCAGGATCAAAATCTGCTATAGAACTAAATTGTCCAGTTGAGTAGACATTTCCTGAACTATCTGTTTGTATTCTATAACCACGGTCATGGCTTGTCCCGCCAAGTTTTTTCACCCAAATAAAGTTCCCGGATGTATCCATTTTGTGGACAAAGGCGTCATATCCACCGAATGACGTCAATGTCAACGTATCAGGTCCCGTATCAAAATCAACTGTAGCAACAAATTGACCAGTTGTATATACATTACCGAACCCGTCCACCTTAATTCCACTACCTATTTCGGTTCCACCCCCACCTATTGTTCTTACCCAAACAAAGTTTCCATCTTGATCTAATTTTAAAATGTAAATATCTCTTTCTTCAGATGAAGTAGCCATATCAACTGCTGGACCGGGGTTAAAATCTACCATTAGCAAAAAAGCACCAATTACATATACATTTCCTTCTATATCGACATCAATGGAATAACCTTGGTCATTTCCTAAACCACCAAATCCTTTTGCCCACTGAAAAACACCACTGGAATCATACTTACATACAAACACATCTGACCCTCCATTTGAAACTAGATAACTGCTCCCAGGACCTGGATCAAAATCAACAGAATCGTTAAACGCACCAATAGTTAAACAGTTCCCAGAATTATCAGTGACTATATCCCTGCAAACATCTCCAGAAATACCACCATTCACTCGTACCCATTCAAAGGACTGTGAATTAGCCCTGATGCAAAATCCTAAGAATATCGTTATAAAATAAATATTATTTATGCTAACTATTGAATTCATTATAAATTTACTCTGTATGCAAATAACAACCCTATTGAAGCCCACACTTACTAATCAGGTTTAATTCAACCGAGCTTCTTGTCTACGATCCTGTTAATTTCATATAAAATACGTAAAAATCGATAAGATTAGATTTTTAGATAATTCATTTTATTTACCTTCCCTACCAATTATTTAAACTATCTCGAATATAGCATCCTTAATAGTCTCTATTAATCGCAACTTTTCAATAGGTTAAAATTTATCCAACCAGAACCTTACTTAGCTCTTCACACTCACCCGCGATTTTTATACCTACTTTTTTAAAAACATAATTTTTATGTACTTTGGTCCCTGTTATTTAACCTATTAATTATGAAAAAGTTATCGCTATCTGTATTTATTCTATCCGTATCAAATTTGGTTTGTGCTCAACATTTGGAAAGCCAGGTTTCGTCCTTACGACTTGACCGGCCTGAAGAACAACCACGACCAACAACGCAAATAACAAACGGTAACCGAGCTGTTGGTGATACGGTTTGGATAGATAGTTTTGATGTACCGGCAAACTGGACAGCTACTGGTCCCTCAGGAAATTACACTACGAACGGCTGGTCAATTGGTACACAATGTCATGGATGGTATTTTAATGGAACGGGAGATATGGGAACGAGCGGTAACTTTGCTCGCTTTACAAATGATGACCCTACTGCAAACCCCACTACTCATGTACAAAATGGTCCATTTACGCTTGAATATAATACACCAATAGATCTTACCGGGATCGTTTCACCTCAACTTCAATTTGAACAGTATGGTGCACGATTTATCACCCTTCAATCAGTTGAAGTAAGTATAGATGGTGGAATAATGTGGACAGAGGTTATAAACAATAACGATATCACTCCACTGACAGCAGGTGGCGGTGATCTTTATCCAAAACCTATGACGCGAACAGCATATCTTGGCCCCTATATTACAGGAAACCCGGCCAATGTGACGATAAGGTTACTATGGGATGGTGCTTTAAACGGTCCCACTATGAATTACGCAGAATATGGATGGTTTGTGGACAATGTTCGAATCATTGAAGGTGGAAACTATGATGCAGATATCCAATCGGCATACTTTCGCTCTGGTGTAGGTGGAATATATCCTGAAGGGCTAGAATATTATAGTGTACCGGAATCTCAAGTTACTCCGATTACCTTTTCAGCTGAAGTGTTTAATGCCGGGGGGCAAACGCACACAGGTCTAGCACTTGAAAGTAATGTTGATTATGGAGGGAACGTATTTTCAGATGTTTCTGCCACTGTAGATTTGCCATCTTATACCTACGATTCTTTAGGAGCGTCAAGCACGTTTACGCCATCAGGAAGTAATGGCACATACACTATGAGTTGGAACTTTGCAGGTACCAATGCGGAAGATGTAACCAGTAATGATACCATCACAGATAGTTTTGAAATTACCACTTCAACGTATTCAAGGGCGAAGCCTGATTACGTATCTTCAATAGCAAATGTTGCATCAAATACTGGAAATCCATTTGAAATTGGTAATGTCATGGAAATTTTCGGAAGCAGTTTCGTGAATGGTGTTTCCATTCGTATCTCTGATAATCCTTCTAATGTTGGCCAAATTATGTATTGCACTTTTCATATTTACGATTCTGGTACAGGGGATTTTTTATGGGCTAATCAAACGCTTGACTATACCATACAAAATGGAGATCTTGGTACGTATGTGGACCTGGTCTTCACTTCACCTAATTTAGTGGATCCAGGAGATATAATTCTCCTCTGTGCCGGTCACTATGGTGGGGCCAATGAAGTAGAGTTTGGTATGTCTCAAAATACCGTTCAGAATTCAGTATTAGGGTATGCATCCTTCACTTTATTTGCGCTTTCAAACCCAAAAGCGATTATGCTAAATGCAGATATGGTGGACTATTACTATCAACAGCAATCCGTCGATATATGTTCAGGAGACTCTGTACAGGTTGGAAGTAACTACTACAGTTCACCCGGAATCTATTACGATACGTTAGCTGCTGTTAACGGGATGGATAGTATTATTGAAAGCTCCATTGGCATTATTCAGCCATATGAAGACACAGTTTATGCAACGATTTGTGATGGAGATACTTATACCGTAGGTAGTTCAAGTTATATGAATCCCGGCACATATACTGATGTTCTTTCTGGTGCTGTTTGTGATAGTACCATTCACACCGTATTAACTGTTGCTGCTGTACCTGACGCATCTGTGATTAACAATGGAGACACCATTACTGCCGTTACCTCCGGGGCCACTTATCAGTGGGTAGATTGTGATAATGGAATGGCTGCAATACCAGGTGAAACGGGACAACAATTTATTGCGACCCTGAACGGTAACTATGCTGTAGAAGTCACGGTGAATGGTTGTACAAATACATCTGCATGTACTAGTATCCAGGGAATAGGTATTACTGAAAGTACGCTAGATAATATCAATATCTATCCAAACCCAACTTCAGGTGAATTTGTGGTAACAATAGCTAATAATGATTGGGTTGATAATCAAATCTATGTTACGAACAGTCTTGGTCAATTTATTATGCCACCCACACCAGTTTCCGGAAAACAAATGGTTATAGGGGGATTAGATTTGGTGCCGGGTGTATATTTTGTGACCATTTCCAATGCGCACAATAACCGAACTATTAAAGTGTTGGTCAAGTAAATTATTTCGGGCCAAATCCCTGAAAGTTAAGCCAACCATCCTGTAGCAAAAGGCTCTCATTGAGTGGCAAACGTTTGTCACTCATAAGCACTGAGATCTCATTATAGGAGGTGACATAGGTGTAAACGTACTTTAATTCTTCATTACTTTCACAATCAAGGATGGTAGTGACGATAAAGTTATCTTCGATTTTATACGAGGAAGTGCAATTGGTCATGTAAAGCGCGTCTGTCCAATCTACATACACCATAACAAATGTGGCACTATCCATAGCCAATGCCATCATTTCGTAATGCTTTTTTTGTGTTGTGTCTTCCACAGACCATGCTTTGGGCCAGATCGAATCATTTAACAGTTTAGTAGAAAGATTCATCCGATCAGATTGCGCCAGGGTTATTTGCATAGATAGTAGAAACAAAATGAAAATTGCGAACTTCATAGGTTGTAAACTTACACAAGAAAATACGTTTTACCAGACTGATCATCCTGATAAGAGGTAAGAAGATGTCGCGAGATTTTGATCTATGGGCAAAAAGTAGAATCCCTTAAGTTAGTTGGCTTTGTTTTTTGTTCCAGCGTGAAGTAGGATTTCCACTGCGTGCCAACTTGACAAAAAAAGAACGAAAAAAATCAAGTGCTGTTGCACACTCTTTACATGTTCCGGAATAAGTCTTAATTTCACTGTTTAAATTACTAAATGAAAAAGATGAAGACTTTTACCTTACTTATTCTAATATTAGGAAGTGTAGCCCGGAGTCAGGATTCTGATTCATTGAAGACTCCGGTACAATTAAACCCTAAAGGTGTGTGGTATTTACATCAAGCCGCACAGAAATTCGGTTGCAAAACGAATCCCGAAGTAACAACAAACCATGAAAACTTGGTTGTAATTGATGTGGGAACTTGTAATTCCCATTTGATTTCAAAAGACGTAGCCCGAAGTTATGCATATCGTATTTTTTGGTACGGAATAGATGATAATGAGCAATTCATAGGAGTCACAATTCCTTCTGAGGGTTTAAGTTGGAATGTATCAGACGACAATTTCAAATTTTCCATGCCTGAGAAAATCTCCATTTATGGTAGGGATTTTATTAAAGAGAATGATAGCACCTATCGCGTTGAAAGACATGGTATGGTAGTAGTTGAGGACTTTAAAACCCGCTATTTTGATAATTGTGTTTACAATACAGATACATTGAATGCAGTGAGTATGATCCGTACCTGGGGTGATCGCTGGATTGTGAATATACCTTGTTCGCCTTATCACATGACCAAGCAAGATCAAAAGTTGTGGGGAGAAGACCCAAAATGGGAGTACTATGCACTACCCTGCATTATAAAAGGTGGGATCAAAATGAAAACTATAGCCTTAAGTACGGATGGAATTTTCCGTTGGAATTGGGGTTTAGGCAATATTGAATCACTCACCGCGGGTACCTATACTATTGAAAATGATACACTGCTTGTTCTGCAATCTGATTTTGATGAAATGGAGAAGTTTGTCGAACTTTATCGAGAATTATATCCAGAAGCTTCTGTCAGTACAAAGTATTTGATTCAACGGCAATATGTGATCCGGGATGACAAGATCTATTTTGTGAATGAGTATCGGTAATATAGAATGGATTGAAGCCAAGTTGGGCATCTCGATTCCGGTCTGTACAGATACCACGGATTTTAAGCTTTGGTGTCCGTTTATACTTTTTGACTAATGCCATATTCATGACGAATTTGTGGGAGTGTTTTATATCCCATTATTCACCATCAAAGCCATAATCCCGTTCTACTTTAGCAATACGTGTTTTATAATGCCTGTACCATTCTGTTCTACCCTTTTTTTGGGCAATTACATGTTCATGGTGTTGTTTCCATTTCTTTATGGATTCAAGATCTTTCCAGTACGATACGGTAATACCCAAATCATTTCTGGCACTTTCCAACCCTAGAAAACCGTCTTGTTGAGATGCTAACTCAACCATTAATTCCGTCATCCCTTCATACCCGTTATCCCCTTCAGTACGAATGGAACTAAATATGACAGCATAGTAAGGAGGTTTAGGTGTATTGGCAATCATATAGCGCTAATTTAGTCAGTCTGGTAACATACGAAGAAAAGATATTCAGAAAAAAGTAGGGACCATTAAATCATTGCATACAAACCCTCACTTTACCCAAAACCATCCATGACTTCCCGCCACGGCACCAGCTGTTGTTATTAAACTAATAATTAGCAATATCCAGTGCATTCGCCCCATAATTCTAAAGGCCTTTTCAGGATTTTTATGCGCATACTTCTCAAACACCTTATCCAGCACAAGGGGCTCAAGAACATAAAGAATCAGGGAAAAAATAATCCAAACCAAGGTCATAGCATGAATCCACCAAAATCTATAATCGAGGTATCTGTCCCAGGCGTTAAGCTCGTATAGCATGTAGAAGCCCGTCAATCCCGTCAGGAGGGTTGTGATCTTTGCCTGCAGTGCAAACCTTCCTTCAATAGTTTCAAATGTTTTTAGTTGATCTTCCTTTGATTTCATTTTCTTAATCGCCGGAATGAGTACAGTTGTTACCATGGCTACTCCACCAATCCAAAGAATGACTGCTAATACATGAATTACCCGGGCCAACGTAAAATACTCCATTATCTATCTATCATTATTTACCTAAAACTAGCAAATTTAGCTCACTGCGTTACCCTAAACAATCATGATATAGGTAAGTAATACAAATACGACTTAGGAAATCGACAGTAAAAAAAAAGCAATCTCGAGTTGAGATTGCTTTTTGAAATGTTTATGAAGATCGTTTTCTTATTCTTCTTCTTTTTTAGCGTCGTCTTTCTTCTCGGCTTTTTTGTCGCCGGCTTTAGCGGTTGCTGCTGCAGCTGTTGTTGCCTGAGCACCACCTTTACTTCCACTTTTTCCTCCTCTTCGGGATCTTCTTGTAGTTTTCTTACCGGTTTCTTTTCCGTATAGTTCGTTGAAATCAACTAACTCGATCATGCACATCTCGGCGTTATCACCCAAACGTGTTCCGGTTCTGATAATGCGAGTATAACCTCCCTCTCTATCTGCTACTTTTGGAGCCACTTCTCTGAACAACTCTGTTACGGCATATTTGTTTTTCAACTTGCTAAAAACCAATCGTCTTGAATGCGTTGAATCCGTTTTTGATTTTGTAATCAATGGCTCAACAAATCCTCTCAAGGCTTTTGCTTTAGCAACCGTAGTGTTAATTCTTTTGTGCTCAATTAAAGAACAAGCCATGTTGGATAACATTGCTTTTCTGTGTGCAGATTTTCTGCTTAGGTGGTTAAATTTTTTACCGTGTCTCATTTTTCTTGTTTTTCGCTCCCAAACCTACTATAGCACCTGGGGGCTGTTTACTATTTGCTTTACCTTAGCTCATCTTTTACTTCCATCACAAGGATTTAGGAAGGTTGAAGGTCACTTCGACACTGCGTCGTGTCCTCCAACATATTTTTCTACCTCAAATTGAGGATGATTTACTCTTTATCCAATTTGTACTTCGATACGTTCATTCCGAAAGCAAGTCCTTTAGATTCAACTAAGTCTTCAAGCTCTGTTAATGATTTTTTACCGAAGTTTCTGAATTTCAACAAGTCATTTTTGTTGTATGAAACCAAATCTCCAAGTGTCTCAACATCTGCAGCTTTCAAGCAGTTCAATGCTCTTACTGAAAGGTCAAGATCCACCAATTTAGATTTCAACAACTGACGCATGTGAAGTGAAGTTTCATCAAACTCTTCTGTTTCTGACTTGATCTCTGTATCCAACGTAATTCTCTCATCAGAGAACAACATAAAGTGGTGGATAAGGATTTTAGCCGCTTCCTGCAATGCATCTTTAGGCGTAATTGATCCATCCGACTGAATGTCAAAGATCAATTTTTCGTAGTCAGTCTTTTGCTCTACACGATAGTTTTCAACGTTGTATTTTACATTCTTGATAGGTGTAAAAATTGAATCCGTTGCAATAGTACCGATAGGTGCATTAGCTACTTTATTTTCTTCAGCAGGAACATATCCTCTACCTTTGATAATTTCCAGCTCCATGTTGATCTTCACACTTGGTTCCATTTTACAAATCACCAAGTCTGGGTTCAACACCTGAAAAGCGGTAGTAAATTTCCCGATATCACCTGCTGTAAGTGTATCTTGTCCTGAAACAGAAACGATAACTTTTTCAGAATCTGTTCCTTCAATTTGCTGTTTGAATCGAACTTGTTTAAGGTTCAAAATGATCTCTGTTACGTCATCTACAACGCCTTTGATCGTTGAAAATTCATGGTCTACACCTTCAATTTTAACTGAAGATATTGCGAAACCTTCAAGGGAAGAAAGTAAAATTCTTCTCAACGCGTTTCCAATTGTAATACCATAACCCGGCTCAAGCGGTCTGAATTCGAATTGACCTCTAAAGTCATCCGATTCGATCATAATTACCTTGTCCGGTTTTTGAAAATCTAAAATTGCCATTTGTTTTTCTTCTTTTTTAATTGGCTCCCGGTTGCGCGATCTGAAAGAGTGAAGAAGTTCTAACTGATCCTTTGGCCGTGAGACCAATGTGGTTTATATTAATTGAAATTAGATTTTAGACGGTAGACTTTAAACTTATTTCTAATGATTGTATCAGGACAAGTCTTAAGTCTGGTATCTATTTCTCTAAGGTCTTTTTTATTATTTCGAGTACAACTCGACGATCAACTGTTCTTTAATGTTCTCAGGAATCATTTCTCTTTCAGGAGTGTTCATGAACTTTCCTTCCATTTTTGATGAATCCCAATCCAACCAGTCAAAGCTTGTTTCTTTTGCCGCAAGCGACTCAGAAATAATTTCCAAAGATTTGGATTTCTCTCTAACACTAACAACATCTCCTTCTCTTAATGTCAACGAAGGAATGTTAGCGATCTTACCGTTAACGGTAATGTGTCTGTGCGTCACTAACTGTCTTGCGCCTCTTCTGGTTGTTGCCAATCCAAGTCTGAACACAGTGTTATCTAATCGAGACTCACAAAGCGCCAATAAGTTCTCACCGGTAATTCCTTTCATTCTAGATGCCTTTTTGAAAAGGTTAGAGAATTGTTTTTCAAGGATACCGTAAGTATACTTTGCTTTTTGCTTTTCGGCTAACTGAATAGCGTACTCTGATTGTTTACCTCTTCTTTTATTAGGGCCGTGTTGTCCCGGAGGGTAATTTTTTCTTTCAAGAGCTTTATCTGCTCCAAAAATTGGATCTCTAAATCGTCTAGCGATTTTTGATTTTGGTCCTCTGTATCTTGCCATTTCTGTTTTTGTTTAGATGCTTGACCGTAGGTCCTTTAGCCTGGGTCAATGGTCTTATTTACTATTAATTATACTCTTCTTCTTTTAGGTGGACGACATCCATTGTGTGGTAATGGAGTAACATCAATGATTTCTGTTACTTCGACACCGTTATTGTGGAGCGATCTGATTGCTGATTCTCTTCCTGAACCAGGACCTTTTACGTAAACTTTTACTTTACGAAGTCCTAGATCATACGCTTCTTTTGCACATTCTTCAGCTGCTACCTGAGCTGCATAAGGCGTGTTTTTCTTTGATCCTCTGAATCCCATTTTACCGGCAGATGACCATGAAATTACCTGTCCCGACTTGTTTGTAAGCGAGATGATTATGTTGTTGAAAGACGCCTGAATGTGAGCTTCACCAACTGCGTCGATCTTTACATTTTTCTTTTTTGCTTTTCCTGTTTTTGCCATATTATTTAGCGTTTGACTTTGTCGTCTTTGTCGGTTTATCATTTGGTTGTCCTACTCCTGATTTCCCTTTAGTTGGGTTCAAGATTCCGGATCCAAAATCAAACCAGACTTACAGCCTGTTCTTACTTAGTTGCTTTCTTTTTGTTAGCAACTGTTTTTCTCTTTCCTTTTCTTGTTCTGGAGTTGTTTTTGGTTCTCTGACCTCTAAGTGGAAGTCCAGCTCTGTGTCTGATTCCTCTGTAACAACCGATATCCATCAAACGTTTGATGTTCAATTGCACTTCAGAACGCAAAGCTCCTTCTACTTTCATTTCAGATACATGAGCACGAATAGCACTCACTTCTTTATCTGTCCAATCCTGAACTTTAGTGTTCTCATCTACTCCACAATCACTCAAGATTTTAGAAGCAGTACTCTTTCCAATACCGTAGATGTAAGTCAATCCGATTACACCTCTTTTGTTTTTCGGTAAGTCAATTCCAGCAATCCTAGCCATATCTTTTATTTGTTTTTGGTGTGAGATGTGAGATGTGAGTTGGATAACTCAAAGCTCACCACTCATACTCAAATCTTATCCTTGTCTTTGTTTAAACTTTGGGTTCTTCTTGTTAATCACGTAAACCCTACCTTTTCGCTTCACGATCTTGCAATCTGCAGATCTCTTCTTAACTGATGCTCTTACTTTCATAACTTCTTTTTTAATAGTGTCAGACGCATAACTACTGACATCCTTATTTATACCTGTACGTTATTCTCCCTTTTGTCAAATCGTACGGGGACATTTCTAATTTAACTTTATCTCCAGGCAAGATTTTAATGTAGTGCATTCTCATCTTTCCTGAAATGTGAGCTGTAATAATGTGTCCATTTTCCAACTCTACTCGAAACATGGCGTTACCCAATGCTTCCACAATTGTTCCGTCTTGTTCTATTGAAGGTTGTTTAGCCATAAATAATTATAGTCCTGAAAATTCATTTGCTCCTCTACGTCCTCTAATTCTTCCACCTTCCATCAGTCCGTCGTAGTGTCTGTTTAACAAATATGTTTCTATCTGCTGTAATGTATCTAAAACCACACCTACCATGATCAGCATGGAAGTACCTCCCATAAACATGGCAAAACCATCTCCAATTCCAAACAACATTGCAAATGCAGGAATAATTGCAATTGCTGCCAGGAAGAATGATCCTGGGAATGTTATTCTGGAGAGAATAGTATCAATAAAATCTGCAGTGTCTGAACCTGGTTTAATACCTGGCACAAAACCACCGTTTCTCTTTAGGTCATCTGCAATTTGCTTCGGATTAATCGTAATCGCTGTATAGAAATAGGTAAACACGATAATCATTATAGCAAACACAAAGTTGTACCAAAACCCTCTATAGTCAGCCAGCTCAGCCAGTATTCGGTTATCCGAATTAATCATAGTTGGAACGGTCATAATTGCTTGTGCAAAGATAATTGGCATCACACCTGAAGCATTCACTTTAAGTGGGATATATGATCGTTGACCCGCATCCGTTACTTTTCCTTGCCCAACAACTCTTTTTGCGTAGTTGATTGGAACACGACGTACTCCTTGTACTATGAGCACGGTAACTATAATAATGGCAAAGAACACCAACAATTCTACAAGGAACATGAAGATTCCTCCTGCACCTGAGTTTCTTTCAAGGAACTCACCAAATACTGCAGACGGAAATCTTGCAAGGATACCAACGGTAATGAGCAATGAGATACCATTACCAACACCTTTATCCGTAATTCTTTCTCCAAGCCACATGGCAAACATGGTACCTGCAATCAATAACATCATTGAGCTTACCCACCACATAAGGTTTGGATCAGCAACACCTTGGGCATTGATCACATACATTTGTAAGTATGATGGTCCCTGGAATGCACAAATTACAATGGTTAAAACCCTTGTGTATCCATTAATTTTCCTTCTTCCACTCTCCCCTTCTTTTTGCATTTTCTGAACAACCGGAACAGCCATACCCAATAACTGCATAATAATGGATGCAGAGATATAAGGCATAATACCCAACGCCATAATTGAAGCTTTCGAAAATGCTCCACCGGCGAACAGGTCAAGAAGTCCTACTAATCCACCTCCAGAAGAGTTAGCAGCCAATGCTCCCTGATCTACTCCTGGTATGATGATAAACGAACCTATTCTGTAGATAAGGATCAATCCAAATGTCAACAAAATACGGTTCCGTAGTTCTTCTACTTTCCAAATGTTCTTTATGGTCTCTATAAATTTCTTCATTGAGGCTAGTGTCTGTATCGTTTGTTATATTACTTCTGCTGTTCCGCCGGCACCTTCTATAGCTGCCTTGGCTGATGCAGAGTAACCGTTTGCTTTAACTGAAAGTTTTGCTTTTAACTCACCTCTTCCTAAAATCTTGATCAGATCATTTTTACCTGCAAGACCATTCTCACGAAGAGATTCTGGTGTAATTTCTTTCACTTTCTTATCGTCAACTAGCTTCTGCAATGTATCCAGGTTGATTCCTTTGTATACCGTTCTGTTCGGATTTGTAAATCCAAATTTAGGCACACGTCTTTGAAGAGGCATTTGCCCACCTTCAAAACCAATCTTTTTAGAATAACCTGAACGAGATTTCGCTCCTTTATGACCTCTACCTGCTGTACCTGCAGCTCCAGATCCTTGTCCTCTACCTAATCGCTTGTTCTTTTTAACAGAACCATCAGCTGGTTTAATGTTTTGCAATTTCATACTGTAATGATATTACTCGCTTTCGCTTTTCGTTAATAATTAATCTACTACCTCTATGAGGTGAGACACTTTGTTTATCATCCCCTGGATTTGCGGAGTATTTTCATGCTCTACAACCTGGTTCAGTTTTTTAAATCCAAGAGCTTCGATCGTAGCCTTTTGGTCTTTCGGTCTGTTAATCGTGCTTCTTACTTGTTTGATCTTAATCTTCGCCATCTTATTACTTTCTTTGGGATTCAATTACCCGTTAAAAACTTTATCCAACGACACCCCTCTATCTTGAGCTACCTGTACAGCATCTCTCATTTGTTGAAGTGCATTGAAGGTTGCTTTCACCACATTGTGAGGATTTGACGAACCTTGAGATTTTGCAAGGATATCAGTAACACCCGCAGATTCTAATACTGCACGCATTGCACCACCTGCAATAACTCCGGTACCGTGAGAAGCTGGTTTCAATAATACAGATGCTCCTGCATATTTACCTTTCTGTAGGTGAGGCACTGTTCCGTGAATAACGGGAACCCTGATCAGGTTCTTTTTAGCGTCATCTACACCTTTAGAAATTGCTTCAACTACCTCTTTGGCTTTTCCAAGACCGTGACCAACGATACCATTTTCATCTCCCACAACAACAATAGCTGAGAAGCTGAACGTACGTCCACCTTTAGTTACTTTAGTAACACGATTCAAGGCAACTAATTTGTCCTTCAATTCAATGTCTGTAGCTCTAATTTGTTTTTCCATCAGGTATCTTTCTTAAAATTTTAATCCTCCTTCACGAGCACCATCTGCCAAAGATTTTACTCTTCCGTGATATTGGTATCCGTTTCTGTCAAATACAACTTGTTCAACTCCGGCTTTGATTGCTTTCTCAGCCAATTCTTTTCCAACAATTGCAGCAGCTTCGGTTTTATTCATTCCTTTGGCTGCTTTATTGCTAGCAGACGACGCAGAAGCTAATGTTTTCCCTTCTACATCATTAATGATTTGAGCGTAGATCGCTTTATTTGATCTATACACACTTAATCTTGGTCTTTCAGCTGATCCAAAGACATTCTTGCGAATTCTTCTTTTGATCTTAGCTCTTTTTTCAACTTTTCTTGATGCCATAACTCAATTAACTTGTAGCTGAAGCAGATTTACCTGCTTTTCTTCTTATGTATTCGTCTACGTATCTTATTCCTTTTCCTTTGTATGGTTCAGGTTTTCTCAATGATCTGATTTTAGCAGCAACCTGCCCAACCAGTTGTTTGTCGTGAGAAGTAAGTGTTACCACAGGTGCCTGTCCTTTTTCAGTATCAGCTGTAAAGTTCACCTCAGGTGGCATTTCCATAACAACAGCATGTGAGTAACCAATCACCATTTCTAATAAATTCCCTTTAGCAGTGGCACGATAACCAACTCCATGGAATTCAAGTTTCTTTTCAAATCCTTTTGATACCCCTTCAATCATATTTGCAATCAAGGCACGGTAAAGACCATGTTTTGATCTATGGTTAGGTAAATCAGAAGCTCTATCCAATGTTACTGTTCCATCTTCAAGTTTGATTGTCACAGCAGATGAATCGTAATCCTGTGTTAGCTCACCTTTCGGTCCTTTAGTACTAATCACATCATTTTCGATCTTCAGCTCAACCCCTTCAGGGACCGTAATCGGATTATTTCCTATTCTTGACATGTCTAAATTCTTTTTTCTGGTTTAGTAAACGTAGCAAAGTATTTCGCCACCTACATTTTCAGTTCTTGCTTCCTTATCCGTAATCACTCCTTTTGAAGTTGAAAGGATAGCCACTCCCAATCCGTTTAATACACGCGGAAGATTATCTGCTCCGCAGTATTTTCTTAAACCAGGTTTACTGATTCTTTCGATCTTTTTAATGGCAGGAACATTTTTGTTGTATTTCAAAGCTATTTTGATAATACCTTGTTTCCCGTCATCTTCGAACTTATGTGAAAGGATGTAACCTTTCTCGTCCAAGATCTTTGTAATCTCTTTTTTCAAGTTTGACGCAGGGATCTCCACTACTTTGTGGCGAGCCATTTGAGCATTTCTCACTCGCGTCAAAAAATCTGCTATTGGATCTGTATTCATTTATTTAAATTTTAGACTTGAGACCACGTGGTCCCAGTTTCTAATTAGTATTCTTTTTTACCAGCTGGCTTTAGTTACTCCCGGGATCTTACCTTCGAGTGCCATTTCTCTGAATGTCACACGTGAGATTCCGAATTGTCTCATGTAACCTCTTGGTCTTCCTGTCAACTGGCATCTGTTATGAACACGGATACCCATTGAATTTTTAGGAAGTTTTTGCAATGCCATCATAGCATCCCAGTCACCCTGAGCAGCTTTTTTTCTAAGCTCAGCTCTTTTTTCAGCATACTTAGCAGCCATTTTAATTTTCTTACGCTGCTTAGCTTTCATTGATTCTTTTGCCATAATCTTATCTTTTCAACTGATTATTCAGTTGCTTCAGTCTCATTATTAGTTTCTTCAGCGCTATTATCTGCTTTAGGCTCTTCAGTTGCCGGAGCTGCCTGACCTTCAGGTTTAGCTTCAGATCCTTCTTCTCTACTTTCTTCTCTCAACGCAGCCTGTGCATCTTCTCTCTCCTTTTTCATGGCAACTTTTTTAGCTTCTGCAGCTTCTCTTGCAGCAGCTCTGTCATCTTTTACAAAAGGGAAATAAAATGCTTCTAATAGCGCTTTTGCTTCCTCGTCCGAATCTGTGCTGGTGACAAAAGTGATATCCATTCCCAATATCTTATTTACCTTATCGATATCGATTTCAGGAAAGATGATGTGTTCTTTGATACCCATATTGAAGTTTCCGTTTCCGTCGAAACCTTTAGGGGAAATCCCTCTAAAGTCACGCGTTCTTGGAAGCGCAATATTGATCAAACGATCAAGGAACTCATACATTTTATCACCTCTTAGGGTCACTTTTGTACCGATAGGCATACCTTTTCTCAACTTAAAGTTGGAAATGTCTTTTTTAGACATGGTAGAAATCGGTTGTTGACCAGCGATCAACGCCAAATCTTTCATGGCTGCATCAATAACCTTCTTGTCTGCAACTGCTTCACCTAATCCCTGGCTAAGCACGATCTTCTCCAATTTAGGAACACGCATGGTCGATTTAAAACCATACTTTTCCTTCAACGCTTTCGCGATTTCAGTGGAGTATCTCTCTTTCAATCTTGGTTTATAGCTCATTACTTAACTACCTCCCCATTCTTTTTTAAAAATCTTACCAATTTTCCGTCGTCGCCTTCTTTGCGACCAACTTTTGAAGCCACACCACCTTGTACTAACATTACGTTAGAAATGTGGATTCCAGCTTCTGCTTCTTCAATTCCTCCTTGAGGATTTGCAGCTGAAGGTTTTACGTGTTTTTTCACCACGTTTACTCCTTCAACGATCACGCGATTTTTCTTGCGATCGATATGAAGGATTTTCCCTTCACTTCCTTTAGCTTCTCCAGCGATCACCTTAACAGTGTCTCCGGTTTTTATGTGTAATTTTTTCGCCATTTCTCTGCGTATTAAAGTACCTCAGGTGCCAATGAAACAACTTTCATGTATTCTTTTTCACGCAACTCTCTAGCTACGGGTCCGAAAATACGAGTTCCTCTCATTTCTCCTGCTTCGTTCAACAATACAACCGCATTATCATCAAATCTGATGTATGATCCATCCGGTCTTCTAATTTCTTTCTTTGTTCTTACAACTACCGCTTTGGTTACCTGTCCTTTTTTGACATTCCCTTGGGGCATTGCATTTTTTACAGTCACAACAATTTTGTCACCAATAGAAGCATATCTTCTCTTAGTTCCTCCAAGAACCCGGATACAAAGTACTTCCTTTGCTCCACTGTTGTCTGCTACATCTAATCTACTTTCCTGCTGAATCATGGGTCAAATTATTTAGCTCGTTCAACGATTTCTACTAATCTCCAGTTCTTGTTCTTCGACAATTTTCTCGTTTCCATGATTCGAACAGTATCACCGATATTACAATCGTTGTTTTCGTCATGTGCTACGAACTTTGTCGTTTTCTTCACGAACTTTCCGTACTTCGGGTGTTTTACTTTACGCTCAACAGATACCACGATAGATTTCTCCATTTTATCCGAGGTAACCAACCCGATTCTTTCTTTTCTTAAGTTTCTTTTATTCTCCATTACAAACCGTTTCTTTATTCAGCTGACTCCTTTACTTCCTCTGTCTTCTTCTCTTTTCCAGCAGATGCAGTTGTTTCATTTTGTCTCGCGTTTAACGCGGTCTTCAATCGAGCAATAGTTCTTCTATTGTGTCTCAACTCAAGTGGGTTCTCGAGTGGAGAAACCGAATGAGTCAATAACAATTTTGCTTGTTGCTCTTCCATTGTTTCGATCTTTTCCTGAAGATCTTTTAATGACAATTCTTTAATCTCTGATGCCTTCATCTCTTCAATTATTACTCAACGTAATCTTTACGTACGACAAACTTACATTTAACTGGAAGCTTTTGAGCAGCTAGTCTCAATGCTTCTTTAGCGGTTTCCATAGGAACACCTTCTGCTTCGAAAAGGATTCTACCTGGTCTTACCACTGCCACCCAATGAGAAGGAGCTCCTTTTCCTTTACCCATACGTACTTCAGCAGGTTTAGACGTTACAGGCTTGTCTGGGAAAATTCTGATCCAAACTTTACCTTCTCTCTTCATGAATCTGGTCACGGCGATACGTGCAGCTTCAATCTGTCGAGCTGTGATCCATCCTGGCTCTAGTGTCTTAATCGCAAAGGAACCAAAAGCGATCTTGCTACCTCTTTGAGCTAGACCTCTGTTTCTTCCCTTCTGAGCTTTTCTAAATTTTGTTCTTTTCGGCTGTAACATGATTACTGCTTTATTCTTCTATACTTATTTTCTTCTATTCTGGAAGTTCGGATTTCTCTTTCCTCCACCTTTTTTCTGCTGAAGTCCGATATTAGGAGAAAGGTCTCTTTTTCCGTACACTTCACCTTTACAGATCCACACCTTGATACCGATTCTACCGTAAGTAGTGTGCGCTTCAGAAAGTGCATAATCGATATCAGCTCTGAATGTGTGAAGAGGAGTTCTTCCTTCTTTGTACATTTCTGAACGAGCCATTTCCGCTCCATTCAATCTTCCGGAGATCTTCACCTTAATTCCCTCAGCTCCCATTCTCATTGTTGAAGCAATAGCCATTTTAATGGCTCTACGGAATGAAATTCGTCCTTCGATTTGTCTTGCGATTGAGTCTGCTACCAATTTGGCATCTAACTCAGGTCGTTTGATTTCGAAGATGTTAATTTGAACTTCTTTTCCAGTTACTTTCTTCAACTCTTCTTTCAACTTGTCAACTTCTTTACCACCTTTACCAATGATCACACCCGGACGGGCAGTGTTGATAGTAACGGTAACTAACTTGATAGTACGTTCAATGATAATCTTAGCGATACTAGCTTTTTGCAAACGTGCATGTAGGTAGTTTCTAATTTTATCATCCTCTACAATCTTATCAGAGTAGTCATCTCCTCCAAACCAGTTAGAATCCCAACCTTTAATGAAGCCTAATCTATTTCCTATTGGATTTGTCTTTTGTCCCATCAGTTATTTAACTTTTAATGCTATCAACAATGATAGTGGTGTGGTTAGATCTTTTTCTAATTCTATGTGCTCTACCCTGAGGTGCAGGCTGGATTCTTTTCAGCATTCCGGCATTGTCCACACGAATTTCAGAGATGATTAATGTTTCATCCTCAAGATTCTTGTCTTCATTTTTCTGCTCCCAGTTTGCAATTGCAGATCTTAATAGTTTCTCTAATCGGCTTGCTGCTTCTTTAGAGTTGTGTGAAAGGATATTCAGTGCTTTGTTTACTTCCTGACCTCTCACGATATCTGCAACCAGTCTCATTTTTCTGGCAGAAACAGGGCAGTTTCTAAGCTTTGCAATAGCAATGCTGCTCTTCTGCTCTTTTCTTTTCTCTGCTGCTAATCTTTTTCTAGCTCCCATTTTATTTAATGTTTAGCCTGTTTACTTATTTTCCTTTAGAGTGACCTCTGAATGTTCTTGTTGGAGCAAACTCACCGAGTTTGTGTCCTACCATATTCTCTGTCACATAAACAGGAATGAACTTGTTACCATTGTGAACCGCGATTGTCAAACCGACAAATTCAGGAGTTATGGTTGAAGCTCTTGACCAGGTTTTGATCACTTCTTTTTTACCAGACTCTTGTGCGGTGTCTACTCTCTGCATTAACTTGTAATGAACAAAAGGAGGTTTTTTTAATGATCTACTCATTTCCTATTTATTTTTTACGCTTTTCAATTATGTACTTAGAAGAATATTTCTTCTTTGATCTTGTCTTGTATCCTTTAGCAGGCTTACCATTTCTTGATCTTGGATGACCTCCGGAAGCTCTACCTTCACCACCACCCATTGGGTGATCAACAGGGTTCATTACAACACCTCTTACACGTGGTCTTCTACCTTTCCATCTTGATCTACCAGCTTTACCTGAAATAACCAACATGTGCTCACCATTGGAAACAGATCCAACTGTTGCCATACAAGTCAACAAAATTCTTCTTACCTCACCTGAAGGCATTTTTACGATTGCATACTTTCCTTCTTTTGAAGTAAGTTGTGCGTATGTTCCTGCACCTCTTGCAATTGCTCCACCTTTACCAGGCTTCAATTCAATATTGTGAATGATAGTACCCAAAGGAATGTCACTTAAATAAAGTGTGTTTCCTACTTCTGGTGCTACACCTTTTCCTGAATTTATCACAGCTCCAACTTCAAGTCCTTCCGGTGCAATGATGTATCTTTTCTCACCATCTGCATAAAAAAGAAGAGCGATACGAGCGGTTCTGTTTGGATCGTACTCGATAGATTTAACCGTAGCAGGAATTCCAAACTTATCTCTTTTGAAATCGACAACTCTGTACTTTTTCTTGTGCCCACCACCAAGGTAACGCATAGTCATTCTACCCTGGCTGTTACGGCCACCAGAACGTTTTTTTGCAGACATCAATGACTTTTCAGGTTTCGATTTAGTGATCTCACTAAAATCGTTAACGATCTTGTGTCTTTGACCCGGTGTTATTGGCTTTAACTTTCTAACTCCCATTTCTCAATTTCTTAAATGTTCTCGTATAAATCGATTGTCTCTCCTTCAGCAACCGTCACGATAGCTTTTTTCCAAAGAGGAATTCTTGCTTCTGCAATACCTTTAGAGGTATACTTTCTCTTGGCTTTTCCGCCACCGTATCTCATTGTTCTTACGCTATCAACAGAAACTCCGTAAATTCTTTCAATCTCTTTTTTGATTTCAAGTTTGTTGGCGTTTCTATCTACAACAAATGCAAATCTGTTGTTTAACTCACTATCAAGTGTAGCTTTTTCAGTAAGGATCGGTTTTTTAATAATGTTGTTCATCTCTTCCTTATTTCAAAATGTTCTCAATTTTCTCCACAGCTCCTTCAGCGATTACCATCTTGTTCGAATTAACGATTTCGTAAGTGTTTAGGCTATCTGCTGTCACAACATTTGCTCCCTGTACATTTCTCGCTGACAGGTATACATTTCTGTTGTATTCAGGAAGAACGATCAACACCTTCTCATAAGCTGCGTCTATTCCATCCATTACCTTCAAAAATTCTTTTGTTGAAGGCTCTTTAAAGTCAATTCCGCTTAAAACAACAATTTCTCCGTCTTTCGCTTTATATGAAAGTGCTGACTTACGCGCCAACTTTTTCACTTTTCCGTTCAGTTTGAAATCGTAGTTTCTAGGTTGAGGACCAAAAACACGTCCTCCTCCTCTGAAAACAGGAGACTTGATGCTACCAGCTCTGGCAGTACCTGTTCCTTTTTGTTTTTTAATCTTTCTGGTCGAACCTTTGATATCAGCTCTTTCTTTTGACTTGTGCGTTCCCTGACGTTTCGCAGCTAAATACTGTTTTACATCCAGGTAGATCGCGTGGTCATTTGGCTCAATTCCGTAAATGGAATCCGCTAACGTAACTTTCTTCGAAGTTTCTTTCCCGTTAGTATCTACTACTTTAATATCCATCTTACTTCTCGATTATTACGAAAGAACCTTTGTGTCCAGGAATAGATCCTTTAACAACGATCAAGTTCTTGTCAGTTAATACTTTCAATATCTGAAGATTTGTTTGCTTCACACGAGCATTACCGGTTTGTCCAGCCATTCTCATTCCTTTGAATACTCTCGCAGGATAAGATGCTGCACCAATAGATCCGGGTGCTCTTAGTCGGTTGTGCTGACCGTGAGTCTGCTGACCAACACCACCAAAGTTGTGACGTTTAACAACTCCCTGGAAACCTTTTCCTTTTGAAGTTCCAACCACGTCTACGAACTCACCTTCTTCAAACATTTCAACATTTACTACATCTCCTAACTTCAGATCTTCCATACCATCAAACTCAACCAATTTTCTTTTTGGTGTAGTTTTGGCTTTTTTGAAGTGGCCCTGCATAGCAGAAGATGTATTTTTTTCTCGCTTATCTCCGTAAGCAAGCTGAACAGCTGAATAGCCGTCCTTGTCCTCGGTTTTCACTTGTGTTACTACACAAGGACCAGCCTCTATCAACGTGCATGGCGTTGCCTTGCCCTCGGCACTGTAGATGCTAGTCATCCCGATTTTCTTTCCAATTATCCCTGGCATACTTTACTTATTAATCGTCTTACTTAATTGTTAGACTTTGATTTCAACGTTAACTCCACTAGGAAGTTCCAATTTCATTAGTGCATCTACTGTTTTGGATGACGAACTGTAAATGTCAATCAACCTTTTGTAGGCACAAAGCTGAAACTGCTCTCTAGCTTTTTTATTTACATGCGGCGATTTAAGCACAGTATAAATTCTCTTGTGTGTTGGTAGAGGAATTGGTCCGCTAACAACAGCACCTGTGGCTTTTACCGCTTTTACGATCTTTTCGGCTGACTTGTCAACCAGGTTGTGATCGTACGATTTTAATTTTATTCTGATCTTCTGACTCATTTTTATTCCGATCTTAATATTATGCTTCTACTTGTCCTTTTGCTTTTTTAATTACTTCCTCAGCAATATTCTTAGGAGTTGGTGCATAGTGCGAGAACTCCATAGTTGATGTTGCTCTACCTGACGACAATGTTCTTAGGGTAGTTACGTAACCGAACATTTCTGAAAGAGGTACATCTGCCTTGATCACTTTTGCTCCTGCTCTGTCATCCATCCCAGCCATTTGGCCTCTTCTTCTGTTCAAGTCAGCCACGATATCTCCCATATTTTCTTCAGGAGTAACAACTTCAACTTTCATGATTGGCTCAAGCAATTCAGGCTGCGCATTTTTCAATGCATTTCTATACGCCATCTTCGCACAAACTTCAAATGAAAGTGAGTCAGAATCCACATCATGGTAAGACCCGTCATTTAGTTCTACTTTAAGCGAATCAACAGGGTACCCTGCCAATACACCATTTTTCATAGACTCTTTAAATCCTTTTTCAACAGAAGGGATATATTCTCTAGGAATGTTACCACCTTTAATGTTGTTAATGAACTCAAGTCCTGTTTTTTCCTCATCATCCTGAGGCATGATTTTCACCACGATATCGGCGAATTTACCACGACCACCAGTTTGTTTCTTATAGGTTTCTCTGTGGTCAACAGGAACGTTGATACGCTCTTTATAAGCAACCTGGGGGTTACCTTCGTTCACTTCTACTTTGAACTCTCTCTTCAACCTGTCAATCAAAACTTCAAGGTGAAGCTCACCCATACCTCTAATTACTGTCTGACCTGAATCTTCATCCGTTTCAATTTGGAATGTAGGATCCTCTTCAGCCAATTTAGAAAGACCAACACCTAATTTATCAAGGTCGGCCTGAGTTTTAGGCTCAATAGCAATTCCGATTACCGGGTCAGGGAACGTCATAGATTCAAGAACGATTTGGTTCTTTTCATCACAAAGCGTATCTCCTGTTCTGATATCTTTAAATCCAACACCTGCACCTATATCACCAGCCTCGATAAAATCGATTGGGTTTTGTTTGTTAGAGTGCATTTGGAAAATTCTTGAAATTCTTTCTTTCTTACCTGTTCTTGGAACATATACGTAAGAACCTGCATCAATTTTACCGGAATACATTCTGAAGAAACAAAGTCTTCCGACGAATGGATCGGTAGCAATTTTAAATGCCAATGCAGCAGTAGGCTCTTCTGAAGATGGTTCTCTTGTGATGATTTTTTCTTCATCATCAACATCATGTCCAGATACAGCACCTACATCATAAGGAGATGGCATAAATGCCATAACAGCATCCAGCATAGTTTGAACTCCTTTATTTTTGAAAGCGGAACCACACAACATTGGTTGGATTTCCATTTTCAAGGTAGCAGATCGAATCGCTGACATCATTTCGTCAACAGTAATTGAATCCGGATCTTCAAAGAATTTCTCCATCAAAGTTTCATCCGATTCTGCAACTGACTCTACCAATTTTTCTCTCCACTCCTGTGCTTCTCCCAACAATTCTGAAGGAATTTCATACTCACGGTAAGTCATACCCATGTCTTCCTCATTCCAGTCAATGGCTTTCATTTTAATCAAATCCACCACACCTTTGAAGTCATCTTCAGCTCCAATTGGAATTTGAAGAGGAACAGGGTTACCATGTAATCTTTCTTTTACCTCTTTATATGCTCTAAAGAAGTCAGCTCCGGCACGATCCATTTTGTTCACGAAGATCAATCTTGGAACACCGTATTTATTTGCTTGTCTCCAAACAGTTTCAGATTGCGGCTCAACACCAGAAGCTGCACAAATAAGTGCTACTGCTCCATCCAATACACGAAGCGAACGTTCAACCTCAACAGTAAAGTCAACGTGACCCGGAGTATCAATAATATTAATTCTGTACTCTTTTGAATCAGGAGTTTGTTCACCTAACACCGTTGGATATTTCCAGAAACAAGTTGTTGCAGCGGAAGTAATTGTAATTCCTCTCTCCTGCTCTTGCTCCATCCAGTCCATGGTTGCTGCTCCGTCGTGTACCTCACCAATTTTATGCGAAATACCCGTGTAATATAGAATACGCTCAGTTGTTGTCGTTTTACCGGCATCAACATGGGCCATAATTCCAATGTTTCTTGTATATGTTAAATCTCTTTTCGCCATTATATATTAGAATCTGAAGTGTGAAAATGCTTTATTTGCTTCTGCCATACGGTGCATATCTTCTTTCTTTTTGAAAGCGGCACCTTCTTCTTTAGCGGCAGAAATGATCTCAGCAGCCAACTTCTGAGCCATGGTTTTCTCATTTCTTTTTCTTGAGAAACCAATCAACCATTTCATGGCTAAAGATTGTTTTCTATTATCCCTTACAGGAGTAGGAATCTGGAAAGTTGCTCCACCCACTCTTCTACTTCTTACCTCAACACCTGGAGTTACATTTGTCAATGCTTTTTTAAATACATCAAGCGGATTTTCATCCTTAACTTTTTCCTGTACAATATCTATAGCGTCATAGAATATTGTGAAGGCAACACTTTTCTTTCCGTGCATCATTAAGTTGTTGACGAATTTAGTTACCAATACATCCTTAAATTTCGGATCAGGTAGAATCGTGTGTTTTTTCGCTTGTCTTCTTCTCATGATTCCCTAATTATTTCTTCGGTTTTTTAGCACCGTATTTAGACCTTCTTTGTAACCTACCTTCAACACCAGCTGTATCCAACGCTCCTCTAACAATGTGATATCTTACACCTGGAAGATCTTTTACTCTTCCTCCCCTTACAAGAACAATACTGTGCTCTTGAAGATTGTGTCCTTCACCACCGATATAAGCGTTGACTTCTTTACCGTTGGTTAATCTAACCCTCGCTACTTTTCTCATAGCTGAGTTAGGTTTCTTAGGTGTAGTGGTGTACACACGCACACATACTCCCCTTCTCTGCGGGCAAGAATCAAGCGCAGCCGACTTCGAAGTTTTCACCTGAGCCGTTCTTCCCTTTCGTACTAATTGTTGAATAGTTGGCATATTCTAAATACTATATTTTATCTATTGTTTCGCAATATTTTACACCCAAATTCGCAAAAATTCGGAGTGCAAAGGTATTAAGTTTTTTTGATAAAACAATTTTTAGTTGTAATTATTCGCAGATTTTTCACAATCCTCTGTTGAAAGGAATTTTTAACGGATAAACATCCGAATTGTTTCGACAAATAAGCCACTTAATATTACACCATACACACCTTGTTTTTATCTTGTTATTTTTCAGCGATTTATAATTAAGTTGTGATACTAGATTGATACCTTAATATCAATATTCATTTATCTATGTTCTTTCATGCAACAAAAAACTGGAATTATAATTTCAAATTCGTATCAAAAGAACTTTTTGGCACTTTTATGATAAGGAGCCCATCTTTATTAGAGATATTCTGTCATGGTGATATTAAGCGGTGCCCTCCTTTAACCATGTTTATTTAAAATTGAACAGGTACCCAATCACACAAAAATTGAATCTCCTATCTATTATCATACAGAATTGGTAAGATTGTTTACAAAATTTTGATTTGACAGCTCGGCTTCTAAATAGAATATCTCTAATTTTGTGACATGAGTTATCTGGACACCCTTAATCCGCAGCAGCTTGAAGCCGTAAAACATACTGAAGGACCCTCAATGGTGATTGCGGGTGCAGGATCTGGAAAAACCCGGGTACTTACTTATCGCATAGCATATCTCATTGAAAGAGGCGTTGATCCCTTTAACATACTCGCCCTGACATTTACCAATAAAGCTGCACGCGAAATGAAAGGACGTATTGCTCAAATCATTGGTGACTCAGAAGCCAAGAACATATCCATGGGTACTTTTCATTCGGTGTTTGCTCGGATATTGAGACATCATTCAGATAAACTAGGGTATCCATCCAATTTTACGATTTATGACACCCAGGACTCACGCTCTTTATTAAAAACCATAATTAAAGAACTCAAACTGGATGATAAAACCTATAAACCCAATCTCGTTCACGGAAGGATTTCATCTGCCAAGAATAATTTGATCTCTGCAGCAGCTTATGAAGCCAATTCTGATATAGTGACCGAAGACCGAATGAGTGGCAAACCGCGTTTGTTTGAGATTTATAAGGCCTATGAAAAGAGATGCTTCATGGCAGGTGCTATGGATTTTGATGATCTACTGTTCAAAACAAATGTGTTATTGAGAGATCATCCGGATGTCTTGCACTTTTACCAGCACCGTTTCAGGTATATATTGGTTGATGAGTATCAGGATACAAATTACTCTCAATATCTCATTGTAAAAAAACTGGCAGATGTATTTCAAAATATTTGTGTGGTTGGAGATGATGCCCAGAGTATTTATTCATTTCGTGGCGCCAATATTGAGAACATTCTCAATTTCAAGAATGACTATCCGGAATGTGTAACCTTCAAATTGGAACAGAATTACAGAAGCACCAAGACCATTGTCAATGCTGCCAATAGTATTATTGCCAAAAATAAAGATCAGATTCATAAAACGGTTTGGACGGATAATGATTCAGGAAACAAGATAAAAGTCATCAGAACATTAACCGATAATGAAGAAGGGAAGGTTATCTCGAACCTGATCTACGAATTAAAAGTAAACGAGCAGGCGGCAAACGCTGACTTTGCCATATTATACCGGACAAATGCCCAGTCCAGATCTTTTGAGGAAGCATTGAGAAAACTGAATCTGCCTTATAAAATCTATGGCGGACTTTCTTTTTATCAACGAAAAGAGATTAAAGACTTACTGGCCTACTTCAGGTTAACAGCCAACCCTAATGATGAAGAAGCACTAAAGCGGGTGATTAATTATCCGAAACGCGGAATTGGTAAAACCACTGTTGAAAAAATTATAGTTGCTGCCAATCAATACGAAGTAGGAATGTGGGACGTGCTCATAAATCCTGGGAAATATCCCGTTGGATTACCTGGAGCAACTCAAAACAAGATCAACACCTTTATTACAGCCATTAAAAGTTATGCAGTTGACCTTGAAAAAGTGGATGCCTATGAGCTTGCACAGAGTATTGCGAGAAGTTCGGGAATTTTAAAAGACCTGTATGACGACAAATCGCCAGAAGGTGTTGCCCGGTATGAGAATATACAGGCGTTGCTTGCGGGTATTAAGGAATTTACGGAATCGGTTGGTGAAAATGAGACGGCATACTTAAGTGATTTCATGGTAGACGTCGCTTTACTTACTGATGCTGACGAAGAAAAAGAAGAGGATCTTGACAAAATTACCTTGATGACCATTCACGCTTCAAAAGGGTTGGAATTTCCTTATGTATTTATTGTAGGACTGGAAGAAAACCTCTTTCCTTCACAGATGGCACTCAATTCCCGTTCTGAATTAGAAGAAGAAAGAAGGTTGTTTTATGTGGCACTAACCCGAGCGGAGAAAAAGGCCACTTTATCTTATGCCACCAGCAGGTATCGTTGGGGTAATCTTATCACCTCCGAACCCAGCCGGTTTATTGAAGAAATTGATACCGAATTTCTGGAAGTCAACAATCCTACACGCGGTTCAGGCAGGTCATTAAATCAAGTTAATCTGGAGCGCAAGGTTGGCATACCTGGTAAAAAGGTATTTTCTGATAAACAGCGAAAGCTAAAGAAAATTGGAGCAGCGGACGCCAAGCCAAAATCGGGTACTCCGGCTAATAAATTAGACCTTAAAGTTGGGTACAATGTAAAACATGAGCATTTTGGAAAAGGAAAAGTAGTTGGTCTCGAGGGGGATCCACCTGTAAAAGCAACAGTGTTTTTTCCGAAAGTAGGAAACAAGCAACTTCTGTTAAAGTTTGCCCGACTAGAAATTGTCGAATAATTAAATCGCCAACCTAAAAACCACTCTGGTGCCTTTGGGGTTGCCAGCGGCATCCTTCAGGTCAATAATCTCAAATGGAACAAAATCAACTTCCTGATTCAGGTTTGCCAACCTCTCCTGTGTTACCTTGAGCGCTGTAGACTTGTGATAGTTTGCTTTTTGTGCTTTGATCTCATCAACTTTTTTACGGCCACGTCCATTGTCTTCCACATAACATTCCAACAAGTGTTCATGCAGCAACTTAAATCCAACTTTAATCTGTCCCGGGTAGTCAATATCCTTTAAACCGTGAATAATTGCATTTTCAACAAAAGGTTGGATCATAAGTGGTGGAAGAATATTTTCTGCAGGATCCACATTTTCATCAATTTCAATAATTAACTCAACATCCAGATTGGAAGTTAGTTTTTCCAATTGCACATAATTTTCAAGAGTTTCTACTTCATCATCTACAGAAATGAACTTTTCTCTTGAATTCTCCAACACCCTTCGCATCAATTTAGAGAATTTGGACAATGCGTACCGCGCTTTATCCGGATCGTTCAGGATGATTAAATTATGAATGGAGTTCAACACATTAAATATGAAATGTGGGTTCATCTGTAAACGCAAGGCTTTTTGTTCCAGCTCAACCAGGTTTTTCTCCATTTCAAATTTTTCCCGAATTGCAATATTTTTCCGTCGTATTCTGAGGTAAACGAGTAAACCAATCACCAGCAATACAAAAGCAATTATGCTATAGTACATGGCTTTGAACCAAAACTTTTCATAATACGGTTCATCAATTCTGAATCTAACCTCAACGGGTTTCATATCCCAATTATCATCAATTGATGCCTTGACCTGGAAAACATAGTTTCCAGGTGGTAAATTACTGTAGGTTGCGTTGGTCAGTTTGGATGGGGGTGTCCATTCGGGATCAGCTCCAGAAAGCCTCCATCTGTATCGAATATTTTTAGCGTATGTATAGTGGATGGCTTTAAATGAAAACCCAATATGGTTCATGTCGTAAGGCAACATCAGGTCTTTTACCATTTTACCGTCCTCAAAATATGCCGCATATTCCGTGTTCTCAATTGACTCATAAAAAATACTAAAGTCGTTCAAGCTAAGTACAGGTGGTTTTCTTTGTTCATAGTTTACTTCACCTCCCTGATAGAGATAAAGACCATCAACTGTTCCGAACCAAAGATTACCTTGTTTATCCAGATAGGACGCATTGATATTGGTTTCTACTCCCTCAAAACCTTCTTCAAAACCAAAATGCTCTATCCCGGAAATATTGTAAGCGGAATCCAGTTCAACACGATCTAGTCCTTTTTCCGTACCAACCCATAACTCATCTTCACTTTCATTGAGGACAAGCTGATAGATATTATTGGAACTCAGTCCTTCGTTTACCGTTATCCAGGAGTTGGATGAAAGCGAATCGCCTTCGAGTGTGACTTCAAGAATTCCATTGTCCGTACTACCTAACCACCTTTTATTATAGGTGCCGACACAATTTCTAAAAGAAGCGCTTTCATGGACATCAAAAACCATTATTCCACTGCGATAATATCCGAATGTACCATCTGGTGATGTAAACCATAGCTGCCCTTCAATAAAGTCGAGTGAATTGATTCTGGCCGGAAATAGCCGGTTACCTGGTCGTACAGATTTGAAGCGTTGATTTAGTGGGAATTCCCAGGTGCGATTCAATGACATCACTCCTCCACCACCGGTTCCTATATACATAGTTCCGGTGCGCGAGTCTTCTGCGAAGCACTTTATCCAATCCGAGGTCATCCCGGGAGTACTGGTTGAAATATAGGTATAGATAGTATCCTTGGCATCATATTGTGAGAAAATCCCTAAACCTTTACCTTCGGTTCCAATCCATATATCACCATTTTTATCTTCGTAAAGTGCCTTTACTTTTTCCGAATAAAAACCATACTCTTCATCAAATGTAATGGCGGATGTATCATTCAAACGAACTACTCCTGTTGCCTCTGTTCCCACCCAAATATTATTATCCTTTGTGTTTAAAACTGTATAGACATAATTTGCATTCAGACCTGAGGAGGTATTGTATTTAATAAACGGACTGTTTTGAAAGATAGAGACACCTCCGCCTGAGGTTCCAATCCAAATATTATCCCAATGATCCGCCTTAATACATCTCACATGATTATTTGTGAGTCCATTTGACGTCTGGTAGTTTTTGAGTGTTTCCTCTTTTTGGGAATAAACATACGCCCCATTATTAAGAGTGCCAATCCACAGTTCGTCATTACTGGCTGCATACAAAGTAAGAATGATCATCTCATTTAAAGCTGAAAAAGGGTTTTGTTTGAGAAGCCCATCCGAAGGACTGTATATTTCAACCCCACCTCCATAGGTGCCAATTATCCAGTACTCCCCAAATTCTATAGCGCAGTTCACCTGATTTGCAGCTAAACCTTTGGCTTCTGTAATTTTTCTCATGGGGTCTTCAAAATGCAACAAGCCCTCATTAGTGCAGCACCACAATCCCTCAGACGACGTGAAGAAATTATAAATATTTACTGAAGTGATGGAAACGTTATCTGTGTATTTAACGAGTTTCCCTTTCTTAATATAGTACGGACCAATGTCAGTCGCGACATAGATTGCATCTTTATACTGAACGATATCGAGCACAACAGATGAAGGTTGATCCAATTCATAATTTCTTAAAAAACGGGCATTGAGATCAAATACTGAAAGCCCTCCTTTTTGTCCTACCCATACTTCATCACCAATCTGTTCAAGAGAAAAAACACGGTTAGAAAGAAGTGAATCGTTTTTAGTGAAATAGTTAAACTCGAATCCATCATACCGGCACAATCCTCCGCCTTGAGTTCCAATCCAGGCATGTTGTGTTGAATCGAATAGAATATCATAAGCTTGTGACTGTGGCAATCCTTGTTGAATGGAAAGTTCCTGGAAATTATATGCTTGTCCTTTGCAGAGAAAAGGAAAGCTTAATACAACTATTACCAGATATGGGTATACACGTATCACGTTTTCTAAATTAGTGATACCAAATGAAAGTGCGTGACTGAATAGAGGTGGATTTATTATTTGAAGCTATCCAAACTATATTTGATGTTTATCAACCTGGTGAATCAGAACCGTGCAATAAGCTTTAATTCCTTCGCCGTTCCCAATATATCCCATCTTCTCACCTGTTGTAGCTTTGATGGATATACAATCTTCTTCAACTTCAAAAATCTCAGAAATGACCTGTTGCATTTTGGGGATGTACGGACTTAGTTTTGGTGCTTCAAGCATTACAGTTGCATCCATGTTGCCTAGTTGATATCCGGCTGATCGTACAAGATCATAGCTCTTTTTAAGTAAAACCTTGCTGTCGATTCCTTTGTACTGATTATCTGTATCCGGAAAATGATATCCAATATCTCGCAGAGCGGCTGCTCCCAGAATTGCATCACAAATAGCGTGCAACAGGGCATCTGAATCTGAATGTCCGAGTGCACCAAATGGGCTTTCGATCTTAACACCACCAATCATCAGATCGCGACCTTCAACCAACTGGTGAACATCTACGCCAAAACCAACCCGAAAATTCATAGGATTTCTGATTAATCGTCCACGCTTGGATTATCAGTAGCTTTTTTGTCTCCAAACTTAAACTTGAGTGAGAACCTCACTGTATTAGCCAGCGGGTTATTTTGAGTCACTGATGCGAGATACGACACGTCTAATCCAAATACACCGAAGTAAATACCTGCTCCAAATGTCAGGTACCTTCTATTACCTTTTGAGTAATGCTCGTGAAAGTAACCGGTTCTTACCGCTAAAATAGAACTGTACCAATATTCCAATCCAACTCCGAAATTGATTTCTCTCATTTCCTCACCAAACCGACTGTTCTTTTTAATACTTGGATCACCATTTTCATCAAAAGAAACATCTCCAGGTGCATCATAAAAAGATTGAATCATTCCAGTTACCACACCAACTTCAGGATCTTTACCCGAAACCAGATTACCGTCTCCATCATAGACAGGAGGAGAAGGCACTAACAATTTATTAAAATCAACTGCTGTGGTCAATGAATTATACTTGTCAAACTCTACTTTAAATGCGGATCCCAATCGAAGATTAGTGGGTAAAAAGTCTCTTTCAGAGTCAACCGTATAGGCGATTTTGTTACCAATGTTTGAGATTGTTGTTGCCAATGATAAAGTTGCATCTTTATCACCAACTCTTATGTCAGGGTTAAACCATGAATAAGATACATCCACTGCGCCGGCCACACCAGCTTTCGATCCAACATTACCGACATTTGTTCCACCCGTAAGATTAGAGTAAACAAATTTCCCGTTTATCCCAATTGCATTTCGTTCAGATAATCTGAATGCGTAAGCACCTGTCACTTCAAACTCATTTGGGTTGAAATCGCGGATCACATTACCGATATTATCTGTGAAGGTAATGTTACCAAGAGAAAAATATCTGATTGAACCACCGATTGCGTGTTGATCTCCGAGTTTGGTATACCCGGCAATATATGAGAGATGAATATCATCTACTAATTGTCTTAACCACGGAGAGTATGAAGCAGAGAATTCTGCCTTCTCCTTAGAAAAAACTAATTTGGAGGTATTCCAATGAATGGAGTTCGCATCCGGTGATAGTCCAGCACCGACATCTCCCATTGCTCCAGATCTGGAATCTGGCGTAATGATCAAAAATGGAACAGCAGTTGTAATTGTGTTTAGCTGTAAGTGCTTACCATTGGCTGTTGGGTCAGGATCATTAATATTTTGCCCAAATGCACTTATTCCTAAACAAAGTGCTGATATTATCCCGATTGATTTCTTCATTTTGGTATTCGAGTAAGATTCTACAAATATACGTAATACAGAACAGGTTATTGTATTGAAGCTATAAAATCACCAATTTTTCTAACTTTTCTGCCTTTTCTCCATCTGGTGTTTTAATTGTCAGACGGTACACATAAACTCCTCTGGCGAGCTTATCTCCATATTCATCACGACCATCCCAATTAATACCTTCGCTTCTATATGCAATTGTATTTACATTATCCAATATGGTCTTCACAAGCTTACCAGAAACCGTAAAAATTTCTATTCTCACATCCAGAGATGTACAGCACTGGTTGTGTTCAAAATAAAAGTCGGTATTCGTTGTAAATGGATTTGGATAGTTCAGTAAATGGGATATTCCCAGATCTTCTTCTTCTATCACTGTAAAATCAAGTACAGCTTCAGACGAGTTATTATTGACATCCCAAACTTTAAAAGTAGCCGTGTGGTTTCCTGGACTAAGATCACTGAGTTTATAGGATACTTTCCCGCTTTGATAAGTATCCAAATCTGCTTCATAAAAATTGTTTAAAACGATAGGGTCAGCTGTATTTCCGTCGATCGTTAAAATAATATCATGCCCGATTCCGTTTCCAGTAGTATTAATTCCGTTCTCATCCGAAACTTCTGCAATAAATAAAGGAGCTTCATCAGTTATTCCTCCATTTACAAAATTTGGATCATTCATATATAAAGTTATATCCGGCCCAGTATTATCATTAATCCCATTCGGATCAACCCCTCCTACTACAATAGATGTGTCAAAACCATAGCTGTTCGAATTTTGGTTATTTGAATAATAGGAGATTTTTCCTTTACCAAAAGTATAATCAATGTCTTTTGGTACAACGAATGAAAATTTGAAATAGCCATTAGTAACGGTTGCTTTTCCTTTGTAGATAATATTGTTTTGGGTATCAAACGGTAAAACGGGTGAAGTAGGGTCCTGTCCCAGTGTGTAACGCGTTTTCCTCTTATCGTACACCGTTGGGTAAACAATCCCGTTGTAATTAGGAATAACAACTCCTGAAGAATTTCCAACGTGCCCTGCAACTGTAATTTTGGACAAGGCTTTTAATGTATCTGTTGCCATGGTCACCGCCACACTGTTAATGCTATCTGTAACAATACGTGGTTGTGGTTTACCCAATCGCAGGGCAGGATCACCTAATAACGTAAAATTTCTTTTGTTTTCTGATACTGAAGAAGTCAAGTTTTTTGTTCTTCTCATGATCTCGCCGAGAGAAAGTGGTAATCCGTTCTCTTCTTTAAACAGAGCAGTGTATAAGTTTCTAACCATTTCAGTGTTTAAAGAAATATAAACTAATCTGGTTGTTGTCAAAAGACCAACTGCTCCACCATAAGGTGCGGTCAGTGTACGTTCTCCGGCAGAGACGCGATCAGGATCATCATATCTCGAGAACTCGCAAGTCGCAGAAATAAAGATCACCATATTATTGACATTGGACCAATTTTCAATCATACTCATGGTCACTGCACGTTCTAAAGTCAATCCTGTTTCACCACCATGCCCAACATAATTAAATACGAGTGCCCCGTTATTCATATTCTGATTGATCGCCTCTTCTACATCAGGATAACGTTGTCCGCCAGACGTAACCACCTGTTGATAGGCATCCAGATAAATTTTGACAACATTTATTTCAGGATATAGCTTTTCAGTGCTATCACTTAACTCTTCACAGTCTTTCACGAACTGACCTCCATTTTCATCATCCGCCATTAATACCAGCTTATTTCTCCAAGCTCCAAATGAACTGGAATACCCATTTTCATCACATTGTACACCTTGGGCATTACTATACAGATATGATCCGAAGTTTACGTAATGTTCAATTTTGTCCACAACACTTTTAGCTTCTTCCAGATCTGTGACGGGTATTCTACCTACGCCAATATCCATCATATCAGCTGCGGTCATAGCTTCACCATCATCAAGAATTCCAAAAAAGTCATCTGAAGTATAAGAATCGGCATAATCAACTGTGTTATCATAATCCTGATTATTATAGGTTGGAATCATATAATTATTTCCTGCAAGTCTGTTCAAAGGATCATAAGTTCCATCTCCAAACAGACACAAGTTTTCCGGCATCAGATTCGGGTCACCACCAGCACGGTCATAAAACATTTTCATTAACCATCTCACCGCAACTGGGTCGGACACACCGCCTGAAAACTCATTATATACCTGTTGAATATCAACAACATGCACCGTCTCTCCTAGTCCTTGATGTATCGCCGCCAAACGATCTGCCTGTTGTCTTAATGTGGCATGCGTAACAATCATAAAATCACACTGCGGTAAGGCATGTAAATTTTGGTTCGAAACGGATCCAACATATAGTGGAGTATAGGCCTGTCCACTATTAAACACTGCGATTGATCTTAACGAATCTGCATCCAGTGCAAAAGTGAAATTTGAACCCGACAAAGATCCAGGTACTGAAACCGCGTTTGAAGGATCTGTCACTTCCCAGATAAAAGAAGCAGATGAGGCTCCTGAAACTGTATATTCTACAACATTACCAATTCCAATAGATAAAAGATCTCGTATTAAAAACTGTCCACTGCCAAGGTTGGCATTCCGTTTATAATTGAACTGAAGAAAATCCAACCAGGCCTCACTCGCCGGACTGGTTCTGTCAAAAGTCATATTGATATTCAAAGTAGAAGATGACACATTAAAACTACTGGTGGATGTATTTCTCATGGCCTCATTGTAGGCACCACTGAACGGTGAACAACTAATGTTTTCTTGCTCTGTACCATTGATAGTAATAATAAAATTTCCACTTCCACTTTGTACTTTAGAGGCAATGGATGAATGTAATTCAACAGGTGATGATGTATTTATTCCTGGAAGCGAAACAACAATGTCTTTACTCAGTTCGATATCAAAATGTTCTCCAAACCAACGAATACCTGATTTAATGAGGTTTATTTCATTCTTCTCATGTAAAACAACATCATTAAAGGATGTTACTGTGTGCGTAACAGGATTTGCAGATACAGAACCTGTACCTACCCTCTTTGGGCTGTCAGCGGCATCTATGTGGATAAAGTAATAATTCAGTGAATCGACATGATTTTTAGCCACATTAATCTTCGTTGAAGCATACAATTCAATATCTGGTCCGGTGGCATAAAAGAGAATATAGTCCCCTGAATCAAATGATCCATCACCATCCCCTTGCACAAAAATTGCATTTTTCAGCAAATCATCTGGGCGATAAATACTATTATTCTCCGACATTTTAGGTACATGATTGCCATATATATTTATGTGATTAGGATTTAGACCTGAGGTATTTACGCCAATTGAGGTAAGAAATGAATAATCAATCTTAAATACACCAGTTTTTGACACCCCTATTTTATACCAGGATCCTGATGCTAACACTGAATTTGGTGCAAAATAAGTCGATCGGTCAAATCCTTGCGCAGAAGGTTGTGACGTAACCGTGATTTCAACTTCATCTACAAGTTTTGTTTGACCATTTATAAGAACAATTGGATAATAATATACCGACACAAAATTTTGAGAACGAGACTTTCCAAAATTCACCTGAATTTCAGGGTCATCTGTCAATTGATTTTTATCAAAATGAGAAGGAATTGTTATATCCTTAAAACTAATGGAAGTAATCTCATAGGAAAAATCACGCTCCCCCCTACTTCGTAGCTCCTTTGTTTTGGAGGTATACACCTTTTGTTTGCGATCATCAAAATCACATGGAAAACACTTGCTTTCTGCATTTAACCAGGCAGTTGAAAAAGAAAATTCTTCTGTTTGAGCAAAGGTACCTGATACAGTCAGCAGAAATAATGCAAATACCAGTAATTTATAGACAGGAGAGTGGATTTTCATTTTAGGTATTAAGAGTTTCTTAAATTTACTTTCAAAAACGCGCGAAATTATTTATTATTGCAAATCTTAGAAAAGAATTTAACAATATAAGTTGTAACCTTTTGTACGGCGTTAGCGTTAAATCCTTTCTAACAAGACGATTTTGAATGAAAAAACATCTTAAAAATACGGGGTTAGCACTAATCCTGACGTTTTTACTTGGTGGCTCTGCATTTGGACAGGATCCGGAGTTTACGCAGTTTTATGCGAACCCCATCTATTTGAACCCGGCTATGGCGGGAACACATGGATGTCCGCGTGTTTGTATAAATCACAGAAACCAAT